>NZ_JBHLUU010000120.1:0-73140 GCF_042433785.1 Robertmurraya beringensis | reverse complement strand
CACAGGTCTAATTGTAAATAAATTTCCAAATGGATGGAGCCACCTTTGTTGGGTATTTACTTTTTTGGCTCTAAATAGAGAATATAATTAAACTGAAAATTACGAAATTATTTATGCAACACTAGTGCTGATACATATATAACCGATTTAATTAGTAAGGCGGATTTTGTTGTTAATACTGCTGATGAGCCTTATATTGGTCATACTTCATTAAAAATTTCACGCGAATGTATAAAACAAAGAAAAGCGCATTATATAGCTGGAGGGTTTGATGCACACCTAGCAAGTACTGGGGAGTTAATTATACCGGGTTTGACTCCTTGTGTAGATTGTTACGCAGATTATTTTGCCGAGGCCTTAAAAGGATGGAAACCTAAGCCGCATCCAGTAAAGGAACGTTATCAAGAAATCGGTGGATTATCTAGCATGTCATTATTTTCTGCAAGCTATGGTGTAATTGAAATTATCAAGTACATAGCTGGTTTAACCGATTTTAGAACGTATGGTAAATCTAGAGGGGAGTTTCTATTTGATACTCTGGATATAACTTACTTAGATGTAAAGAGAGATGAAAATTGTAAAACATGCGGGGAGATTGTTTATGAGGAAGCCTAAAATTAGATCGTCTGTTTCTTCAGTTGTACACGAAAAAAATGTGATAGAGTTTTTTCTAACGAATACGCGAAGACAAGTAACGATGAGAGTCCCAAATGAAAATATTATTAACCTGATTTTATCATTGGATGGTATGAGTGATATTAATGAAATATGCCAAGAATATAATTTGGATTCATTAGCTAAAGAAAATATGATCAAATTGTTAAACTTTTTAGAAAGGAAAAATGTCATTATTGATGCAGATAAGGAATGGAACAAGGATGATTATACAGGCTTTCGAAGGGTGTTAAATTTTATTGAGGATTATGTATCGGTAAATGATGAAAAGATAAAAGTTTGGAATACCATAAGGAGTTCTCATGTGGTAATTGTGGGACTTGGCGCGGTAGGAACTTGGGTGACTTTTCAACTTGCACAGTCTGGAGTCAAAAGCTTTACATTAATAGATGCTGACATAGTTGAAAAAACTAATTTACATCGACAACTAAGCTTTGGTTTTAATGATATAGGGAAAAATAAAATAGATATTGTCCATAAAAATTTACTTGAAATAGATTCGCAAATCTCTGTAAATAAAGTCTATAAATATATTGATGAAACTGGAATTGATGAATATGTTAAAGATGCAAGTTTAGTTATTAACTGTGCTGATATACCAACAGTCGACCAAACGGCCTTGTGGATTGGTGAAAGTTGTATGAAATATCGCATACCACATATTATTGCAGGAGGATATAATTTGCATCTATCTTTAATAGGTCAAACGATTATTCCCTTTAGGTCAGCTTGTGTAAAATGCTTTGAAACTAAGCTTTATGAAATTAATCAGATCGACACTTCTAATTTGAGGAAATTACACATAGAGAATAGGAAAATAGGAAGTTTTGGACCGATTTGTGCTATTTCTGCAAGTATAGCGGCAATGGAAGCAATTAAGGTGCTGAGCAAAGTAATAAAACCAGCAAATATTAATAGACGTGGAGAATTCGATATTTATTCTATGGATGTTAAATATATGAATATCACAAATGATGATAATTGTGAATGGTGTGGAATTAATGGTAAATACCTATAGAAAAGAGGTTAACCGAAGTGTTAGATAATGATTTTATTCAAATAAAAGGAGCGAGAACAAATAACCTAAAAAATATCAGTGTCAATATACCTAAAAACCGGCTGACAGTTATTACAGGTTTATCAGGCTCTGGTAAGTCATCCTTGGCCTTTGATACTATTTTTGCGGAAGGTCAAAGAAGATTCATCGAGGCGCTATCGTTCAATAATAGACAACTTTTTGATCAAATGCCAAAACCAGATGTAGACTCCATCAAAGGTTTATCCCCAGCCGTTTCACTAAGTCAGAACAATACTAATAGGAATCCAAAATCTACAGTTGCTACAATTACGGATATTCATAATTATATGAGATTACTATTTGCTAGGATAGGTAAGGATCAGAGTGGTAAAAAGACAGATTTGGAACCTAAACATTTTTCTTTTAATAGTCCCTATGGTGCCTGTAGAGATTGTAAAGGAAAAGGAACTATTTTAGAAATTGAGCCTAAATTCTTAATGGATAGCAGTCTTTCTTTAAATGAAGGTGCGATTTTACCGTGGAGTGAAGAAAAAAGTCAATACTATATAAAACTGTTAGATAAAGTTTGTCAAGATTTAGATATTGATATGAATGAACCTATTGGCAATCTTAATAAAGAAATCATTCAGATACTTCTTTATGGAATTCAAGATAGAAAGTATAAAATTAGTTATAAAAATTATCAGGGGAAAAATCGAACACGAACTGTTTTATTTGAGGGAGCAATAAATGATTTATCAAAAATGTATAAAGAAACTCCTTCTGAGAGTAAAAAAGAAAAATTAACAGGTTTTATGATTGAAAAATGTTGCCCGAATTGTAAAGGGTTCAAGTTAAATAAGGATACTTTAAATGTACTTATAGCAGGTCTCAATATAGGAGAAGTTACTAGACAATCAGTTGGATCTGTATTCGAGTTTTTTGATAAACAGATTTTAAATTATCTAGATGACGTTGAAAAAAAAGTTGCATCTTTAATTATAGATGAGATAAAAAAAAGATTATATTTTATGAAACAAATTGGACTTTCGTATTTATCACTCGATAGATCAATTGCAACCTTATCGGGTGGGGAAATCCAAAGGTTGAGGTTAGCAAATCAAATTAGTTCGGAAATGTCGGGTATCTTATATGTATTAGATGAACCATCTATTGGTCTTCATCAAAGAGATAATGAACGACTCATTGGAATGTTGAAAAGGCTGATGGATGGTGGTAATACTGTAATAGTGGTAGAGCATGATGAAGAAATTATGATGTCTGCTGATTATCTTATTGATATAGGTCCAGAAGCTGGTAATGGTGGAGGGGAAATCCTTGCAATAGGTACTCCGGATGAAGTTAGTAATAATGAAAACTCCTTAACAGGTCAGTATTTATCAGGTCAAAGAAATATAGATATTCCGAAAAATAGAAGAAAAGAGAATGGATTTGTAACCATCTATAATTGTAAGGAAAATAATTTAAAAGAAATTGATGCAAAATTTCCATTAGGTGTTCTGACAGCGGTAACGGGTGTATCAGGATCTGGAAAAAGTACATTGGTCAATGAACTATTATTCAAAGCATTATCATCTAGATCTGGAAAAAATTCTACAGTGGAACTGAGTGGGTTTAGTAAAATCGAAGGTGTGGAAAAAGTTGGTAAGGTTATTCGAGTGACACAATCACCTATTGGCCGAACACCTCGATCCACTCCAGCTACATATACAGGTGTATTTGATGATATACGTGTTTTATATGAGCAAAAATCAAAAGCTGATAAAAAAAATTTTAATAAGAGTGATTTTAGTTTTAATGTTACAGGTGGGCGTTGTGAAGAATGTAAAGGTGAAGGATATTTAAAGTTTGACATGGGCTTCGTCTCTGATCTTTACATTACTTGTCCTGAATGTAAAGGTAGCAGATATAAAGAAGAAATAATTCAAATTACCTATAAAGGTAAATCTATTGCAGACGTTCTAGAAATGTCAGTGGAAGAAGCATTGAAGTTTTTTGATGACGAAGAGAGAATATTAAGGAAACTCCAAGCACTCGTTGATGTCGGGCTTAGCTATATTAAGTTAGGGCAACCTTCAACTACCTTATCTGGTGGTGAGGCTCAAAGAATAAAGTTGGCAAGTTATCTTTATCAACAAGATTCTGGAAATGATGTATTTATATTTGATGAACCAACAACAGGTCTACATATTCATGATATAAAAAGGTTAATTTCTATTTTCGAAATACTGGTAAATAAAGGAAATTCAATAATCGTAATAGAACATAACTTAGATGTAATAAAATGTGCAGATTATATTATTGATTTAGGCCCTGAAGGTGGAGAGGCCGGAGGATATATCATCGCTGAGGGAAGACCGGAAGAGGTGGCTAAGGTAAAGAAATCATTAACAGGTCAGTATCTAAATTCTAAGTTAATAAAAAATTACTTTTAGAGAAAATTTTCTACTTTTCTAATTGAACTAGCGATAAGGAGTTACGAAAATCTGTGCTATGGTAATTGATTTTTTTATAATTCTTTGTTTAAGTGCAATTTTAAATGTGATTAATTCTACCTTATTAATAGAAATTCCGTACTAAAATGCTAACATTTTGCTAACATCTTCCCGACACACTTCCATAATAAACGGTAACTCAACGTTAAAGATATTACAGTAAGCAATATCCAAAACGTTGATTTACCGCACTTTTTGCACTCGATGTTAACAATATTACACTCTAGCAGACTACGGGCGGCATGATGTAATAAACGCCCTCAAACCCTTGATATATAAGGGCTTTATGTAAGATGAGAGTGGAATGTTAACAAATTATAGAAGCTTCTCATAAGTTGAGCCAACTTATGGGAAGCTTCTTTTTTATATATGAAAGTTTAGTTGGAGGGATAAGAAAGTTACTTTTAGAGTAGTCGGCCCCGTTTCAAGTGTTCATATTAAGCACATGCGTGATAAAATGAAAAAATAAAAATGCGATGAAAAAGATGGCTAGTAAGGAGTTGCCGTGGCTTTTGATATTGTCAGAGGTGGACGCAATGTGAAAGGGGTAAATAAAAACAAGAATCAAAAGAATAAAATAATAGGAATAGCTTCATTAAAGGAAGCGCTATCCGCATTAAAAGTCGCAGATCTTCAAGACATCCGGAAAAAGCTGCAAATTAAAAATATAAGCTCGATGAAAAAGGCGGAGTTAATTCAATCTTTGGCAGAGGCAATCCCTGTTCTTTTCAGAAATATTATCAGTCAGTTCGATGAGCGACGATTATTTTTAATAAAAAATATCATTGCCAATAATGGAGTTATGAGCGCAAACAATCTAGAAATCGAGGAGATGTAGTATCTCCATAAAACTGGTTTTATGTTTACTAGTTTTCAAAATGGTAATACAATCGTCATAATCCCTTTGGAATTATTGCCTTCTCTAGTGAAAATTATTCAAGACGAAACGATACTTACAGATGTTAAGCGGAATACGGATTGGATAAAGATTACTGCTAGACCCTTTAGTTATTTTAGAGGAGCAGGCATCTAGAAAGAATATTGATTACTATCCATTCTCGAAGAAACAGCTCCTTGAAGCAGGTGAAACGACTATGTGGAGTGTCCAAAAGGTTATTCTCAACCTTTATCTCTATTTACGAAAGAGTATCGGATGTCAAAACAAGAGGCGAAGGAGTTTGTTGAGGACTGTATTATGCATGCGAAATTAGGCAATCAACCTAGTCAGCTTCTTCAATATTTACAGACTCAACTGACATTCGAAAGCTTAGAAGTAGTGCAAAGACTGATGGATGCCGTTGTTCTTCTTATGAATAATACGAGGGAATGGTATTTAAAGGGATATACATCGGAAGAGCTATTCGCTCAGGAAAAGAAGGCATTACCGCCTTTGCCTAATAAAAAAGGAGAGGTCATTAGTCTCCAAACCCGTCAAAAGGTGGGGAGAAACGATCTTTGCCCATGTGGGAGCGGGAAGAAATTTAAGAAATGTTGTGGGAGTTGAAAATCTGAACAGTGATAAAAAATGTTAAAAGTTTAGTGGGTGGACAAAAGGATAATGAGTTATATTGCAGAATATCTTTCACAATTTATTGTCTAAAAAGAAGGATTTGGTGTTGGTGGCAAAAAGGAATTCACAAGCTTGGGCAGAGGCCAAAAAACGATGCAAATTGAATGAGACTGATCTACAAATGGCTAAGGAGTTGGGGATGACAGCTAAGAGCTTAATTAAAAATATCCCCACGCCTAATCAGCTATGGAAAGCACCTGTAAAAGTATGGATTCGTGATCTATATGAGGAGAAGTTCAATAGGGTCATTACATTTAAGCCTGCCCTCAGAGAAGAATTAAAAAAAAAGCCCAAAAAACAACAAAAACTGATTGTTTCTGATCACTGGGTTGATGAGGAGGACTTACCATTTTGATGAAATCTAAGGCTGATCGATTATCTGATGAAGAAATAAAAGTCATATTGAGAGCAGCTGATGAAATTATTGCTAAAGGTGGAAGAACACTTCTTGCCAAAATCTTAAAGGACTCACGGGAGAAGAAAGTATTACAGCTGGAGCTGGATAAGTGTCCTGTCTATGGTTATTATAAATCAGAAAATCTAGATGAAATTATGCAAAAAATTGACTGGATGATCGATTATGATTTAGATGTAAAAAGTGTCATAACGAAAAGGATAACGAATTCTCCTATTAATTAAGAAAATCTACTTTAAGAGCAGACTAATAGAATAGAGGTTGTGGAGTATGACTAAACCAAAAGAAAAGATAGAGGAAAAGAAGGCAGAATTACTGAAATTAACAATTGAGTTTAGTAAGCAATTTTTAAATGAAGAATATGAGGGAGTAATTGAAAAATTAATAAACAAAATGGCTAGAAAAAGAGACATTCCATTCCTGTCAGGCCGTATTGAAATATGGGCTGCGGCAGTAATCCATGCTTTGGGAACGATTAATTTTTTATTTGATAAATCTAGTCAACCATATGTGTCTGCTACAGAAATTTTTGAGTATTTTGGCACCAAGCAAAGTACGACTTCGCAAAAGTCGAAGAAAATTAGAGATATGTTTAATATGACCTATTTTGATAGTAATTTCTCGATAGAGTCAGTTGTTCAAGGTAGTCCTTTTAATAACCTTTCAATAGTAAATGGATTAATCGTTCCTCAAGATATTTTGAATGATCAGCAGATTGAAATCGAAGAATGGGAAATTCAAGCTGCCCAAATATTAGGAATAAGCGGTTTAGAGAGAGGTAATAAATATAATGCAAGTTATATGGACAAATTACTCAATGTAAAAGAGACAAGTTTAATGAGTTTTTATGAATATCTATTACAACATATGATATTTCCTTTTACTGCGATATATGAAGAGGAAGTTGGCCCTTTAGAAATCGCAGAATTTGAAGTCAGCTGTATTCATTTAGACCAAGAGATGAAAGTAGACGAAAATTATGGAATTCTTGTTGAAGGCAGGTTGGGTAGAAAAAAAGTAATACTGCCATTAGCTAGCATCAAATTGGATGAAGGACATAAGAATTTTAAATGGATAGATTTATATCAAGAATGGTTCTGGTCATACAGATAATGTTCAATAGTGGATCGTTCTTTGAATGCATTTTTTAATAGACTGAAAATAGGAATGATAAAAAAGTGGAAACTATGGGAAAATCTGATATTTTAAGTGGTAATACCTTTAGTTATTTTGATGTGTTTGAAGAGAAAAAAGGGCTTGTCTTAGGAACTGAAGTAAATGATATAAAATATATTATGCATGATCAGTATTGTATGAATCCAAGTTGCAAATGTGATGATGTTATTCTTATCTTTACAGAAAGCGAAAATAATGATTCTGAGTTTGCTATAAGATTATCTTTGAAAAGGAAAAGGTATGAGATTCTTGATATCTATGGTATTTCTAAGAGACAAGTGGATGAGATTGTTAAGGGTTCATTAAAAGATAGTGCAGAAGCAATGGAGCTATTAAAAAAGCGATATAAGGAGATGAAGGAAGCGGGAAAGGCAGTTTTACAAGGAAGTCCGGAAATAAATAGCAATAAAATTGAATTGCCAGTGGAAAAGCCTAAAAGAAATGATCCTTGTCCTTGTGGGAGTGGGAAAAAATACAAAAAGTGCTGTGGTGTGTAGTTATTTGTTATACTAAATTTAAATTAATATTCCTCCTTAGTCCAGCAGTGTTGGCTTTTGAAATATCCGAACCCATTAGTATTAAAAAATTAGATGATACAAAAGAAATTCTATTGTAGTGCAAACTTGTATGATTGTTTTAATAAAGAAAGCTTTGTATATAGGGGTTTTTAAGTGGAATAAAGATAAATGCTCATAATTTTGCTCATAGGAAGCAAAAAATGTTCATTTTTTTCACAAAAACCATCTTATCAGAGAAGGTCTTTCATCAGTTTACTGAACTGGTGGGAGGCCTTTTCTTCCGTATTTGCGGTCATATGAGCGTAAATATTCATACGTTCTTCATGTTATTCAAAGCGATTTGGGAAGTTCGTCGGCCTGCGGAGGCTTTGAATTGGATAATAATCGTCCTCGTGTTGCCTATCCTTGGTTTCTGGCTGTACCTAAGCATATCAAATCCCCAGCTAATTCATCGGAAAAGATTGAACTCTTCTCATAATGAGTCTGATAAATTGCCTGATACATATAGTGATAAAGCATCGACAATCGCCGATGCTTTACGACATTTCACTGTGCATGGGCATACGTTGGAAGGAAACCCTGGAATCTCTACTCCAGTTATTCGGCAAGCTTACTTTATATGTATAACACAGGCGACAAAGACTATTGATATAACAACACCCTATTTTGTACCAGAAATAGATATTATCATGGCATTAAAGACAGCTGTGGCTCGTGGTGTGCGCGTAAGATTGCTGGTTCCTCACCACATTGACCAAAAAATCGTGGGGTTTGCAAGTCGTGCCTATTACGGGGAACTTATAGAAGCTGGAGTCCAAATCTACAAGTACAACAAAGGAATGCTACATGCGAAACTAATGATCATCGATGATGAAATTGCAGAAGTAGGCACAGCAAACTATGATATGAGAAGTTTTCGCCTCAATTATGAGGTAAGTCAAGTCTTGTACAGTGCTGAAGTGGCGTGGGAACTCACAGAGCAGTTCGAAAGGGATCTTACTAATTCTGTACCATTAAGAATTAAAGACTTGCTGCAACGAACCCTGACCGAGCGCATTGTAGAACAGGGAGCTCGCGTGCTTTCTCCATTATTATAAGTTGATATATACTGTTATTATTGTCCTATCTTAAAGCTATATTTAAAAAATTCATTGTTTTTGAAATGTTTCTGATTTATTTGAAAAAGTAAAAAATCCGTGTTAGAAGAAAACTTCATATAAAATGTTTTTTTTTCTTATATCAGTTTGAAATTAATTACAAAAAAGGGTAATGCTAAAAAGGTAGTAAAAAGTTTAAAATCATAAATATCTGTTACCTTTTAAATTAATTATTGAGGTGGTATCAAAAGATAATCTAATTGAATCTTAAGGAAATACGTTTATTAGAAGATAAACTGTACCTTTTTGAATTAAATAGTTGGCTAAAGAATGTGAGTTTTTAATTTGGGAATGGTTGATATTAGTCGTTTTTTTAGTTGTACCTTAGGGTATATGGCTAAACTCGTTAAACGAGACATTCTATAAGAAACTTAGTTGTTTTGTAAAATTACTTTCTTTATCTAAACTTAAAGATCTTACAACTAATTAAAATTTTATTTGGAGGAAGAAAATTTGGAAGAAGTTAATATTGGTTTACTGACTATCAAAACGATCGTAGGTTTTGTTACCTTATTTTTTATCATTATCATAACAGGCAGAACATCCATCTATCAGTTAACTCCGTTTCACTTAGTTTTTGTTTTAGTACTAGGTGATTTTTTAGGAAATACCATTTATGAAGATAGGGTAAGGATTTTTCATTTTTTATATGCTATCGGATTGTGGACGGTTCTTATGTTGGGAATAGAGTTTATAACTCTAAAAAATAAAACAACACGTTCTCTCTTATTAGGGGATCCTAACATCATCATTCGGGATGGTGTCATGGATCGAAAGTTACTTAAAAAGAACAAATTGGATGTAAATCAAGTTTTGAGTATACTTCGACAAAATAATGTTTTTTCAGTTCGTGAAGTCAAATACGGTATATTGGAAGCAAATGGGCAAATAAGTATATTATTAAAATCCAAGTATCAAAAACCAGAAAAGCAAGATCTTAATCTTCCAGAAAGTTCAGTAGACCTCCCAACATCGTTAATTATAGATGGGGAAATTTTATTGGATAATTTACATGAACTCGGATTTAATCAACAGTGGTTAGATAACAAATTAACTATCAATGGGTATAATAATGTAAAGAGTATACTCTACGCAGATTGGCGAGAAAGTGAAGGCATACATATAAGTCCCAAATAAAATTTGTTTGGATAGGAGCATACAAATACTCGATTATATAATGTAGTAATCTAGCTATTTGGTTTTGAACGCTCTTGATAATCACATGAATAAAATAATAATTATTTTCACAATAGTTATTGACAATGATTATCATTATTAATATCATATTTATATACTAGTGAGAATGATTTTCATTCTCTTTGTAGGTGAAATTACATAAATTTAAGGGGGAAAAACAAAATGAAGCACTTAAAGATAATATTATTTTCACTACTTCTATCTGTCTTGGTTCTTGGATTGGTAGGGTGCAACCAAGCAAAAGAAGAAGAAAAAACAGAGGAAACAACAGAACAAGCAACAAGTGAAGAAGAAGCGGGTGTTGTAAACTTATATACTACAAGACACTATGATATAGATGAAGAGCTCTACAAAAAATTCACTGAGGAAACTGGAATTGAGGTAAACGTAATTTCAGGTAAAGATGAGCTTGTTCAGCGCTTAAAGGATGAAGGAGAAGCAACAGAAGCAGATGTATTTATTACTGCAGATGCTGGTAATCTAGCCCGTTTAAAGGCTGATGGGTTAACTCAAGCGATTGAAAGTGAAGTATTAACAACAAATATTCCAGAAAAGCTTCGTGATGATGAAAACCATTGGTTTGGTTTAACAAAACGTGCTCGTGTAATTGTTTATTCAAAGGATCGAGTTAATCCATCTGAGCTTTCAACATATGAAGCATTAACTGAAGATACTTGGAAAGAGCGTATACTAATTCGTTCTTCTGAAAACATTTATAATCAATCTCTATTATCTTCATTTATCGAATTAAATGGTGAAGAAGCGGCAAAAAATTGGGCGGCTGGAATAGTAGCTAATATGGCAAGAACACCAGAGGGTGGAGATACAGATCAAATTAAAGCTGTTGTTGCTGGTGAAGGTGATGTTGCAATTTCAAATACTTATTATGTTGGAAGACTATTAAACTCTACTGACCCAGAAGAAGTAAAAGTTGGAGAACAAGTCGGAGTTTTCTTCCCGAATCAAGAAACTAATGGAACACACATTAACATTAGTGGTGCAACAGTAGTTAAACATGCAAAGAATGTAGATAATGCAGTTAAGTTTATCGAATTCCTAACAAGTGTAGAATCACAAGAGCTATTTGCTGAAGGAAACAATGAATATCCAGTAAATACAGAAGCAGCAATTTCCGAAACTTTAACTTCTTGGGGGGAGTTTAAGGAGCAAGATATTAACTTAACAATCCTTGGAGATAACAATAGTCGTGCAATTCAACTGCTTAATGAAGTAGGGTGGAAATAATTTATTATAAAGAAGCTGTGCTATATATTTTATAGTACAGCTTTTCTTTTTCTTTTTTCTTTTTTTTGAGAATGATATTCACTTGCAATTAAGTATTCTGTATACTTAAATGGTAGGAGCCCAGTGGAATGGTTTTGTATTAATGTAGGGATGTGTAGTCATGAAATTCGTTCAACAAGTAAAAACACAAATAAATATGTGGGCAATATTAAGTTTCGTTTTTATTTCTATTATTCTATTACCTAATATCCTCATTGCAATTCATTTTTTTGGAGAGTCAAATGAGAACTGGTTTCATATAAAAGAATATTTACTTTTTGATATTTTTTATAATACGGCCATTTTATTAGTTTTTACTGGATTTACAACAATCATTATTGGCACCAGTTTAGCCTGGATGGTTACGGTTTATAAGTTCCCGCTTCGAAACTTTTTTAGATGGGGTTTAATATTGCCTCTAGCGATACCACCTTTTATTGGTGCATATACTTATCAAGGGATGGTTAATTATACAGGATTTATTCAATCAATCCTTCGCAACACCTTTGAGCTTCAAGTAGATCAAAAATATTTCAGTATGATGTCAATGGAAGGTACGATTTTTATCTTTACAATGTTTCTCTTTCCATACGTTTATGTCATTACAAAAAGTTTTATTGAAAATCAATCTTCCTCCATTATTGAAAACGCTCGATTGCTAGGAGCAAATTCTTTTGAAACGTTTGTTAGAGTGGTACTACCTATTTCCAAGTCAGCCATCTTTGGTAGTGCAACAATTGTTATGTTAGAAGTAATTAATGATTATGGGGTTGTAAAATATTATGGCATTCAAACATTTATTACATCAATCTTTCAGACTTGGTTTGCAATGGGAGATAAAGACTCTGCCTTTAAATTAGCAGGAACATTGATGGTCGTTGTTATTTTCATATTAATAATTGAAAAGGTCATACGTGGTCGAAAGCAATTTAGTTATTCCACAACAAAAGTTAGACCTATTCAGCCAAAGCAGTTAAAAGGGGTAAAAGCCTGGTTTGCTTTTAGTTATTGTTTTACTATTTTTAGTCTTGCATTCCTTATCCCATTTGTACAATTAATCTTTTGGATGTTAATGACATATGAGAGAATCTTAACAACAGAATTTTATACACTAGTCAAAAATTCCCTTCTTGCTGCTTCAATAGCTGCAATAATCATTGTTAAAGTAGGGTTAATCATAGCTAATTACTCACGTATTCACAGGGGGGGGTTACCTAAAGTTCTTTCAAGAGTGACAGTTTTAGGCTATTCAGTCCCTGGTGCAGTTATAGCAATTGGCGTTATTTCTATTTTTCTAATGATAGACCGTAATCTTGGGACTCTATTTAAGCAGCTTGGTTTCGATACAACCTTTGTGTTGCGCACGAGTATCGTGATGCTTATTACTGCTTATGTAATTCGCTTCTTAGCAGTTGGTTATAATTCGATTGAAGCCGGTTTTGAAAAAGTTGGTACTACTTTTACAGAAGCATCAAGAACTCTTGGTTTCTCAACATTTCGTACTTTTTTAAAGGTAGACATTCCTATGGTGAAGGGGGCCATTATTGGTGGATTTATTCTTGTCTTTGTTGATATTTTAAAAGAATTACCATTAACGATGTTACTTCAGCCATTTAATTTTCAGACTCTAGCTACAAGAGCTTTTCGCTACGCCAATGACGAAATGATCAGTGAAGCTGCATCTGCATCATTATTAATCATTTTAGTTAGCGGGATTTGTATCTTTATTTTTCATAAAGTACTTGATCGAGGGGAGCATAATTAAATGTTTGTACAAATTGAAAATCTCGTCTATCAATATGGAAGTGCAAGTCAGCCAGCTATCAATAACTTTTCTCTACATTTAAATCAAGGGGAAATCATCGCAATTCTTGGTGAGAGTGGTAGTGGAAAAAGTACAATATTAAGATTACTTGCAGGATTAGAAACACCTAAGTCTGGTGTGATAGTAATCAATGGTCAGAAAATGGTTGATGGGCATACTTTCATTCCACCAGAGAAAAGGGGAATAGGTATGGTTTTTCAAGACTATGCTCTTTTTCCACATATGACGGTTGAAAATAATATAAAATTTGGTCTTCGTCATATGAAGAGAAAGCAAAAGCAGGAAAGATTAAACGAAATGTTGGAGCTAGTGAACCTTTTGGATTATAAAAAACGATATCCATATGAACTAAGTGGGGGACAACAGCAAAGGGTGGCACTTGCGCGAGCTTTAGCTCCAGCACCTTCTCTATTACTTTTTGATGAACCTTTCAGTAATCTAGATGGAAGTCTTCAAATGAAAATTAGAAGTGAACTGAAGGAAATCCTCAAACAAACAAAAAGTACGTCAATTTTTGTCACCCACGATCAAGCAGATGCGGCTGCATTGGCAGATCGTACAGTTCTGGTTGAAAAGGGTGTTGTAAAAAGTATATCAAAGGTTGAATCGCCTAACGGTTATTCCTTAATATAAATGTGGAAGAGCAGCTTAATGAAGGCCCATATGTTTCCCCATTTTTAGGCAATTGATATATTTCTGAAGAGGGTACAAATAATAACCAAGGTCGCTGAAGTAATCCGCATTCAAAACTTAGACTCACAAATTATTGCGGCTTCTGATCGACATCCCGATTATGTAACTCCTGTAGCTATGTCTGGTGCTCACATTGCAATGGTTCTTTATAGTGTCATTGAGCAGCTTTCTAAGCATCCACTAACCGATGGAGGTCTGGGGAAATTTGCGGCAGATTAGGAAAAAGTGAATAATAAATAAGATAGCATTTGGTTTGATTGGTATGCTTATAATATAGAAAAAGAAGCTTTTCACAAGTTCACTGAACTTTTGGGAGGCTTCTTTTTTTATTTTCTTGGATAACTTAGGGATACACATTCTTCGTAATCTGAGAATTCGTATGACCAAGAGGGTAAAGTTTTTTTGAGTTATATACCAGCCCTACTCGTCCCTGGGTCTCGTTTTTTTATTTTTTAAAATATTGTAAAAAAATCCAACATATGTTACCTTATTTATATGTTAACTTTCCTCACATCGCATGTTAACTAATGTGCGAATGGGGGGGCTGTTGAATGAAAGGGTGAGATAAATGAAGCTTACTTCGCGGGAAATGGAGAAATTGATGGTGGTTGTAGCGGCTGATTTAGCACGGCGTAGGCAAAAGAGAGGGTTGAAGCTTAATTATCCAGAAGCTGTCGCAATTATTACATATGAAGTCCTTGAAGGTGCGCGAGACGGGAAGACTGTGGCTCAGTTAATGCAGTATGGTGCCACAATTTTATCAAGGGAAGATGTAATGGAGGGTATTCCTGAAATGATTCATGATATTCAGGTGGAGGCAACTTTTCCGGATGGTACAAAGCTTGTGACGGTACATGACCCCATTCGTTAATGAGAGGAGGAGTAGTGAATGATTCCTGGTGAGTATGTGTTGAAAAAAGAAGTGATTGTATGCAACGAAAACAAACAATCGAAGAAAATTCAGGTTCTCAATAGAGGAGACCGCCCGATTCAAATAGGATCGCATTTTCATTTCTTTGAAGTCAATTCAGGTTTACACTTTGACCGTGAACAAGCTTTTGGAATGCACATTAATATTCCTGCTGGTACTGCTGTACGTTTTGAGCCTGGTGATCAAAAGGAAGTAGAGCTTGTTCTGTTTTCAGGCGAACAAAAGGTCTACGGTTTAAATAACCAAACAAATGGTTCGGTAGTTAGGAGGTAGACTAATGAGCTTTAAAATGTCGAGAAAGCAGTATGCTGATATGTTTGGCCCAACAGTTGGGGATGCCGTCCGTTTGGCAGATACCGAACTATTTATTGAGATCGAAAAAGATTATACAACATATGGAGACGAAGTGAAGTTTGGCGGTGGCAAGGTGATCCGGGATGGAATGGGGCAGCATCCCTTAGCAACTAGAGCCGAGAGTGTGGATTTAGTTTTCACCAATGCCATTATTCTCGATTATACAGGCATTTATAAAGCTGATATTGGTGTGAAGGATGGTTATATTGCTGCTATAGGTAAAGCGGGAAACCCGTTATTGATGGACAATGTTGATATTGTTATTGGTGCTTCTACGGAAGTAATTGCTGCAGAGGGAAAAATAGTAACTGCGGGTGGGATTGATGCTCATATTCATTTCATTGCTCCTGGGCAAATTGAGACTGCCCTTTCCTCAGGGATCACGACCATGTTAGGTGGAGGTACAGGTCCTGCAACAGGTACTAATGCAACCACTTGTACACCGGGGCCATGGAATATTCATGGGATGCTTCTTGCTGCAGAAGAATACCCTATGAACCTAGGATTTTTAGGCAAGGGAAATTCTTCAGATGAAAAACCTCTTATTGAACAGATAGAAGCAGGAGCTATTGGCTTAAAGCTTCATGAAGATTGGGGAACAACCGCCGCAACGATTGATACTAGTTTAAAAGTAGCGGATCAATTTGATATTCAAGTGGCTATCCACACAGACACTTTAAATGAAGGAGGGTTTGTAGAAGATACCTTGGCAGCTATTGATGGTCGAGTGATCCATACCTACCATACTGAGGGTGCAGGAGGTGGGCATGCTCCCGATATTATTAAAGCAGCTGGATATTCAAATATTCTTCCTTCATCTACAAATCCAACCCGTCCATTTACAGTAAACACACTTGAAGAACACCTAGATATGCTGATGGTTTGTCATCACTTGGATCCGAGTGTACCGGAGGACGTTGCTTTTGCGGATTCGAGAATTAGAAAGGAAACCATTGCGGCTGAAGATATATTACATGACCTAGGTGTGTTCAGTATGATTTCGTCAGACTCTCAGGCAATGGGACGTGTGGGTGAGGTGATTTCCCGTACGTGGCAAACAGCCGATAAAATGAAGAAGCAACGAGGTAAGCTGCAAGAGGACCTCTCAGTAGGAGATAACTTTCGGGTGAAAAGATATATTGCTAAATACACCATTAACCCAGCGATTGTACATGGTATTTCGGAATATGTGGGATCTGTGGAGGTTGGTAAATTTGCAGATTTAGTTTTGTGGGATCCAGCCTTTTTTGGGGTGAAACCAGATCTTATTCTAAAAGGTGGGATGATTGCTCATAGTATAATGGGTGATCTAAACGCGAGTATTCCTACTCCTCAGCCTGTCTTGTATCGCCCGATGTTTGCGAGTCATGGAAGCTTGAAGTATCGAACATCCATCACATTCGTTTCTAAGGCTGCATACGAAAACGGTGTTCATAAGAAGTTAGGGCTTCAAAAAGAAATAAAGTGTGTTTCAGGAATACGGAACATATCCAAAAAATCAATGATATTTAATGATGCAACACCAAATATTGAAGTAGATCCGCAAACATACGAAGTTCGTGTGGATGGGGAATTAATTACATGTGAACCAGCTGAGGTTGTTCCAATGGCCCAGCGTTATTTCTTATTTTGAGGTGGATAAAATGATCATTGAAAAAGTGCTAGGTAATGTATCGACAATGGAAAAAAGAACTCCGCATGTTGAACGTGTTTATTTGGAAAGTGATTTATTGGTCAAAAGAATCCAACGGGTTGTTACAGACCATGGGAGAGAAATTGGAATTCGTCTAAAGGATAATAAAGATTTGGTTGATGGTGATATTCTTCATATGGATGAAAAAAATATGATTGTTATTTCGGTGAAAGAGGATGATGTGCTGGTAATCATGCCAACTTCGATTGGACAAATGGGTGATATTGCACATCAGTTAGGAAATCGCCATCTTCCAGCCCAATTTGAAGGTGATGAAATGTTGGTTCAGTATGATTACCTTGTTGAGGAATTACTTAAACAGGTAAAGGTACCTTATAAACGTGAAAATAGAAAAGTGGGTCAGGCGTTTCGTCATATAGGACATAGTCATGGATAATGATTTAATGCCTTTACTACAATTATGTGATTCTAATTTTCCTTCTGGCGCATTTTCGCACTCATTTGGATTAGAAACATATATCCAAGAGCAAGTAATTGTAGATAAGGAAAGCTTTAAAACTGCGATTTCTACCTTTGTGGATAAACAATTAGTCTTCTCAGATGGACTTGCTTGTAGGTTATCATATGAAATCTTGGAATCTAGCAGAGATATAAATGAGCTACTCGAAATTGATCGTCTATTGTTTGTATCGAGTCTCGCGAAGGAAACAAGAGAGGGTAATCGCAGAATTGGGGAACGAATGGCGAAGCTGTGTATGGATTTATACTCTTCAACTACCTTAGGGGAGTATTTCCATTCTATAAAAAATAAACAGGGCTACGGTCATTCGGCACTTGTGTTTGCGTTTGTGGCCCATCACTTGCAAATAGATAAGGAGAAAATTCTCTCAGCCTACCTATTTGCCTCTGTGTCATCACTTATTCAAAACGCCGTTCGAGGTGTGCCACTAGGTCAAACAGATGGTCAAAAGCTATTGGTCGAAATGCAAGTGAAGATTCACGAGGCCAAAAATAGAATTATGACACTAACAAAGGATGATTTAGGTGCGGTAAGTCCGGGCTTGGAAATTGCGCAAATGCGTCATGAGAGGCTGCCTGTACGATTATTTATGTCTTAAATAAACGTTATGAAGGAGAGAAGAAGATGGAACCGATACGAATTGGAGTTGGTGGTCCAGTTGGGGCCGGTAAAACAATGCTAGTCGAAAAATTAACGAGAGCAATGAATGAAGAGCTGAGTATGGCGGTTGTGACAAATGATATTTATACAAAAGAAGATGCGAATTTTCTAATTAAAAATGGAGTATTGCCTGAGGACCGTGTGATTGGTGTGGAAACTGGCGGATGTCCTCATACAGCTATTCGTGAGGATGCATCTATGAACTTTGCGGCTATTGATGAGCTAATGGAACTGCATTCGGATTTAGAATTGATTTTTGTGGAAAGTGGTGGAGATAATTTAGCCGCAACCTTTAGTCCGGAGTTGGTTGACTTTTCCATATATATCATAGATGTTGCCCAAGGGGAGAAAATCCCTAGAAAAGGTGGGCAGGGGATGATTAAATCAGATTTATTTATTATTAATAAGATTGATTTAGCTCCGTATGTGGGCGCAAGTCTAGAGATTATGGAAAGCGATACGATTGCAGCGAGAGGAGAAAAAGCATATATTTTCACGAATTTGAAGGATGGAACTGGTTTAGATAAGGTCGTTGATTGGATTAAAAAGAACGCATTATTAATGGGATTGGGTTCATGAGCTACACAGGAGTTTTAGATCTATTCGCCTCTAAAAAGAATGAAAAAACGATTATCTCATCGTGCTATTATGAGGGTGCTTTAAAAATAGCGCGTCCAATCTACCTAGAGGGAGATTCGCCTTCTATCTATCTCATTCATGTGGGTGGAGGGTATGTTAATGGAGATTCTTATTTCACTCAAATACAGGTAGATGACAGTGCTCATCTCCTGGTTACTACACAATCGTCAACAAAGGTGTATAAAACTCCTACTGAACCTGTACGTCAGCAAACAAAAATAAAACTTGGATTTGGAAGTGTACTAGAGTACATTCCAGATCCTTTGATTGCGTATGAAGACGCTCGGTTTATACAAGAAACAGAGGTTGAAATAGAACGTGATTCGTGTTTTTTATATAGCGATATCATTACTCCTGGCTGGGCAAAAGATGGGAGTTTTTTTAAATATGATTGGATTCGGTCCAAACTTAAGATTTTTAGAGATGGACAGCTCGTGTTATTTGATCATCTTTTATTAGAGCCTGATCATCAAATGAACGGAATTATGCAAATGGAAGGATATACTCATATAGGAACATTCATCCTCATTCATGAGCAGGTGAATAAAAAGTTTTTAGATAAGCTTTATTCTCATCTTATTGAAACCTTTTCTGATGTTCATTTAGGATTATCAGCATTACCTGATCAAGGGGGGATTCTGCGAGTATTAGCCAATCATTCTGGAATCATTGAAGCAATCATAGCAGAAGCCCAGACGTACAGCAGGCGTGTGTTATTAAATAAGGAATCAATTCTTTGGCGGAAATATTAAAAAACATCAAAGAATGCTTAAAAAGGTCTTAATTATTGGGGGATTATCATGGAAGATGTAGGATTGTTGTCTATTTTGTGGATTGGCTTATTTCTAGGTATAAAGCATGCGATTGAGCCGGATCATGTGATCGCTGTGTCTACGATTGCGAGTCAAAGTCAAAGGCTTTTAAGATCGTCTTTAACAGGAGTATTTTGGGGGATTGGCCACACGGCGACATTATTTATTGTGGGGATTACGATTTTTCTACTAAAAGGACAGATCCCGGAAGTATGGGCGATGTCACTAGAGTTTTTGGTTGGGATCATGCTTGTCTACTTCGGGGTAGCATCCTTTATGGTTAAAAAACATAAGGATCACGAAGAGGCAATGAATAAACAAGGGAACAAGGAAGTTTCATACGGGAAGTCTCTGTTTATGGGGGTTATTCATGGTTTAGCAGGAAGTTCTGCTATGATTATTTTAACGATGAGTACGGTAAGCTCGATTTGGGAAGGTGCCCTTTATATGGTGATTTTTGGTGTGGGAACAGTAGTAGGGATGCTATGCTTTACTACCATTCTTGGAATTCCGTTTATTTTATCGTCAAGGAAGGCTGCTATTAATAGGCGGTTTATTCAGGCTACAGGAATTATAAGTGCCGCATTTGGAGTTTATTATATGTATAATTTAGGGATCTCAGAAGGTTTATTTAAGTTATGGGTTTCTTAAAGTTGAGGTTAAGAGGTTGTAAGAAAAAGCGCTTGTTGTCTAATTAGGCATCAAGTGCTTTTTGGTTTTTGGGGAAAGTAAAAACCATGTTATATTACCTCACATATTAATGGAACAACGTTTGTAAGGTTGGTATCATTGGATTGTCAGAAAATTTTACATATAAAAATGGGGGTTGAAAAAATGAAAGTAAAACAGTTTTATCTTTTTTTACTAATGGTAGCTTTTACAACGATCATTTCAGCGTGTTCAGGTAGTAATGGTGCATCGGCTCCGGAAGAGGGAAGCTCGGGATCAACTGAAGGTTCTTCTGATTCAGAAGAAGATGTGATTGAAGTAGGAATCTTGCATTCTTTAAGTGGCACCATGGCGATTAGTGAAACATCTGTACATGATGCAGAATTATTAGCAATAAAAGAAATTAATGCAAACGGAGGCGTTTTGGGTAAGCAAATTAAGCCGGTTATTGAGGATGGCGCATCAGATTGGCCTACATTTGCAGAGAAAGCGAAGAAATTATTACAGCAAGATAAGGTTGCAACCATTTTTGGTGGCTGGACCTCTGCAAGCCGTAAAGCCATGCTTCCGGTGGTAGAAGAAAGTAATGGGTTACTATGGTACCCAGTTCAATATGAAGGGATGGAAAGCTCTCCAAACATCTTTTACACAGGTGCAGCTCCAAACCAACAAATTGTACCTGCTGTTGATTGGTTACTAGAAAATCGTGGTACAAAATTCTACTTATTAGGATCAGATTATGTATTCCCAAGAACAGCAAATGCAGCAATTAAAGCACAACTTGAAGATGCGGATGCAGATTTAGTGGGTGAGGAATATACACCACTAGGGCATACAGACTATAACACTGTTATTGCGAAAATAAAAAGTGAAAAACCAGATGTGATTTTCAATACGTTAAATGGTGATAGTAATGTTGCGTTTTTTAAACAATTAAAGGATGCGGGTATTACGTCAGAAGATATTACTGTGCTTTCAGTTAGTGTTGCTGAAGAAGAAGTCCGAGGGATTGGTGCAGATGTGATTGCAGGTCATTTAACGAGCTGGAACTACTATCAATCGACTGAAACTCCTGAAAACAGTGAGTTTGTCGCAGCCTACAAAGCAGCTTATGGAGAAGATCGTGTAACAGCAGATCCAATTGAAGCAGGTTATTTTGGAGTTTATTTATGGGCTGCTGCAGTAGAAAAAGCTGGAACAACAGATGTGGATGCTGTAAAAGAAGCTGCTAAGGAATTAGAATTCCAGGCACCAGGTGGTCTTGTAAAGGTTGACGGTGAAAACCAGCATGTTTATAAGACTGTAAGAATTGGTGAAGTACAGGAGGATGGACAAATTAAAGAGCTATGGAATTCAGGTGAACCAGTAAAACCGGATCCATTCCTAAAGGGATTTGATTGGGCAAGCGGGTTAGCTGAAAGCCTAGGTCAGTAATCATTTTATTAGATTCATATTTTTTAAGATTTATAACATAAGGTACTTGTTGAACGAACTAAATTAGATAGAGGTTTGAATAGCCTCTATCTACTTTTTTTCAATCTTTAGAAATTATAACTATCAAAATTGTTTTGTAGAAAGGAGCAAGGATATGAGTGGTACAATATTAACCCTTTTCAATGGATTAAGCCTTGGTTCCATTTTATTATTAATTGCTCTAGGACTTGCTGTTACCTTCGGTTTAATGAAGGTTATTAACATGGCTCATGGAGAGTTAATTATGATAGGAGCATATGTAACATATGTGATTCAATCTCTTTTTTTAAAGTATGTCCCAGAATCATTTTTTGATCTTTACTTTTTATTATCCATTCCTATCGCCTTTTTCATTGCTGCAGGATTCGGTATTTTACTAGAGGTATCGTTGATTCGATTTTTATATAAACGTCCTTTAGATAGTTTATTGGCAACGTATGGTGTTGGTTTAATGCTTCAACAATTAGCAAGATCGATCTTTGGTGCACCTAATGTTGGTGTACAGAGTCCTAGTTTTTTAAATGGTGGACTTACGATAGGTACGCTTGTTTTGCCATACTCACGCCTTTTTATTTTAAGTCTTTCAATCTTATGTCTTGTTGCTATTTTTCTTTATTTTTATCGAACGACTAATGGTAGAAGAGTTCGTGCTGTTATGCAAAATAGACAAATGGCAGAATGCTTAGGTGTTCAAACCAGAAGGGTCGATTTAGCGACTTTTGCGATTGGTTCAGGTTTTGCTGGTATTGCGGGCTGTGCCTTAACCTTATTAGGTCCAATTGGTCCAACCATTGGTACATATTATATTATCGATGCGTTTATGGTAGTAGTCGTTGGCGGAGTTGGTGCTCTTGTAGGAGCAGTGGTTGGTGCATTTGGAATTGGTTTTTTCAATAC
This sequence comes from Robertmurraya beringensis, assembly GCF_042433785.1. Classification (NCBI taxonomy): domain Bacteria; kingdom Bacillati; phylum Bacillota; class Bacilli; order Caryophanales; family Bacillaceae; genus Robertmurraya; species Robertmurraya beringensis. Next base: position 50,487 of record NZ_JBHLUU010000120.1, on the reverse strand, counting down.
CGTCTTTGAATTCTTCACTTCAGCTACAATCGGGAAAGTGCTGGTATTTATGCTAATTATCGCATTTTTACAATGGAGACCTTCTGGACTTGTCAGTTCTCGATCAAGAGCACTTGACGAATAGAGATAAGGAGCGGTGATTTTTATGGGGAAAATAATAAATCAATCGATATTTAATAAAAAAAATCTTCTATTGTTAGGTTTTATCGTGTTACTTTTAGCGCCCTTATTTCTAACAGATTTCCGTCTGAATCTTCTCGGTAAATACTTAGCTTTTGCTATTTTAGTTATTGGTTTGGACTTGTTATGGGGTTATACAGGTGTACTGAGTTTAGGACACGGGATTTTCTTTGGGATTGGTGCCTATGCTATGGGAATGTATTTAAAGTTAGAGGCCTCCGGTACTACTAAACTTCCTGATTTTATGGCATGGAGTGGTGTGCAAGAGCTTCCATTCATTTGGGTGCCATTTCAAAATCCAATCCTAGCCATCCTATTAGGAATATTCATTCCCTTAGTAATTGCATTGCTACTTGGACTGTTAACGTTCCGTAATCGTATTAATGGAGTTTATTTCACCATCTTATCTCAAGCGTTAGTCGTAGTTGTTGTCACTCTTTTTGTAGGCCAACAAGGTTTAACGGGTGGAACAAATGGCTTGACAAGTTTCAGTACCATTTTTGGATTTTCGCTAGCATCTACAACAACGCAGACTGTTATTTATCTTATTACAGCTGCTGTTCTGGCAATGGTTTATTTTGCTAGTAAAGTGCTGATTAACGGACGCTTAGGGCAGGTGTTAATCGGTATTCGAGATGGGGAAAATCGCCTTCGGTTTTTAGGATATGATCCTGCCATCTTCAAAACTTTTATTTATGCTTTATCGGCTGGAATTGCGGGATTAGCTGGGATGTTATTTGTTCTTCAGGTAGGTATTATTTCACCAACCATGATGGGAATTATTCCTTCTATTGAAATGATGCTATGGGTTGCATTAGGGGGACGAGGTACACTGATTGGTCCAGTGCTAGGAGCGATTTTAGTAAACTGGGCAAAAACAACCTTTAGTGAGTCCTACCCAGATATTTGGTTATATTTCTTAGGACTTATGTTCGTTATTGTCGTTGTGTTTTTACCAGACGGTTTGATGGGATTATTTAAGAAATTCCAAAAAAGGTGGAGTGGTTTACATGATAAACAGCCAAACAGTGCTAGAGTCGAAAAAAATTACAGTTGAATTTAGTGGATTTAAAGCAATTAGTAATTTGGATTTTAAGGTAACAAATAATAAAGTTCATTTCTTGATTGGACCAAATGGGGCAGGTAAGACAACTTTATTAGATGTTATTTGTGGGAAAACGCAAGTAAGTCAAGGAAAGGTTGTGTATATGGAGGATCAGAATCTAGTGAAACTAAAGGATTTTAAAATCGTCCATATAGGAATATCTCGAAAGTTCCAAACTCCTTCTATCTTTCAAAACTTAACTGTGTATGAAAATTTAATCATTGCCCTAAAGCAGGATAAGGGACTTTGGGCAACTATTACAGCAAAAATAACAAAAAACCAACAAAAAGATATAGAGGAGATGCTTCATTTAACCGGATTAATAGAAGAAAAGGATCAGCAGGCGGGTGCTCTATCACATGGGCAAAAGCAATGGTTGGAAATTGCGATGGTTTTATTACAGGATCCAGGTCTGGTGTTACTAGATGAACCTATTGCAGGAATGTCTAAAGTTGAAAGAATGAAGACAGGAGAAATGATTCGTGAAATTGCAAAGGATCGAACCGTATTAATTGTTGAGCATGATATGGATTTTGTAAAAGAGTATGCAGATATCGTGACGGTGATGCATGAAGGACAATTACTTTGTCAAGGTTCAATGGAAGAGGTTCAAAATGATCCTCGGGTTCGTGAAGTATACCTTGGACGAAAGGAGGATTAATATAATGCTAGAACTGATAAATTTAGAGGTTGGTTACGGTGAAAGCATGGTGGTAAGGAATATACAGCTGAAGGTAAAGGAAAGCCAAGTGGTTTGTATTATGGGACGGAATGGTGTTGGTAAAACAACATTATTAAAAGCCATTATGGGAATTTTATCACCGAAAAGTGGCAGTATTCTTTTTAAAAATGATAATATCACAAAAACAAGTCCTTCGTATCGTGCCATAAAGGGTATTGGTTATGTTCCACAAGGCAGAGAGATTTTTCCGAAGCTTACGGTTTATGAAAACTTATTAATCGGTCTAGAAGCAAGTGGTGGGACAAAGAAGAATGTAATTCGAGAAGATATCTATGAATATTTTCCAATTTTAAAGGAATTTAAGAATCGAAATGGTGGGGACTTAAGTGGAGGTCAACAGCAGCAGCTAGCTATTGCAAGAGCTTTGGTTTCTAACCCATCTTTCTTGCTATTAGATGAACCAACAGAAGGAATTCAGCCTAATATTGTTGCAGATATTCAAAGAGTTATTCGGGATATTAAAGAAAATAGTAAAACTTCCATGATTTTAGTAGAACAAAATTTAGACTATGCGAAAAGTGTAGCAGATTACATTTATGTCGTTGATCACGGATCAATCGTGTATGAGAGCTCGGTAGATGAGATACAGGATGAAGATGTATATCGGTACTTGAGTGTTTAAGGGGGAAAAGAGGTATCATTTTGAAAGAAACCTTGAAAATTAAATTTCAAAAACGGAATCACCTACAGACTTATGTGCTGAGGTGATTTTTTTATCTAAAAACTCATAAAAATAGACAAATTGTTAGGTGGAAAAAGAAAGTTGATATTCTAAATATACACGTGTTAGACAGAATTAAATAATCATCCCTTGGATATGTACAAAAGAAAAATGAAGTTAATGAGAAAAAATTTGTCACCATGTTAGAAAATGGCGAAATCACCCCAGAGGAAGCTATTAAGCCTTTATAAGATGAATAAGATTGAAACTTACTTAAGATTAAATCGTATACATAAGGTGATAAAGAGAATAAACATGTTTTGGAAAGGGGAGAGGGCCATGGAATATTTTATTGGTTTTATGATGATCGGACTTTTTTTACTGATAGGAAGTACGTTGTTTTCTAAAGGAAAGAAAAAATCCTTAAGGAATGACCCAATCCCAGAACAGCTAGGTTTACAGGTAGTAGAAGGAATTCCGATTGTGAAAAAGCTGAACCAATCATTGCCCAACTTTTATATAGACAATGTGAAAAACCGTGTCTTACAGAGTCATCCGAAATGGAAGGATCATGAGTTCGACTGGGGAATGTTTGAGTTGAAGCGGTATTTCTTGATGAATAGTCTGTTAAAAACAGTCCCGATGTTTAGTCATCATGTGGATGAAATTTGGCATGAGATGCTAATGTTTACAAGGGATTATGAGAAGTTCTCCAAGGACTTTTACAATGATACACTGCATCACACACCTAACATGGATAGCACACCCATTCCAGGAGAACGAGCATTTTTTGATTGGGTATATATTAGTCTATTTGAAGTAACCACAAACAGTAGAGCCATCTGGGGGAGTTTTTTACAGAACCCTATTAAGCGTGAGATTTTAGATGATTTCGTCCTATTGCCTGAAGAGGAGTTACTATCAAAATATTTTAGAAAAAATGAAGATTGGTTGGATGTGAAAAGATATTTAATTCGTAAAATGAAAAGTGAGATTCATGAGGCTAAGCAGCAATACACGGACTCTAAGGAGTTTGCTCCGTATCCCTCAACTAGTAACGCCCACATGTATTCATTGGCAGCGGGGGCAGCTGTCTATTATTCATTTTACGATGAGGAAGAATTTCATGAGCAGATGAGCGAAGTCGTTCCTGAAGAGTACCAAAAAGCAGCTCCTTTCGGTGGAGGATCTTCATGTTCTGGCTTTGCTTGTAGTAGTGATTCACACGATTCAGGTGGTGGTGGAGATTCAGGAGGTTCCAGCTGCTCTAGTTGTGGAGGCGGATGTAGTAGTTAATTTTCATAAAAGCTGAATCCCGCATCTGGGTTCAAGAGGGTCCGCACTTAGCGGTTGGTCACTATGATTTAGCAGAAACAGCACCCGAGTTGATAAATAGACGGAGAAATTCCGTTTAATTAGAAATTTTGATTAAAAATAAGCTTAATAGAAGGAGAGATTCCGCCTATTGGCTAGAAAAGTTTGAAAAGGGGAGATTTTGCTTAGCATAAGCGGAAAACCTTCCCTTATTTTCCCCGAAATGAGCTCCATTCTGCATTTAACCGAAAAATCTCCGCTTATCAATATAACTCGCCAATTATGGCGAGTTATACTTTTTTATTTCACTACCTCAGGCTTCAGTAAAACACTGATCAACCGGTCCATTCCAAGTTCAATGGTTTCAGGGGTTGAATGGCTAAAGTTTAGTCTGAATGTGTTGTTCTTTGGCTCATTCACGTAGAACGGTGCACCCGGAACAAAGGCAACTCCTTTTTCCACTGCTTGGTTTAATAGAGCGGTTGTGTTCAAATGTTCATTCCCTTCTACCCAAATAAACATTCCGCCTTTTGGTTCCTTCCATTTGAATAAATCAGGTCCTAATTTATTTAAATAGTCTCTCATAATCGTCATGCGTTCATAGTAGACACTTCTTATTAAATCAATATGGGAAGCAAGGTTGAAATCACGTAATAAATAATAAAGAGCTTGCTGGTCGATCGAACTGGAATGTAAATCATTCATCTGCTTCGCTTGTACCATCATATTGATGACTTCCGATGGTCCAGTTACCCAGCCTGTACGTAACGCAGGAACCACAGACTTTGAAAATGTGCTCGTATAGATTACATGCCTATGATCATAGTCAAAGGAGGCTACTGGGCAGTATTGTTCCTCTGGATGAAATTGAATATCCCCATATGGATCGTCCTCTAAAATAAGGACATTATTTTCTTGGCAAAGGCTTAATAGCTTTCGACGTCTCTCATCGCTCCAAACCTTTCCGTCAGGATTAGCAAAGGTTGGAATGACATAAACAAATTTAGGACTCCATGTTTCCAATTTCTCTTTTAAATCTTCAGGTAACATCCCGTCTTCATCGCTGCTAACGGAAATGACATTTGCCCCGTAAGATCTAAAAACCTGGAGAGCAGCTAAGTAAGTTGGATCCTCTGTAAGGATAACATCTCCGGGAGTCAGCATGATCCGTGAGAACAAGTCAATGGCTTGCTGAGAGCCTGTTGTTACGAGAATATTGTCAACAGTAGATGAAATTCCTCTATCCGCCATCTTTGCTTTAATGGCGTCTCTAAGCGGAACAAATCCTTCTGTTAACCCATATTGCAAAGAAGAATTTCCTGAAGCAAATACTTTCTCGTAGGCAATTTTTACTTGTTCAATAGGAAAGATATCTTCTGCTGGTAATCCACCAGCAAAGGAGATCACGTGTCCTTGTTGAGTAACCTTAAGAATATCTCTAACTGCAGATGATGCATAGTTTTTAGTTTGGGGTGCAAATGAATAATGCATGGTGGTCGCTTCCTTCTATTAATAGTCTATTAGTTGATTAAAGTAAATTTAAATCGGCATATAATATATTGTTATAAATAGTACAATATAACATCCAGGTTATGCAATGGTTTTTTTAAAATATTTAGAAAAATTAAATAAATATTTTTAATAAAAGGTCCGTGTATTGACAATTTTCTGACTAGTGATAAAAATATTATAATAACATATTGCGAACTGAAATGAAGGAGCAAAAGTAAATGGATAAAGATTTATTAACTGTCCAAATTGGGGAACGGCTGCGGTATTTTCGGCAACAGCGTCATTTGACGTTAGAAGATTTAGCTGAGTTAACAGGTGTGAGCAAACCAATGATTGGGCAAATTGAACGTGGCACCTCTAATCCTACTGTTTCGACTCTTTGGAAAATTGCAGCAGGACTTCAGATTCCTTTTGCTTCTTTCTTAACGACCAATCCCTCAATTAAAATTAATAAAGTAGAGGAACAACCTTTTTTTACGGATGATGATGATTTATTTGAAGTTTACAATACCTTTTCATCACCTGGTATTCCATTTGAACTGTATAGAGTTCGTTTGTTACCTGGGTGTAAGCATTTTTCTGAACAAAGTGGAGCGGGTACACTGAAGTCTATTACGGTCCTTTCCGGAAGGTTAACGGTAAAAATTGGTGAGGAAGAACCTTTTACGATTGATCAGGGGGATTCGGTCTCCTTTACGACGGATATTTCTCAAATCTATGAAAATGCTTCGGACAAGTTATGCGAAATCAATATGGCAATATATTACTCTCGTACACAAGTACAAATTTAGTTTGCCAGGCCTCGCTCAGAATCTACCTATATTTCTTATATTAGGGGATGGATAGGAATACTTTGTGACAATTCCAAATTATATTGACAATGAGTAACTCCAACTCTATTATTGATAATGGTTATCATTATCAACTTAGGAGGAGCAAATAGTATGTCAAACCGCATAACAAAGAAACCCATTTTAATGATGTCTGTGATCATTCTTATTCTATCAATAGCATTACTTGGTTGTTCAAATGAATCAGTAGAAAATGAGAGTTCTACAGGTGAAAGTGGAAATGTGATTACTTTCGCTTGGCCAAGAGATATAGGTGAATTGAATCCGCATATGTATAATCCATCACAATTATTTTCTACATCGATGGTCTATGAGCCTTTAGTAAGTTATGGTGATGGCGGAGAGCTAAAACCACATTTAGCAGAGACTTGGGATATCTCTGCGGATGGGAAAGAATATTTGTTCCATTTACGTCAAGATGTCAAATTTTCGGATGGCACGAGTTTCAATGCAGAGATTGTGAAAAAGAACTTTGATGCTATACTTAATAATGTCGATTTACACAGTTGGTTAGGATTTATTTCAAAGATTGCTCAAACAGAGGTTGTTGACGAGCATACGTTTAAATTAACATTAACAGAACCCTATTACCCTACTATTCAGGAGTTAGCTGTTGTACGCCCTGTACGTTTCCTTGGAGAAGCAGGTTTCCCTGAGGATGGCGACACTTCTAAAGGTGTAGAAAAGCCAGTTGGGACAGGTCCATGGGTATTGGAAGAATATAAAGTCGATGAATACGCTATTTTTACACGTAACGAAAATTATTGGGGAGAAGTCCCGAGTGTTGAGCAAATTAAGGTTAAAGTTGTCCCAGATGCAGAAACACGCGTACTTGCCTTTGAAAAAGGGGATTTAGACCTTCTTTATGGTGAGGGGGTTATCAGTATAGATTCTTTTAATCAATTAGAATCGACTGGTTCCTATGAAACTAGCATATCTGAACCAGTTGCTACTAGGCTGCTTGTGATGAATACGAATAAAGATCAACTATCGGATGAACGTGTCCGTCAAGCTTTACACTATGGATTTAATAAAGAAGCTTTGGTTGAGGGAGTGACATCTGGCTTAGAAGAGAAGGCAGACTATATCTTACCGACAAACTTACCCTACACTTCAGAGGTGGCTGCAACCAAGGTTGATTATGATGTTGAAAAAGCGGTGCAATTATTAGAAGAAGCCGGCTGGAAGTTGCCAAAAGGAAAAACGGTTCGTGAAAAAGATGGGAAATCACTAGAAATAGAGTTAATGTATAACTCAGCTGAGTCGATTCAAAAAACAATGGCTGAAACCTTGCAATCAGAATGGGCAGGATTAGGTGTAAAGCTAAATATTGTTGGAGTGGAGCTTACTACTCAAGTAGAACGATTTAAAGCAAATGAGTTTGAAATGAACTTCTTTAGTAACTATGGGGCACCATATGACCCACATACTTTTGTAAACGTCGTTGCTACAGAAGGATTTGGGTTTAACGAAGCGATCTCAGCTTATCCTAATAAGGAAGAGATACTAAACAAGATTGCTCAAGTAACAAAAACAACAGATGAAGCAGAACGTCAACAACTATACACAGAGATTTTAGGCTCATTGCAAGAGCAGGGTGCAATTGTACCTATTTCGTATATTAAGAAAATAGCTATTTATCAAAAAGATGTTTCTGATTTTACATTCCCTGCGAACCGAGATGAACATCCATTTACAGGAATTAGTGTAAAAGAATAAACAACAGGAGGAGGTTTTTATGGGGACTTATGTCTTGAAACGAATCATCACTATTGTTCCAATTTTTCTTATAGCCACTTTAGTCACATTTGGAATGATCAATCTATCACCAGTAGATCCAGCAGAGGCTTACTTTGCTACAGCACATATCCAGGCAACTGACGAAATGTTGGAACAAAAAAGACATGAGTTCGGATTAGATCAACCTCTTCTTATTCAATATGTGAATACCATCATTAAGATATGCCAATTTGATTTTGGCATATCTTATGTTACGAATAAGCCTGTTTGGGAAGAGATTTCCTCTCGATTGCCAGCAACGATTCAATTAACGATAGGGAGTCTTTTGATCGCTATTTTAGTAAGTGTACCTTTAGGTTTTTTAGCAGGTATAAAGAAAAACAGTGGAATGGACCATTTTAGTCGATTCCTCTCTTTTATTGGAGCATCCATTCCATCATTTTGGCTGGGATATTTATTTATTTTTTTCTTTTCTGTTAAATTAGACCTTTTTCCGGTAGAAGGTACCGGTACTTGGAAACATTTGATTTTACCTTCAGTCACCTTGGCATTCCCTTTAATAGCTTTATATACGAGGCTGTTACGTGCAAGTGTTCTAGAAAATTTACAAGAGTCTTATGTGCTTTTTGCTAGAACGAGAGGGTTTCATGAAAAAATGATCATGGGAAAGCATGTATTACGAATGGCTATCTCTCCAATGATTACGGGACTAGGAATGAATATAGGAAACTTATTAACTGGGGCGATCATTGTAGAGGCCGTCTTTTCATGGCCAGGTTTTGGACGGTATTTTATTGATGCTATTTTTAACCGTGATGTTCCTGTTATTCAAGCCTATGTATTATTGGCAGCGGGTGTCTTCCTTATAAGCAACTTAATTGTCGACCTGGTCCAAATGTATATTGACCCACGTATTTCTAGAAAAGGAAGGCAATATCAATGATTGCAAAGCTTCAATATCAATTAAAAAGCCAAAAAGTGATTGTTATTTCTTCTTTTATATTGCTCGGATTATTTATGATTACGCTCTTTGCTCCTTGGCTTGCACCCAATGACCCTATCGCGGTGAATTTAGCTCACAAACTTCAGCAACCTTCATGGGATTACCCATTAGGAACAGACCATTTAGGCCGATGTACATTTTCCCGTATTCTTTATGGTGCTCGCATCTCTCTCGGTTTTGCCATGCTTATTTTTATTTCGGCTTTGAGTATCGGATTAATTATTGGGATCATAGCAGGGTATAAAGGTGGTTGGGTGGATCAGTTACTCATGAGATTTGGTGATGGCTTAATGGCGATTCCTAGCCTATTGCTTGTCATTGGTTTTGTTGGTATATGGGGAGCAGGTCTAAAACAAGTCATTTTAGGATTGATACTCGTACAATGGGTTTATTACGCTAGGGTCATCCGAGGCATGGTACTAAGCCTGAAAGAACAGAATTATATTACGGCAGCTAAAATCAGCGGGTCCTCTACATGGACCATTATGAAAAAGCATATTATTCCGAATGTCATTCCTTCTCTAGCGGTAATGGGAACATTAGAAATGGGCTGGGCCATTATGAATCTGTCATCGATGTCCTTTTTAGGATTAGGGGTCCAACCTCCTACACCAGAGTGGGGGGCTATGATTCTAGAAGGAAAGTCATATATCAGAACGAATCCAGCTTTGATGCTTTACCCAGGTTTGATGATTATGATCGTGGTTGTTACTTTTAACTTATTAGGAGAAGCACTAGCAGAACGATATGGGGTGAAAAGTCGCTAATAAAAAAGGACGGTTGAAAAATGGAATCAAAAGAGCGATTCATTTTACATGTTCGAGATTTACATGTAGAAGTCAGAACAAAAGAAGGTTCTTTCAAACTGGTTGAGGACATTAATTTTGGAATCAAAAAAGGAGAGATCCTTGGTTTAGTTGGAGAGAGTGGGAGTGGTAAAACCGTTACAAGTATGTCTATCTTACAGCTTCATGATAGAAAAAACATACAAGTGACGGGGAGTATCACACTTCACGACCGAGAATTGAATGGCTTGAAAAACAAGGAGATGCGAAAGATCAGAGGGAAGGATATTGCTTTTATTATGCAAAATCCGATGAATGCTTTTACTCCTGTTTTTACAATTGGTCATCAATTTATAGAAACGATTCAGGCTCACACTTCATTGAATAAAAAGGATGCTAGAGAGCTTGCGGTTGATGTGATGGAAAGTGTCAATCTGCCAGAGCCGGAGAAATTATTAAAACTCTACCCTTTTCAACTAAGTGGAGGTATGCTCCAAAGAGTGATGATTGCCATGGCAGCATGTTTAAAACCGTCTGTTATCATTGCAGATGAGCCGACTACAGCCCTTGATCTTCACAGCCAATTATTAGTTCTGCGTCTGTTAGAAAAAATTCGTGTGGAACATGGAACATCTATCTTACTTATTTCTCATGATCTTGGAGTGATTTCGGAAATGGCTGATCATGTGATTGTGATGAAACATGGGAAAATAGTAGAAACGGCCAATGTGCTAGAGTTATTTGATAACCCACAACATGAATACACGAAGAAGCTATTACGGACAAGGCCGACCTTATATTCTGAAAAACAACCTTATACTTATACGTTGTGAATACTGTCTGAAATTCCAGGAGGTGAAACCAATGAGCTTATTACAGGTAAAGCAAGTAAATCTAAGCTTTTATTCAAAGAGACTTTTCAAAGGCAAGGATCAACCAAAAGTTCTAAAGGATATTTCCTTTGATATTCAGGAAGGAACCTGCTTAGGATTAATAGGTACTAGTGGCGCTGGTAAAAGCACGTTAGGGAGAGTCATCCTTGGAATTCAACGTCCAGATCAAGGTCAGGTTTTGTTTCAAGGACATGATATTTACAAGGCTGATAAACACACTAGACAAAAAATCCGTCGAGATCTCCAAGTGGTTTTTCAAGATTCCTATTCTTCGGTTAATCCTCGCATGACAGCTGAATCAATAATCAGTGAGCCATTAGAGAACTATGAAAAACTAACCATTGAGGAACAAAGAAGAAACGTGATAGAACTATTGGAAAGAGTAGGCTTAAGTGAAAAGGATTTAAAAAAATACCCGCACCAATTTAGTGGTGGACAATTGCAAAGGATAAATATTGCTCGAGCCATCGCTCTGAAACCAAGGTTGATTGTTCTTGACGAATCCGTAAGCAGTTTAGACATGGTCACGCAAAGCTTAATCTTACAATTATTAAGCGACTTAAAGGATGACTACGGCTTAGCGTATCTATTTATCACACATGATATTAAAGCAGCATTTTCCATTTCAGATCAAATAGGCATGCTTGAAAAAGGGGAATTGCTAGAACTCTACGATTCAAAAGACGAATTCTTTGCCTCCAAGCACCCTGTAGTGAAACGGTTAAGAGATTCTGTTCTTTCTGAACATCCGCGCTTTCGTATGATTAGGACTTGGGAGAATAGGGTGTAAAGATTCCCCTCTATTAAGTTACTGAAAATCTTCAGAAAAAAAGTATTGCCATTACAAAATTCCTAAATAAGATGTCTTATTCTAAATCGAGTAGCCAGCAGTATAATAAGCGGAGTTTTTCCGGTTAGATGCAGAATGGAGCCCGTTTCGGGGTAAATAAGGGGAGATTTTCCACTTATGGATAACAAAACCTCCCCATTTTAATGTTTTTCAAGTAAATAGGCGGAATTTCTCCGTCTAATTATGCTATTTTTTATCCTAGTTACCAATTAAGCGAAATTTCTCCGTCTATTTATCAGCTCGGGTTCATAACCTGATTCCCCAACCGAAAAGTATCGTTTTATATTTATACACCAGTATCTAGCTAAGATTCACGAATTTATTACTCATTCGAACTCCCACCAAAAGCCTCTGGAATCATCGTAAATCCTTCAATCACCGTATCTTCTTCTACTTCAATCATCAGGTATCGTTTCCCAGCAAGATGGACTTGTTTGACGTACCGTAAATCTTGTGGGCTAATGGAAATATTAGCGATTTTTGTGCTGATTTTAATGGATTTCGAACTGAACTTCGGTAAGATGTTACTTGCTTTGATCTCATATTTGTCATCATCTATGATTTTTTGGAACGCTGCTTCTACTTTTTCCGTGTTTATATCTTCAATACCACTCATCGTTAACACACGTTCCACGTCTTTGGTATCTAATTTTGGTTGCTCTTCCTCTTCGTTTTCGACGATCATTCGATTAATCTCTTCATACACATTCGCAAGTGTGGAGGTATTTAGCTGATCTCCTGTAACATCTTTAATAATCTCTTCAAAAACGATTTTATCGTCTTGTGCTGTCATGATTTCTTCGCCATTTAAAACGTCCTCAATGAAAGAATAATCTGGCTCGTGAACCTTTCCTGCTGAATAGAGAATATGGTTCACATCTGCTGAATTATCAGTGAAGGCAGGGAATAGAAAGCCAGCGATGGGGGCGTTCAAGTTAATAATGGGATCCACAACAAAATGGTATTTGAACTCTCTTTCTACATAATCAAAGAGCAGCTCTTTTTTCGGCTCCTGGGTATTATTTATGCTACAAAGAATAAAGGGATGAGAGTAAACCCTATCTCGTTCGCTTTCCTCGGCTTCTTCATTTCGGCGTTTTGTAGGTTTTAAATATTCTGCACGTATAAATGTAACGACAATATCCATTTCGTATTGTCTGTTCAAGAGCATTTTGCCTACGATTTTCAGCATTTGCTCTTTCCAGTCTTCCACATCATTGCTTAGTAACCCCTGATGCAAAATGAGCTGGCTACTATTTTCAGCATTCCGTTGAAATTTTAATTCGAAAAGTTTCTCATCCATTTGACCAGCAAGTAACTTCTTAAAATTACCCATAAATAATTCTTGTTGATCTTGGTCAAGCATGGCAAAAGGTTGACTTTCGTGATGATAAATATCACTTGAGTCTTTCATAATATAGACATTGTAAATATCGCTTATTTTAAGTAAATCATTATTTATTTTGAATTGTTTTCGTATGTTTGCTACGTCTTTTTTGTTCATTACTTATTCCACTCCTAAGCTACGCTAATTGCATTTCAACGTGATATATAAGTATTCATCCTCTTTTGGACATTCACTTATTTTAACATAATTTGTGATGGGGAAGGCTTTATAATAGAAAAACCACTTCCTAGGAAGTGGTTTCATGCTTGTTAATCGTTTTGATTTTCTTGATAAAATAGTAATGCTTGTAGAGGGCTGTTCCCACTAATATGATTTGAACGAAAAGGATGTCCACATAAAGGATGGAAAACAGGATGAAGGTATCAGCAATCAAGTTAATCCGTATTTTCTCTTTCCGTGTGAGCCCTTTTTTCTGGAGAAACCTTACTACATATTTTTCATAAAGAACGGTATTCTTGAACCAATTTTCAATCCTTTTAGAACTTTTAGCAAAGCAATAAGAGGCAAAAAGTAAAAATGGAAGGCCTGGCAGAACCGGGAGGATAATCCCTGAAATACCAATTCCTAAGGAGATAAATCCAATAAGGAAAAATAGAATGCTTTTTATATTTTTAATGGTAATCACCTTACTTTACCGAGAGATATACTATAAGCTATAACACAAATAGTGGTATATCTCCAGACATCTATCTCCTTTTTTCAGAAAAAGCATTTAGCCTAAGATGCGTTTTTCCCCATCAATTTCTTTAATCGGGGCGATATTTTGGGTGAACTCCAGTGTCCCCATATACGTTCCCTTCTCATCTCTGACAGCAAAGTATCGGATATAAACATATTTATCTTTGAATTTAATCCAAAAGTCTTCGCTATCTTTTTTCCCTGATTTAAAGTCCTGTAAAATTTCTTCCACCATATGAACACTTTTCGGAGGATGGCAATTTTGGACGGTTCTTCCAATGACGGCTTTCGTTCTTACGAAAATACGCTCTTTCCCATGAGAGAAGTATCGTACCACATCGTCCTGGTCGATAAAGGTGATATCCACAGGTAAATGATTTAACATGAGTTCGAGTTGCTCGATCGATAAAAAGCCTGTTTCCATTCGAATGAAGCCTTCTGACATAGCTGAACTAGCAAGTGCCTTTCTTTCTGGTTTCCACTCGACAGTAGGACTTGTTAAACAATAGCCAATCTCATCACTTTCGTGTGCGATCTTAACCCATTCATCCTCGGTTAGATGCTGAAGTGCCATAGGGAATAGGATATTTTCTTCTTTAAAGATCATCTCAGATACTTCGCGGATCACGAATTCGATACTATTCACGGCTGTTTGATGATCATGATTGGTATAGTTGGTTAAGACTTGTTTAGCCGTTTTTATCGATTCTCGAATTCGATCATCCACTCCCCACATTACTTTGGTAGGACCAAAAATACCGTATTTCTCTAAGAAAGGAAATAACAAATTCTCCTTACGACTGTAATGCTTATCAAGGTCGATTAACAAATTTAAGTCTTCTATTAACTTAAATACGTTATCACTACTATCCTCTACTTTGAAACGGTCAAAATGTAGTTGAATTTTGAAGTTTACAAGCATATCAATTTCTTTATTTTCTAGCTTATAGGTATGAACAGGGTGTCCAGGTTGATCTTCTGGTTTTTGGCTGCGGTGGATTTCTTCAATCGATCCTTTAAAAATGGCTGTATGAACCGAACATAGGCGTTGAACTTCTTCCACTGGTATGCCTTCCTCTTCCATAAGAGCTTGCTCAAGCTGTGAGATCTCCTCGATCGATATCGTTCCGACCGCTTTCTCGAACTCATCTCTAACTTCCTCCACACTTCGTCCCATGTGTAAATCTTTGATAATTGCTTTTAATAGTTCTTGTCGTTCGGTTTTATTTAATGTTTGTTGCTCACGATTATTAATTAACTCACTCATTGGTAGCCCTCCATTACTCTTTTATCTCAAAACCATGACTTTGAAATGTTGTGATTACGGTGTCTAAAGGAATGTCTTTCACTCGACAGCCTTTAGGTATGGTCATGACACGACCGACGGATTGGAGCATAGTAGGTTTGGATATGTTTTCAAAACCTAGACTCTGCATGATGGATACTACTTCCGGATATTGAGTGGATATTTCATAAAGGGTTTGATTTAAATGAATGGTTTTTGACATGTTCATCACCCCAGTAAGTTAGTGCTTTATGTGGTTAATGTATCATATCTGTCTTGAAACAAATGTGATGTGAATCACGAATGAAAATCTTCCTCATTTATAATGAATAATTAGTACTAGGTATATGTTAGTAATCTATCTATTATTTCTATTAAATTTCGATATAATGAATATATTACCAGGACTTTATAAAGGGGGATTTTTATGAAAAGGAAGGAAAAGTCTTTAAAGAATACATTTACGTTCATGCTTTTTACTTTGATCATTGGCATTTTTATCATAAACGCTGCCATCATTTACTTTAATTCTCAACAGTCCATTGATAAAACCCTCAAGACGAATGGAATCATCCATGCGGAAAGGGTCGCAAAGGCGATTGACGCGGAAGATTATGCAAATTTTTTATCAAATCCAGTAGAAAATGAAATGTATACCCAGCTTCGAGAAGAGCTAAATGATTACCGAATAAAAATGGGGGCCATGTATGTTTACACCCTTAGGGTAGAAGAGGATCACTCGCTAGAAATCATGATTGATGGTCTACCAGAGGGTGAAGCGGTTCCGATTGGTGAACCAACGACAGCCACAACATATGAAGATATAAAAGGGGCTACAGCTGGTGGGGTTAGTAGCACAGATATTGTAAAGGATCCTGAGTTTGGGGAATATATGTCGGCTTTTGCTCCTATAAAGGACAAGACTGGTAAGGTGCTAGGGATTGTAGGTGTCGATATGGAAGCGACCCAAGTGCATGCCATCAGCGACTCCGTCATTAAAGAGTCGATTCCTATTCAACTGGGTGTATCTCTTGTGATCCTGTTAACCTCTCTTGGGGGAGTTTATGTTTACCTTGGAAAAAAACTTCGTCCCTTAACGATTTTAACGGATGTATCCAAAGAAATAACGCAAGGGAATCTTTTACAGGCAAAAGAAACCTTAGACACTCTTACCCTTCGATCAAAGGATGAAATTAGTAGATTACATCATTCCATGACAGAAATGAGTACAATACTTGAAAAGATGGCTCATAATATGCAAGGAACCTCTTTAACGATCAATGGAAAAAGCGAAGCGTTACATGCTGCATCTACTGAATTATTGGAAGGTTCGAGCCAAATTGCTTTAACGATGGAGGAAATGGCTACTGGAGCGGAGACTCAAGCAACCTTATCAACAGAATTAGCTGAGAATATGAGACAATTCTCAGGGGTAATTGAAGAAGCAGATTCGAAAGGGAAAGAATTGGCACAATTGAATGATGAAGTGACTCAATACACGGAATCAGGTTACCAATTAATGCAGCAGTCGGTCACTGGTATGAATGATATCCACAAGGTAGTCACACGTTCCGTCACGGAGGTAAAGGACTTAGCTGAACAAACTAGACAAGTATCTTCGTTAGTCACTCTGATACGTTCGATTGCAGACCAAACCAATTTGCTAGCACTTAATGCAGCGATTGAAGCGGCAAGAGCAGGAGAGCAAGGAAAGGGCTTTGCGGTTGTGGCTTCAGAGGTTCGAAAACTAGCGGAGGAAGTATCAAAGTCAGTTGATGAAATTCAAGAGATTGTTGGAAAAGTAGACAATAACTCAAGAAAAGTGGTTGATACCCTTGAAGAAGGATTACTAGTGGTAACAACGGGTCAAGAGAATGTAAAAGATACGGGCCATACCTTTAAGGAAATTTCGCAGTTAATCGATGGAATGAATAGGAAAATTACGGACTTAAGTCAGCAGCTGAATCGAGTTGTTACGCAACAGGACAGCATGAATAAGTCGATTGAAGAAATTGCCGCCATTGCAGAAGAAAATGCAGCCGGTATTGAAGAAGTATCGGCGTCCTCTCAACAGATGACTGGGTCGACGGAAGAGATCAACCAGTGGGTGAAGGAACTGAACTCAGCTTCTGTAGAGCTTAAAGAGGAAAGTGAGCGGTTTAAGGTTTAGAAACTTGGGTCTAGAGGGGGAGCACTTTTGGGTTGGGGGATCAGGTAGAGCACCTGAGCTAATAAATAGAAGGAGGAATTCCGCTTAATTAAAAATTACTATTAAAAATGGCCTAATTAGACGGAGAAATTCCGTCTATTGGCTCGGAAATCCCAAAAATGAGGGATTTTGCTTTGCATAAGCGGAAAACCTCCTCTTATTTACCCCGGAAAGAGCTCGATTCTGGATATAACGGAAAAATCTCCGCTTATTTGATTAACGATAATCTTAATTCACACTACGCTAAACATAAAGAAACTCGCCAAAATGCTATGGCGAGTTTTACTTTTTTACTTAAGAAAGGGGAACTCTTGTTTCTAATTGAGGTGATTTTCGTTTATATACCTGGTATAGAATTAGGGCTAAAAGTGAAAGAATGGCACCAGACACATATGGAAGTGGAATAGCAACCGAGAATAGCCATCCTCCAAGTGGTGGGCCAATGATTCGACCTAGTGAATCAAAGGATGAGAGCAATCCGGTAGTACTTCCGTGTCCTGCACTTGATGTCTTCGTTAGCAATGATGAGACACTTGGCCTAATAAATCCATTCCCAACCCCAAAAACAGTTAAATAAATTGCTGCGGTTACAAAGTTATCAATGAGTAAAATTAAAGAAAAGCCGACGGCAGAGATCAAAATTCCGAGTTGGATAACCGCTCCTTCTCCCCATTTTTTTGTTAGCCTTCCTACTAGTCCACCCTGAACGATGGCACCCGCAAGCCCCATAATCATAAATACGTAACCAAGCTGAGCTGACTCGAGCCCGGCTTTTTCAAAAGCAAAGTAGGCAAATGTGGCTTCCAAACCTGCTAAGGATAAGGTGACAAACCATTGTAGGATATACAAAATGGATGTTGGTCCTTTTAAGGCTGAAAAGATGGACTCTTTCTTTTTATGTAGGTTTTCTTTACGCTGCTCACTTGATAGTGACTCTTTTAAAACAAACAAAACAAGCAAGAAGGTTAGGACAGATGATGCACCTGCAATAAAGAAGGGCGTGTGTAAGCTTTCTTTTGAAAAAATCCCACCAATAGCTGGTCCGAAAATAAATCCGAGTCCTACGGAAGCTCCGATGATTCCCATCCCTTTACCCCGGTTCTCATGTGAAGTGATATCTGCCACATAAGCCATCACGGTTGGCATGTTAGCTGCTGATAAAACTCCCCCGATGATTCTCGCTACAAATAACATCCATAAAGAGGAGGACATGCCCATTAAAAAGAAGCTGACCGCCAGTCCAAAGATTCCAATCATAATGACTGGTTTCCGACCGATTTTATCAGAAATTCTCCCCCAAAAAGGCGCAAAGAATAGCTGCATAAGCGAGTAAACCGCCATTAATAAGCCAAGCTGAGTAGGGGAAGCTCCCAATTCTTCCGCGTAGAACGGCATGACAGGGATAATAATCCCAAACCCTACCATGACTAGAAACATAACTGCAAATAATATAGGCAACGCTTTCTTAACTTCCAAAATCAATACACTCCAATAGGTTTCATTTGTTTCTTTCCTCTTTATTATAACTCTAAGATTGCAGGTGATAAAAGTCTTAAAAGTACTTCGGATATTCTTAGTGGTTTTATACTATGTGTGATTTCATTCGACAAATTTCTCGCACTGGGACAGGGTAATTTTTAACTTTTTTTGTAAAATGAAGATTTATTCCTAATGGACGGGTCTTTTTTTAATAAGAAAAGGAGGAAAACCCCATCTGATTCATAAAGATTTTAGTTCTTTGTATCTGTTAAAAGTCTTGAAGTTGAGATTTTGGTAGTTTGATAGTACCGGACAAAAATCGACAAAGCGCTATGGGTCATTTGACGGGGTTTTCACTACGTGTTACTAAATAATATAGGAAAAAATTACTTCAAAATATAGGAAATTATGAAGGAGCGGTTTGTCTTTGAAAGTGTTTAAGCATTTCCTCCTATTATTAGTCGTTACATGTTGTACCGTTGCTTGTTCAAACAAGGAGCAAACAAAGCAGGAAGAAGAGCCGAATAAGGAAACGACAACGGCTAGTGAGGATAGTAATAAAGAAGAAGAGAAGGAAGTCGTTGAAGCGGTGACGTATCCGGAACAACCTACTGTAGCTGAAGAGATGGTTCAGCAACCAGCTGGTCTCCACTCAGAGGACTTATATGCATCTTTAGCAGGTTCTAATGTTGATTCTGAACTTCCAATGGGTTCTGCCATAGAGGATTTAGTGGTGGAGGATTTAGAGGCAGAAGAAATTTATAATGGATTGATTCATTATATAGGTGCAGATTATTCTCTCGTTTTTGATTCCTTGAAAAATTTTACTCCTGACTACGGAGCATACGATTTATCAAAGGAACAACCATCCTTTAAAAACGTAGCCATTCTTCTAGATTCAAGTGGAAGTATGAATGCTCAAGTTTCCGGTGGAGTGAAGATGGACTTAGCCAAACGTGCTATTGCTACCTATGCTTCTGGACTACCTGCTTCAAGTAAAGTTTCTCTTAGAGTATACGGACACCAGGGTACAGGGAGTGACAATGACAAGGCAATATCATGTTCGAGCACAGAAATGATGTACGATGCCAATACATATGATCAGGCTAGCTTTGAACAGGCACTAACAAAGTTTAAGCCAAGTGGGTGGACACCACTTGCAGCATCCATTACAGCTGCATATGAGGATTTAAAGAAATCAGCGGATGATAAGTCTGAAAACATCCTTTTTGTTGTAAGTGATGGGATTGAGACGTGTGATGGAAACCCAATCGAAGAGGGTAGAAAACTAGCAAACTCGGATTTAAAGGTCAAAGTGAATATTATCGGTTTTGATGTGGATGATGCGGGCCAGAAGCAGTTAAAAGAAACGGCATTAGCTGGAAATGGAACGTATTATACCGTTAACTCGAATGTGGAATTGAACGATACGATTGAAGAATTGCTACAAGATGCAAGGGCCAGCTATGAACGGAACTTTGAAAAAGCAAAGGTTGGCTACAAGGTAAATATGAAAAAAGTAGAAATTGGTCAAGGGATAGAAGATCTTGGCTCTAGCTTTATGGACGTTTCTGATTCGGAAAAAGATATCTTGTTTGAGGCGGTGTCTCGACTAGAGGACCAAGAGAAAATTACCCCTGAAGCAGCGGAAGAATTACGAAGCATACTTGATGATAGACATACAGCGATTAGAGAGTACATTAACCAGCTAGAAGAGGAAGCAAGAGAAAAGAATAACACGAAACATCAGGAAGTGATTTCTAGTCTGAAGTGATCAAACTCCTGAAGACTAGAAAACTAGAAATTTAGAAAAAGAAGGTTGAGAGGATCAAGATGAAGATTTTACTTGATGAGACATTAGGTTTTACAACCGAATTATTTCCTGAGGTTTTGATTAAAAAGATTACGGGGAAAGGGGGGCGCTCTTTGGAGGAAAACTTGACGAAAAAGAGAGCCTTTATTCCCCAAAAATTCAATGCCATTAGCGTAAATATGGATGAAGGAATTGACCAGCTACGTAGCTATATGAGTGGGTTCGATGAATTGCTTTACATATACGATCCTTATGTGACCAATCAAGGAGATATAAAGAGAATTCGAAATTGGATTTATCCCAATCAGAAGCTATTTCTTGTAGATGGGACCAAAAATCGGGGCTATGTATTTTTTCTGTTAACAAAGCTTCAAGAGAGTACCTATGAAGACGTGATGATGTCCTTAAGAGGAGTGAGACAACACTTTCGAATTACGTCAGATCTCCATTCACACAGCCCATCTCGCTATCTTCAATTAAAAAACCCATCGACTAAAATGTACTATTTGCTTGGAAGTGAAGGAACGAAGAAAGCCATTAAGGGAAGCAAGCAGGAATTAATAACAAAGGTAATCGAATATTCTCCTGCTGAAACAATCTATATGGCTTCTAGCAAGCCAGTATCTGTAAAGGAAAGCCATGTTCATACCATCACGTTAAGTGGTATTAGCCTTCCAGTACAATCAGAAACCATTGATATTTTTATTTAGGAAATGATTACATCCAATGTAACGGAGTGACCAGAATGATTGATGCCAAGAGAAAGGCCATTATTTTTTTAACATTATCTTTTTTATTAGCGGTTGCCACTGCAGGCGTCATCTTGATGCAAATTACAGAAGCGCAGAAAAAACTAGGTAAAACCGTAGCCGTTGCAGCTGCAGCTAAAAATATCGGATCGTACAGAGAAATTAAGGAATCGGATATTACTTGGGTAGAGCTTCCAGAAACGAGTGCCTATGAATCGTTTATTACCGATGAAAAGGAATTAAAAGAAGCGATTTCGGTAGTGGAAATAGAGGAAGGAGACTTGCTGACAAGCTCTTTAGTAAGGAAAAAACTCGATATTCCTGAAAATGAGCGTGTGGTATGGCTAAATGCGACAGAAGCCGTCCTTATTGATCAAGAGGTTGCTGAAGGGGATTTAGTTGATTTAGTTGTGGCTAGAAATGATGAAAATGACAATTTAGTTACGGAACGCTTTTTAAATAATATTCGTGTCGTTCAGGTAGAAGAGGTTAAGGAAGGAGCCCCGAGAGTAAAGATTGCTCTATCCATTGAGGAAGCTGAGCGGGTCATTCATTTTCAAAACTCAGCTGTGCAGCTTCGTGTGTTACGAGTGAATCAAGCTTCAGCAGGGTGACCAGGGAATCAATATGATAGGGACCATTGCGTTGGGGAAGGTGCATAAACGGTGAGTACATTTAAAGGATTAATGATTTCGAGAAACCATGCGTGGATAGAAATAGTCAACCAACTCATGGAAGAAATGAATATGGAAATTACAGCTGTTCCTGAGTGGAAGAGGAGCTTTCAGGATAATCAACACTACCATTATGTTCTTGTTGATTTAGATGGTGGAGTTTCTCCACAACAACTACAAATTTCTTCAACAACCGTTCTTATTGGTCTTTCTAGTGAAGACGATTTCGAACAGGCAAGGAACTGGCTAGTTGGTGGAGCAAAGGACGTCATTCTTTTTCCTGAAGAAAAACAGAGATTGCTAGATTTGATGAAAGTGACAAACCAGCAGTTAACGTTTCAAAAAGAAACGGAAGCAGGCTATGGAGCAGGTCAAGTTCATGCGTTTTACAGTGCAAAGGGTGGAAGTGGGAAGACCTTATTAGCGACGATGGCTGCCCAATCATTTAGCATTCACCAAGATTTAAAGGTTTTAGTGATTGATTTGAATGCGCAATTTGGAAATATGGATGTCTTATTTGGCGCGCAGCCATTTCGTTCCTACTATGATTTAATTCCGGTTATGGATGAGATGGATATGAGGCATCTTCTGAACATTTCTACCGTACATGAAGAAACACAAGTAACGTTCATTTCGGGACCAGTGGATCCAACGAAAGCGGAGGCCATTCCGGATGAATTAATCACAAGATTAATCCGTGTAGCGAGATATAACTATGATGTCGTGATTCTTGACTTGCCATCTGTTATTAATAACCTGACATTCACTGGATTAAATGAAGCGAATCATATTCACTATGTGTTAACACCAGATAGTTTAGGGATGAGAGCTTTTAGAAATGCAAGCGAGCTATTCAATCGTTTTCAAATTGGAAGAAATGAAGAGCTCTCTGTGATTGTCAACCGTGTTCACTCCAAATCAGAGCTAAACGAATCACATATTAAAAAGATTATTGATCGTGATGTGAATGGACTAGTGCGTTCCGACTTCTTTTCTATCCAGGCGGACGTGAATATGGGTGAGTCATTTTTTAAGAAAAAGAAGGATAAAGGCACGAACAAGGTAACAAAGGACATGAAGAAATACGTGGATGAGTTCGTTAAGCGAACAAAGGGGTGATGAAGCATGTCGTGGATTGAAAAAGCAGCGGTTCGAACACCTACGAAACAACAAACACCAGCCGATTGGAATATTGGCCAATCACAGGTCGACCGGTGGGTAAGACACTATAAAAATCGACTGATTAAAGAAGCGAATTTAGAAAGCATTACGACACTTCAGCCGGTTGAGAGAAAGAAGACCATTGAACGCCTTGTTACGCAGATGATTAATGAGGAAAAAGTGATTATTACAGCGGATCAAACGGAGCAGATTATCAAACAAATCATCAATGAGTCTGTTGGTTATGGTCCCCTTGAAAGCTTGCTTCGAGATGATAGTATTACTGAAATCATGGTTAACGGGGCGGATGAGGTTTTTATAGAAAGACAAGGGAAGATCGAAAAGACGAATGTGAAATTTAAGGATAACCAGCATGTACGTCATATTATCGACCGGATTATTGCACCACTGGGTCGAAGAATTGATGAAAGCTCGCCCATGGTGGATGCAAGACTTCATGATGGAAGCCGTGTGAATGCAGTTATCCCGCCAATCAGTGTGGATGGTCCATCGATTTCGATTCGTAAGTTTAAACAAGATCCTTTTTCGCTTGATGATCTTCAGAATTTTGGAAGCTTCTCAGAAGAGATGGCACTCTTTTTAAAAGCCGCTGTGAAGGCAAAAGCCAATATCCTTGTATCTGGTGGAACCGGTAGTGGGAAAACCACACTTTTGAATGTCCTTTCTGATTCAATCCCGAGTGGGGAGAGAATTGTCACGATTGAGGATATGGCGGAGCTTCGCTTTACGTACGATAACTTGGTTCGCTTGGAAGCTAGGCCACCGAATATGGAAGGGAAAGGGGAAGTAACGATTCGTCATTTGGTTAAAAATGCTCTCCGGATGCGTCCAGACCGAATTATTGTCGGGGAGGTTCGTGGTTCAGAAGCGATTGATATGCTACAAGCGATGAATACCGGGCATGAAGGATCATTGACTACCATCCATGCGAACAGTCCCAAAGATGCACTGGGTCGACTGGAATCCATGGTGATCATGGCTGGTTTGCCACTAACGGTAGAGGTTATTAGAGGCTATTTCGTTGGTGCTCTGGACTTAATTGTTCAAACCTCTAGGTTTTCTGATGGGAAAAGAAGGATTGTGCATATTTCTGAGCTGGTGGAGGAAGATGGCGAAATCTCCATGCGTGATATTTTCCATTTTGAACGACAGGCCACATTAGCCGATGGAACGATTAAAGGTGAATTTAAACCAACCGGTTATGTTCCTAAAATGTATGACCGTTTCGTTTCACACGGGGTTCAAGTACCTAAGTCACTCTTTGCTGTAGGTGTAGTCAGATGAGTACGGCATGGATGTTGTTATCAGGCAGTATTTTTACTTTTATCACCGGGATTTTCTACATTGTCAATGGGAGAAAAGCTCGTGACACGGTAAAGCGGGTCGATTCATGGTTTGAACAGGAAAAGAAAGCAGAAAGAAAAAGCTTTGTTCTCTTGATTGGGGATAAATTTGACTCCTCCGAGTTATCGGAATCTCTACAAAAGAAGTTAGTTCAGGCAGATTTAAAGCTGAAGCCATCTGAATACACAGGAATTTATATCCTTCTCTTAGCACTATTAACGTTTATCAATGTATTCATTTTAGGCCTATATGTATTTATTGGATTTCTCTTT
This sequence comes from Robertmurraya beringensis, assembly GCF_042433785.1. Lineage (NCBI taxonomy): Bacteria > Bacillati > Bacillota > Bacilli > Caryophanales > Bacillaceae > Robertmurraya > Robertmurraya beringensis. The sequence goes on along the minus strand of NZ_JBHLUU010000120.1, from coordinate 25,758 downwards.
GCGTACGTCATTGTTGCCTTAGGGTCTAAATTCTTTTTAAACTCTCGAAAAGGGAAACGAATGGATACCTTTAATGAGCAACTTCCTGAGATTTGCCGGATGATGTCTAACGGAATAAAAGCGGGCCAGACGATTCCACAAGCGATGGAAATGGTCGGACGTGATGTGAAGGAACCGAGTAAGAATGAGTTTCAACAGATGGATTATCAGCTGAAGCTTGGTGATAGTCTCGAATATGTGATGAATGGGTTTAAAGAGAGAGTTCCAAGTAACGATATTACCATTTTCGTTAGTACGATTTTGATTCAGCAACGGGTAGGTGGAAACCTGGCTGAGGTGTTGTCAACGATGGCGGAAACGTTGGAGGAACGCAGTCGAGTTCATAAAGAAATTCGTACCGTAACGGCAGAGAGTCGTTCAATCGCCTATATTCTCATTTTCATGCCGTTTTTGATGGCCATGATGATGAATTTATTTATTAAGGGATTCTTGAATGTTCTTTTTACTCCATTTGGAATGATTTTGTCTGCTATTTTCGCAGGAATTGTTAGTATTGCGTTCTTTATTATTAAGAGAATTACGAATATAAGGGTGTAAGCTATGAGATTTATCGGATTATTTTCAATGGTCATGCTCATTATCATCCTGCTTTTCTTGTTTATAAGCTTTATATATGTGTATCTTTTCATTGCGAAACGAGAGAACCTCTTACAAAACAATGGATATGTAAAGGGGAAAAGTAGGCAAAAGGGTAGATTGATCGATCGAGTGATTGCTCCGATTGTAAGATGGGGAAAGCAAGCGGGACCAGTAGGAATTAAATACCCTTACTTTGCCGATATCGAAAAGCACAAAAAGCTATTAGGTCAGGCCGGATATCCACTTGGACTCCAAATTCAAGACTTTTACGGATTCCGTTTCGTGCTCGGTATGATGGGGTTAGGATTTGGTACCATTTACGGTTTTTTAGGGCTTCCTTTAGGAATTCCCATTATGTTTCTAACCATCTTTGGTGGTTTTTTAGGACCAAGTGTTTGGCTGTATATTAAGGCAAAAAACCGCCAAGAGCTGATCAGCATGATGATGCCTGACTTTCTTGATACGGTCAGTGTTACGTTATCCGCTGGTGTGAGTCTGGATGGTGCACTCAAGCAAGTGACAAAACAATTTAAAGGCCCTTTAAGTGAGGAGATCGACCGCTTTAACAAAGAGGTAGAACTGGGGGTTCCGCGTCTAAGTGCCTACCAAGGTTTGATAGAAAGGAATTCTTCTAGAGAATTACACTCTCTAGTTAATGCACTCATTCAAGGAACCTCTCTTGGGGTGCCCGTATCGAGAACCTTTCGACTGCAGGCGGAAGACTTACGTGCGACAAGAGGTTTCTTGGCAAAGGAAAAAGCAGCGAAGGCCAGTCCGCAAATTACATTGGTCACGACCTTTTTTATCGCTCCAGCGGTATTAGGACTCATTGTTGGATTGCTCGCCTTAAATATAATTTATAATCCAGAAGCATTTGGATTGGATTCATTCTTTTTTTAATTAGGCTGTTTTCGTAAAGTTTGTTGCTTTTTCAATATTTACTATCTTGTATGAGTTTATTGGAGCCGAGGGCACTTGACTCCTAAGGAACTATGGAGCAGGAGAGAACCCACAGGCGGTTGTAACCAGCGAAATAAACGGAGATTTTCCCGTTAAGTGCAGAATGGAGCTCGTTTCGGGGGTATATAAACGGAGGTTTTCCGGTTAAACATGCAAAGTCTCCTATTTTCGCTGTTTTTCGAGTCAATAGTCGGAATCTATCCGTCTATTTAAGCTATTTTTCTATGCTAATTACTATTAAGCGGAATTTCTCCATCTATTTTTCAGATCGCATGCTTAACGTAGACCGCCAACCGATAAGTGCGGGAATCAACGGGTAAAATTAATTCTAAAACAACAATTTATGAGAAAAGAGCCTTTAATTAATAAAAAAACAAAGATTACTAGGGAGGAAAAAATAATGATGAAGAAAACATGGAAAAAGGTCACAGGTGTTTATAATCGTTATGTTAATAATGAAGTGGGAGCTCAAGCGCTTGAATGGGTCGCATTAGGTTTAGTAGTTTTAGCGATTATGGGTGTGATTGCCGCTGGAATTGACGGAGATACTTCAATCGGGAAAGCGATAACTGCAAAACTATCTGAATGGATTAGTGGAATGTAAGAGTTCATAGAGAGTGAGAGTAAACCATGAGGAAATTGCTAAAAGCATATGTAAAAAATGAGCGTGGCTCACAAGCAATTGAATTTTTAGCGTTGTTTCCGCTTATGCTCCTATCGATCCTCCTTATATGGCAGATAGGGCTCATTTCTTTTTCGTTAGTAGTAGCAGAATCGGCTGCTAGGGATGGAGCGAGGGCTGCTGCTATTCATGATGGCGAGTGGCAGGCAGTAGCTAGAAAGTCAGCAGCTGGCATCAAAATTGTTGATGTTAGGGGAGGACCTGGTACAGATGAAGCTGAGGTCATCCTTGATGTAAAGGCTCCTATTGTTAAGCTTCCTCTAATAGCGGATATTGACTTTACTTTTACCGTTGATGCGGTCATGCCTATGGAGGAAAAGCCAGATGAGGATTAGACTAAATGCGCATTTGAAAAATGAAAAAGGCAGCGGAACAACCGTGTTTATGGTTGGCATGGTTCTCGCTGCTCTTTTTTTGGCCATCATCTTTTTTGATTTTTCCACGATCTTTGTGAACAAGCGCGTCACGCAAACGGGAGCAGATGCTGCGGCGCTCGCGGCAGCAAAATCTTCAACCATCTCCATGAGGGAAGAATTGAAGGAAGAAACGCAAGAGGAACTCGATGAGCTTGGGGAACGCTGGGAGGATTTTTTAGAAGCAGCGAATGCACCAGGGGAACCGCCTGCTGAAGGAGAAACGCCTCCTCCAGCACCTACAACAGATGAGCTCTTAAGGGCTTTTATTGAAATGGTAGAGAGGCAGAAAGGCAAAAATATGCCGGGATCCATTGAGCGTTGGCTCCTTAACCATAGTGTGAGTGTAGAGGCAGAGGAAGCGATGAAGTTCTTTTTTAGCGATGCGGAAGTAAGTGATATGTCCTGTAAAGCAGTACGGGACAACTTAGATGAGGCTAGAGAAGAAGCGGAAAAGTTTGCTGAGAAAAACGATAATGACAGAGTCATAGATTTTCAATTTATACCTGATCAGTTTCGGATGTATGTGGAAACCGACAGGAAGGGGAAATACACAACTGTATCAGATGAGGGTGTGCCAGCTATCAGCTCAGAGTCTTCAGCACGAATTGGCGAACCTGCTGGATTCGACATATCTTGTAGTTAAATCTTATAAACTAAGATGAGGAGGACTGGATAGGTGCGTGATAGACAAAACCTAAGAATACTATTCACTCTTTGTACCCTGTGGATGTTGTTATTCATTCCTTTGCAGTCGGTCATCGCAGATGTAGATGATGTAATCACCGACAATGGAGGAATTAATGAAACAGATCCTAGCGATGGATCAGATGAATCCGCCGGTGGAGGTGGAGAGGATGTTCCTTGGTGGGAAGAAGCCTGGGATAAGGTAGTAGATGTTGGATCAGACTGGAAAGACCAATTGGGTGAAATTGGGAAAGATATCAGCAACGAGTGGAATGATTTCCTAGATTCATCAGAGGAAGTCTTTTCGGATGTTTCTGATTGGTTTGATACAAAATGGAATGAAGCCGGAGACTGGCTTGATACAAAGTGGAATGAAGCGGGAGACTGGATTGATCAGAAATGGAACGAGGCCGGAGATTGGCTAGATCGTAATAAATGGGCACAGACCCTTATTGCTGCAGTGATTGCAACGGTAGTCATAGTGGCTGTTTTGGCTGGTTTGGCGGCACTTGGTGTCGTTGGAGCGATTTCTCTTGCTGTTGTAGCGGTCATCGCAGTAGGAGCCATCGCTGGAGGTTTTATTTATCAGTGGATAGCGGGAGATGACTACAGCTTTTGGGGGGCATTAGGAAGCTCGACAGTTGGAGGAGTTCTTGGATATTTGGGTATGGCCTCTGGTGCCTTTGCTTCTGCCTGGGGATGGCTACGAGCAACCGCCTGGCCAGCTGTCCAAGGCTGGGTTAGAAATACAGCGGTTCCGTGGATCACCGGCAAATGGCAAGCGGGTGTAAACTGGGCGAGAACCGTTGCTTTTCCGTTCATCCGAACCAAGTTTACGGCTGGGGTGAATTTTGTTCGTACGAAATTTACTGCTGGGATGAACTGGGTGCGAACAACTGCTTTTCCTTGGGTTCGCGGGAAGGTTATTGCTGGATGGAATTGGTTAAAACAATCTCCGATTGCCAAAAAAGCAGGGATTGGCTTTGTGGCAGGGGCATTTTCATCAACAATGGGAAGTCTTATTAGTTTATATACTTCCCAAGAACCGATTTCTCTAACTAGTATTCTAATTGATGCTGGTATTGGTGCTATTTCTGGGGGACTATTAGGGGCTCTAATGAATGGTGCTAGTTTAACTTGGAAAGTAGTAACAGGTCTGGGTATTTATGGTGGAATGGAAAATATGCTTGGGGATCTACTTAAAGGTGAAGAAGGATGGTTAAGTCTAGAAACTTTTGCAATTGGTGCAGGAGTTACCGTAATATCACTTAAGGTATTCGGTCCGCTATGGGAAAAGGTATTTACAGTTGAAGCACCTGCCGAAATTGTAATAAAGACAACGGAAGAAATAACCAAAAAGCTTCCTGAGATATATAATTATGTAGAGGATACTATCAAGAGTAATTCAAATCAACCAATAGAAGAACCCAAAAAACCTGATCCATCTAGAAATAATCAGACAAAAGAAAATAATAGTAGTTTAAACCAGGATGGTTTAAATCCAACTAATCAAGAACAAACGGAAGTACAAAACCCGAAGAATCACACTGTTGCACCCATTCAATAATTATGGATAGGAGATTACTATATGAAAAAAAGTACCTTTTCGAAGATAGCTTGGTCTTATATAACTCTAGTTTCTGTTGCTTTAGTTATATATTTGTTCAAAGTTCAGGAAAATGGTTATATAAACCCCGTTGGGCAAAAGGATAATATTTTATGGTTTATTATTCTTTTGGCAGTTGGATTAGTACTTTTAGGTGTGATGATGGCTGCAACTAAGACAGATAAAGAAGGTAGAATTGACTCAAAGACAATATTAGGAGGACTGGTAATAGCTTGCTTCTTTTTAGTTTGGAGAGTTGGTATGGTTATTTTCTAAGAGGTAAATAAGCATAAACATCAAAGAATAAGACATCCTATTTCAATGTCCTTCTAGTTGGTGGAGTTTCTACAAGCTATAAAAGCATAACGATACTCAGCTCCAGAAGAGAGTGGAACCAGGGGGGCAAATCATGGTGGGTCTTTAATAGCCTTGTTTTCCCTCGTATGGCGAGTAGCAATGGTGATATTTTAATTTATACATCTATAACATAAACTTTATTATGAGGGTCTCTATGCTTTAGGAATATTATTCTTAAGGATGGAGCCTTTTTTAAATAGGGTTAAAGTAGATGAAACCTTTCAGGAAGGTAATATCTTATGGATAAGAAAAAATTCTCAAAAATTACAAATCTATATCAACTTGTCGTTGTAGCTGCATTTATTATCTATGCCTATAATGTACAAGAAAATTGGAGAATAGATGTTTCAGAAGAGAAATACACGTTAATAGGCTTTGTCATCCTTCTACTTTTAGGTGGAGCGTTATCAGCAGTAGAGCTAAAAGCCTCAACAGGTAACGAAAAAACAATTTCCAAGAAGGCTATTTACTGGGGCGTAGCCTTTGCCCTTGTATTTTTCACATGGAGGCTAGCATTAGGATTATTTTAGGCTGAAAAAGATAAGTAGATTAAGATCAATCTCAGGATTTCCTCTAGATAGGATGTGAGTTAATGCGACGTGTTAAAGCGTCGCTTTTTTTTGTGTGAGCAAAGATATGTGTCAAAGGTCATTTTATTAGTAAATTTCTTACATGACAGGAGGTTGGACATAGGTATTTGTTCTGATTATAGAACGAGTGATTAATAGTATAATAGTAGTGTAAATTTGGAAATGAAGTATTTACTGATGTAAATATTGTTAGCTGCTTGTATAGATAGGGTTAAGATTTCGTTAAAAAGAACGATAAAAGAGATGAAAATGGTAAGTTGATAGTAATACCTCAAGTACTTCCTTCCAAGAGAAAGGAGGAATAATGAATTGGTTGGTTTGGTTAGTTGGGAGTACTTATTTGAGGTTAACTATAAAAGAGATTTAGAGGAGGAACACACTTGAAGAGGCTTAGGAAACAGCTTTTTGCAGTAACAACCATGATTGTCATGTTAATTAGCATGGTTCTCCCATATCGGGCACAAGCGGCTGAACCGATTACGGTTGCGGAGGCGATTGCGAATAATACGGGGACAGCAACAGTTGCTGGGTATATTGTAGGTTATACAATAAGTGGCAGCGGTGGAAAGGCTACATATGATTTTGAGGCGCCTTTTAAAGATGATTTGAATTTTGCTATTGCAGATAGCCCTGATGAAAGAGATGCTACAAAAATATTGCCAGTTCAGCTTACATCATCGTATCGTCCAACATTTGGATTGCTTACTAATCCCTCAATTATTGGGGAAAAGGTAGTTATCACTGGTTCACTGGAGTTATACTTTTCAGTTCCAGGTTTAAAGTCACCTTCAGCCATCTCATTCGACGGCACAACTCCACCTCCAGATGAGGAAGACCCTGTAACAGGCGAAAAAGGCTTAAAAATTCGCGACATCCAAGGTCAATCTCATACTTCACCATATAAAGATAAAAATGTAGTAGATGTACCGGGCGTAGTAACTTACGTTGTAGACGGTAGTAATTTCTATATTCAGGATCCAAATCCAGATGACAACCCAAATACAGCAGAAGGATTACTAGTCTACAAGCCATCTCATGGTGTTGCTGTCGGCGATAGTGTAACCGTTTCTGGTCTTGTTAAAGAGTGGGTTCTGGATGGATACGCAGAAAAGCTAGAAACGGACTTAGCAATGACAGAAATTAACGCTCAATCAGGAAAGATTACGAAAGTTTCTAGTGGTAATGAACTTCCTGCTCCGATCGTCATCGGTAAGGACGTTATTCCACCATCATCTGTCATCGATAATGACAAATTTGAAACGTTCGATCCAGCTGAAGATGGCATTGATTTTTATGAGAGTCTTGAAGGCATGCTCGTGTCTATTGAAAACCCATCCGTAACTGGTCCGCAGAAATATGGAGAAGTTCCTATCATTACGGGTCAAGTGGAAGGAAAAGCGTATACCAAGGAAGGCATTCCTCTTTTACCAAAAGAGAATCAAAATCCTGAAAAAATGCTTCTTCAGCTTGATGATCGCAGTTATGTCACAAAAGCGGGTGACTCTTTTGACGGAACTGTCACAGGAGTGGTGAGCTATACCTTTAGTAACTTTAAGATTCTCACAAAAGCAGCTGATCTTCCAGAACTAGTAGAAAGTGAAAGAATAAATGAAGTAACTACGATTCAAGAAGAGGAAGATAAATTAACAGTTGCAGCTTATAACATCGAGAATTTCGTTGCTTCAGACACAGTGAAGCGAGATAAGCTAGCAAGGTCGATGGTAGACAACCTAGGTTCACCAGATATTATCGGCTTAGTTGAGGTACTTGATGAAAGCGGAGAAACCAATAACGGTGTGGTCAAAGCAGACGCGAACTACAAAGCACTAAGCGATGCGATTGCTGGATTTGGCGGTCCAACGTACGCATGGACAGAAATCGCTCCTGAAAACGGTAAGGACGGTGGAGTTCCTGGTGGAAACATCCGCGTAGGATATCTTTATAACCCTGACCGAGTGACTCTAAACGAGGCACCAAAGGGAGATGCGACAACAGCGGTTGGATACGAAGACGGCTCCCTAACATTAAACCCGGGTCGTATTGACCCAACAAATTCGGCATTCAATAGTAGCCGTAAACCACTTGCCGCTGAGTTTACTTTCCAAGGTGAAGAAGTAATTGTCATCAACAATCATTTCAACTCAAAAGGTGGAGACGAACCATTATTCGGGAAAAATCAACCACCTTACCTTGAAAGTGAAGCGCAACGTGTGGAAATTGCAAACATCGTTAATGGCTTTGTCTCTGACATCAAAGAAAAAAATGAGGATGCGAATGTAGTCGTTTTAGGAGACTTGAACGATTTTGAATTCTCAGCACCACTTTCCGCTTTAAAAGGCGATGTTTTAACAAACTTAGTTGAAACGTTACCTGCAAATGAGAGATACACATACAACTACCAAGGAAATGCACAGGTTCTTGATCATATTTTAGTATCCAATAATTTAGCTGCAGCAGCAGAACTTGATATCGTGAACTTTAACTCTCCATATATGGAAGAGCATGGACGTGCTAGTGATCATGACGCACTAGTGGCACAATTAGATTTAGCGGTAGAAGAAGGGCCGTTCACCTTGTCACTTCTTCACACGAATGATACACATGCGTATGTGGAGCAATTCCCACGACTTATTACTGCAGTGAATGAGCTGCGTGCTCAAAAGGAAAATAGCTTATTGCTGAATGCAGGGGATGTGTTCTCAGGAACCTTGTATTTTAGGCAATATCTAGGTTTAGCTGACTTGTATTTTATGAATCAATTGGGCTTTGATGCTATGACTCTTGGAAATCATGAATTTGATAAGGATTCAGCAACTTTAGCGAACTTTATCAAGCAAGCGGAGTTCCCAATCGTGTCTTCTAACGTGAACATGACAAATGATTCTGAACTCGGGCCATTGTTCAATGATTCAATTGGTGGAACGAATGAACAAGGTGAGATTTTCCCAGCGATTATTAAACAAGTGGATGGGGAAGAAGTGGGTATTTTTGGATTAACAACGGAAGATACGGCATTCCTAGCCAATCCTGGTGATAATGTTGTATTTGAAGATGCGGTTGAAAAAGCAAATGAAACAGTGGATATGCTTGAAGCACAAGGTGTAGATAAGATTATTGCGCTTTCGCATTTAGGTTATCAGCCAGATGTTAAGCTAGCTGGTAAAGTGGATGGAATTGACGTCATTGTTGGTGGGCATTCTCATACCACGCTAACTGAACCAGTTGTTATTGAAAAAGAAGAGCCAACGTTAATCGTTCAAGCCAATGAATATTTGAAATACCTTGGTGTGCTTGATGTCACTTTTGATGAAAATGGTGTGGTCGCGGATTACGCTGGCGAATTAAAAGCGTTAAGCGGTTATGATGAAGATGCTGCAGCGAAGGCAAAGGTAGAAGAGTACAAAGTGCCTTTAACTGAGCTTCAAAAGCAGGTAGTCGGTAGCACATCTGTTGCGTTAAATGGGGTACGTGATGATGTGCGCAGCAAGGAAACCAACTTAGGAAACTTAATTACAGATGGAATGGTAGCAAAAGCGAATGAATTCATTCCAACGTATATTGCGATGCAAAATGGTGGGGGAATTCGTGCTTCCATTGATACCGGTGATATTACTCTTGGTGAAGTATTAACGGTATTACCGTTCGGAAACAACCTAGTTACACTTGATTTAACCGGAGAAGAAATCCTCGCTGCCTTAGAGCACAGTGTGAGTGCACCTGGTGCGGGTGCATTCATGCAAGTAGCCGGTCTGAAATTCAAATATGACGTTGCTAAGCCAATTGGTGAGCGAGTGTGGTATGTGGAAGCGATGACGGCTAATGGGTATGAAGAGCTGCAGTTGGATCAAACATACCGTGTTGCGACAAATGCGTTCACTGCTGATGGTGGAGATGGTTACACGATGTTTAAAACAGCGAAGGATGAAGGTCGTATCGCTGAGTTATACATTGTTGACTTTGAAGTATTTACTTCCTATCTGGAAAAATACAGTCCTGTTTCACCGGTAGTTGAAGGGAGAATCGTTCAAGAGGTGTCTGATCGTGTGGCACCAGATGCTCCTGTTGTGAACGATGTTACGGACCAATCGGTTGAGGTCACAGGAACGACAGAAGCAGGTGCGGTTGTTGAAGTGTCTGCTGATGGAACGGTGATTGGAACGGGAACAGCTTCATCAGAAAATGGAAGTTTTAGCATTGTCATTTCAAAGTTAACAGCTGGTACACAAGTCTCAGTAAAGGCGACAGATGCGGCTGGTAATGAGAGTGAGGCCGCAGTAGTGACGGTTCTAGATGTAACAGCTCCTAATGCACCAAAAGTGAATTCAGTCATTCATAATGACACCGTGGTTACTGGAACAACTGAAGCAGGAGCCACGGTGAAAGTGAGGATGGGTGACAAGGAGCTTGGTACGGTTGTCGCTGATAGTAAAGGAAAATTATCAGTAACAGTAACAAAGCAAAAACACAAAAATGAATTATCCGTAACCGCAACAGATGCTGCTGGAAATGAAAGCAAAGCAACTACTGTTGACGTACTAAAGAAAAACAAGAAGTAATAGAGAAGGCAGGTTGCTGTTGGGGCAACCTGCCTTTTAGTATGTCTAGAGGGGTGATCTGAGCAAGACTAGAAAAATGTAAGCCACTTTATTAAAAACACTCAATTTCCTACTCAAAATCACCGTTTTCTTTTTCAAAAAGCTCCTTAACCTTCTCAAAAGAAAGCGCTCCTGTCTCGCTATAGACCACATCTGCTAAAGGAAAGGATTCCTTAGGTCCGATCGCAACAGCAAACATATTCGCTGCCTTAATGGCTTCCACACCTGCAACGGCATCCTCGACTCCAATGCAAGATTCAGGCTCAACTCCCAGTAGTTTAGCCGCTGTTAAAAACACTTCTGGGTGCGGCTTTCCGTTTATAACCGTTTTGGCGTCAACGATGACGTCAAAGTTATTTTTCAGACCAAGTGATTCCATAACGGTAAAGGCATTTTTACTTGCTGAAGCTAGCCCTAGCTTTAGTCCGTTTGCTTTAATCGCAACTAGTAATTCTTTGATTCCAGGCAGGATATCAGACGGGCTAATTTTTGTAATGAGCGATAAATAATGGTCGTTCTTTTTTGAAGCAAGCACTTCTTTCTCTTCTGCTGAAAAATCACCAGATCGTCCACCAATCTCAAGGATTTTCTCTAATGATTCCATTCGTGAGATGCCTTTTAACAGCTCGTTATCTTCACGGGTAAAGGTAATCCCTATATCACCAGCAAGGGCTTGCCAAGCTAAAAAGTGATACTCAGCAGTGTCGGTGATTACTCCGTCAAGGTCAAAAATAAACGCATCTAATTTCATAAGATCTCTCCCTATAAAAAAGGGGCAAGCCCCTCATGTCCTTATTTTTTAAGAGTAACGGTCGTTGTTCCGTTTTCTGGTAGCACTAGTTCCTCGCCATAAAGCTTCATGAATAATTCTGGTCCTTCTTGTGCAATCGTCACACCATCTTTTGACACATGGATCGTTAAGAGATGGTTACGATACACGATTTTGAAGGAATAAGAAGACCATGATTTTGGAACGAATGGTGCAAATGAAAGAGTTTCATGGGCAGTTCTCATTCCTGCGAAGCCTTGAACGATCGCAAGCCAAGCGCCCGTCATACTAGTAATATGAAGACCGTCCTCTGTGTCATTGTTGTAGTTATCTAAATCTAGACGCGCGGTACGATGGTACATCTCGTAAGCCTTTTCCTCTTTTCCAAGCTCTGCGCCTAGAATGGCATGGACGGAAGGAGAAAGAGACGATTCATGAACGGTCATTGGCTCATAGAAGTTAAAGTTTCTTTCCTTTTCTTCGTAAGTGTACTCGTGATTTAAGAAATACAAGCCTTGAAGAACGTCTGCTTGTTTGATGAAGCAGCTTCTCAAGATTTTATCCCATGACCATTTTTGATTTAGTGGACGATCTTCCGGTGCCAACTCGTCTACCGTTTTTAAGTCTTTATCAAGGAACGTGTCATGTTGAATGAATACATCCAGTTCTTCATCATATGGAAGATACATTTTATCGATGATCTCCTGCCATTTGGCCATTTCATCTTCTGTGATTTGAAGATCGGATACACGTGTTTCATGACCACTCGCTTTAAGTGCATCAATGACTTCTAATGTATATCGAAGGGTCCAACGAGCAATCGTATTGGTGTACCAGTTATTGTTTACGTTATTTTCATACTCATTTGGACCGGTTACGCCATGCATCATGTAGACATTTTTCTTTTTATTGTAGTGAACACGATCTGCCCAAAATCTAGAAATACCTGTAAGTACGTCTATGCCATATTCGTTCCAATAGTCTTTGTCACCTGTGTAATTGACATAATTGTAGATGGCGTAGGCGATGGCACCATTACGGTGAATTTCCTCAAACGTGATTTCCCATTCGTTATGACTCTCAATTCCGTTGAACGTAACCATCGGGTAGAGGGCGCCGTTTAGACCTTGCTGCTGGGCGTTATGATAAGCACCATCCAGTTGGTTGTGACGATATACTAATAGATTACGAGCTACCTCTGGATTTGCAGTAGATAAATAGAGTGGTAAAGCGTATGCTTCGGTATCCCAATACGTGGCGCCGCCATATTTTTCTCCCGTAAATCCTTTTGGTCCGATATTCAAACGTGCATCTTCACCGTAGTAGGTACTGAACAACTGGAACAAATTGAATCGGATGCCTTGCTGTGCTTCGTCATCTCCATTGATTTCAACATCCGCAATGCTCCAACGCTTAAGCCAAGCTTCTTTATGTTCTTGGAGAAGGGAATCATAGCCTAATTCATCCGAATGGGTAAGTACTTCCTCTGCCTTCGTTATCAACTGTGCCACTTCATAATCTCTGTCAGTTGTGACAGCGACATATTTGATCAATGAGACAGGTGTATTTTCTAAAGCTTGAACAGAAATCGTATTTTCAACATATTCTTCACGCTCAGCTGTAGAATGAGACAAAATTTCTCCCTCCACTACAAGACGCATACTAGCTGCGACATGGAAGGTAGGAGTGCCAAACGGATTATCCTTCGTTTTCATGACTAGATGACCGTTGCTGTGACTAACGCCTCGTTCCACTTCCAACCAGAAATCTTCGTCATAGTTGGAGTCTTCATTTCTCACATCTCCATCTAAGTAAGGGGTGAACGTTACATTCCCGGAATAATTTTTCGGGGTTACCTGATACTTGATGACAGCAAGCTCTGGATGGCTAATCGATAGGAAACGAACGACCTCTACATCGGTTTCCTTGCCGTTTTGATTGATAGTAAAGCGACGGGTTAACACGCCGTGCTGCATGTCGAGCTCTCGATAATAGCTTGTGACCTGGTTTTCGTAACAATCCATTTCTTCTCCGTCGATCGCTACTCGGATGCCGATGTAGTTGATGGAGTTAATTACCTTTCCAAAATAGTGAGGATAGCCATTTTTCCACCAGCCAACCCTTGTTTTGTCTGGAAACCAAACTCCTGCGATGTAGGAGCCGCGGTGAAAGTCTCCTGTATATGTTTCCTCAAAGTTTCCGCGCATTCCCATATGACCATTTCCAAGGCTCATCATACTTTCTGCTAGTCGAAAGTCTTCTTTGTTTACGGTTGTTTCAACGATCTTCCATGGATCGATGCTAAATAATCTTTTCATGTAATCACCTCAAAATATTTTAAATGCGCAAACGTTTGCACCAAACGATAAAAAAATGCAAAGAGCTACACATCTATATTGTAAAGGATTTCATAGAAAAATGCCTTATAAAATTGTTATATTTTTTTGACAAACTTTTTACTCTACGATTTTATCAATATTTTCCAAATGGTGTAGGGTTGAAACTTCTGTCATAGGATAAACGTCTATTAAAAAAGGCGGGATTGATCAATAATATTCGTTTTTTACAGGAAATTGACAAATATATCTCGAATATATGTAGAAGGTATGAAATTTTTGCTATTAACAGGAGGTTGTTATAGGAGTGAGTCAAATGAATCCAGTGATAAACCGAATTCTTCAAAATATAGAAAAAGTAATGATTGGGAAAAGAAATGTTGCGGAGTTAAGTCTAGTAGCATTACTAGCTGAAGGACATGTACTGCTAGAGGATGTGCCAGGTGTCGGGAAAACGATGATGGTCCGTGCGTTGGCGAAGTCTGTGAGCGCAGAATTTCGTCGGATTCAGTTTACTCCGGACCTTCTTCCATCCGATGTGACAGGGGTATCGATATATAATCCAAAAGAATTGGAATTTCAATTCCGACCAGGTCCGATTATGGGGAATATCATTCTTGCCGATGAGATTAACCGAACGAGTCCAAAGACGCAATCGGCTCTGTTAGAGGGAATGGAAGAAAGTAGTGTCACTATTGATGGCGTGACACATAAGCTTGAACGGCCATTTTTTGTTATGGCGACGCAAAATCCAATCGAGTACGAAGGCACGTATCCGCTTCCTGAGGCTCAGCTTGACCGATTTCTTTTAAAAATGAGAATGGGATACCCAGAGTTAGAAGAGGAGATGGAAGTTCTGGCTCGAGCGGAAAAGAGATCACCCATTTCGGAATTACAGCCTGTTATCGACCTAGAGGAATTAAGACAGCTTCAGGAAGAAATACAAAATGTAGTGGTAGATGATACGATCAAGCGCTATATCGTGGATATTTCTCATCGCACACGAACGCATAGCAGTGTGTACTTAGGTGCGAGTCCGCGTGGATCGATCGGGTTAATGAAGGCCGCACAGGCGTATGCATTTATGCATAATCGCGATTATGTGTTACCTGATGATGTCCAGTATTTAGCGCCATATGTACTTGCGCACCGGATTATCCTCAAGTCAGAGGCGAAGTTTGAAGGAATTACGGCGGAGGATGTTATGTCACGAGTGGTGGAAAGAGTTCCTGTTCCTGTGAAAAGGCTTGTGAAGTAATGAGACAAATTTTTCTATCGATACAACATATTTGGAAACTGATCATTTTGCTGTTTCTAATCGCTGTCACGTTTTCGTATGCCATGTTCCAAGGTGGATTTGTTAGCTGGTTTTTATTTTATAGCTTTGTCCCGTTTGCTTTGTACGCTCTTTTTTTGGCCGCCTACTCTACTCGAAAGTTTCAGGTTAGTAGAGAGTTTTCTAGATTTGAATACAGTGCAGGCGAAACCTTAAAGGTGAAAATTCATTTGACGAGAACCAATGCTTTTCCACTGTTTTACCTGGTTGCAGAGGATCTATTAAGTGAACAACTTCGTGGCAATCAAAACGCAAAACTGCTTTTATTCCCGGGCTTTAAAAAGCAGTTTACATTTGAATACGAGATTCCACAGTTACCTCGAGGGGAACATATTTTTCAGAGTGTTCGCCTGAAGCTTGGAGATCCTTTAGGTTTAATAGAGAGAGAAGTAGACTTTGACTTAACGGATCGGTTCATTGTTTATCCTCAAATAGAGGAGCTGGTCTATCGTCCGCATGAAAACCAGTTTGACCAAGGGATGACCGCTTCCAAAGAACGAGTGCAGAGAGATACGACGATGGCGATTGGTCTCCGAGAATACCAGCCGGGAGATAAGTTCTCTTGGATCAATTGGAAAGCAAGTGCGAAGCGGAATGATCTTATGACGAAGGAATTTGAACAGCGTCAATCACATGATATTTGCCTGATTATGGACTGTGTACCATCCGCAGGGTTTGAGACGGTGGTTTCCTTTACGGCATCTTTAGTAAAGGGAATTCTTCGAAAAGGAGCACAGGTGGGGCTATTAACCTTGGGTAAGGATCGCCAATTCTTTCCTGTCCGTAGTGGGGAAGATCATCAACAGAGCCTTTTTTATCATCTGGCTAAAATTAAAGCAGAGAGTCAAGTACCCTTAGATAGAGTACTTGGGGGAGAAAGCTTTCTTGGAAACCAAACCGTCTCCTTTATGCTGGTGACTTCTCAACTAACCAAGCCACTAATTGAAAAAGCAAGCTTTTTCTCTGTGAAAAAAGGAGCAGTGACCCTCTATTTGGTGAAAAACCAAGGAGAGTCCTTGAATCCGTTAGAAATTTCTTTGAAAAGTTCCGCAAATGCTAGAGGCGTTCGAGTGGTGCTTGTTCATGCAGGGCATTTTTCTGAGGTGTTTTCGGAGGTGAGCAGGTAATGATAAAAGGGAATAAGAAAAAAGAAACGACGACCACTCTCTTTCTTTACTTGCTTGGGTTTTTATTACTGTGGGAGTGGTTACGGCCAGTTGACGAATTAACCGATACAGGAAATGTTTATATCTTTCTCGGGTTTTTGTTGTTATGCTTAGTGATTTCCTTTACGAAGGTTCAGATGTTATTAGGAGCACTGTTGAAGGTCGTTTATATCCTTTATTTTATTCATCGCTATTATTTTGAAGGGTCATTTTTTCAATTATCATGGTTCTCACAGTTTTGGGATGATTTGATCCTCAATATCAGTTATTCGTTCCAGATGGAATGGAATGCGCTAACCTTTGAATTTAGAAGCCTTCTGTTCTTTATTTTGCTTTGGCTTATGGCTTATTTGATCCACTATTGGCTGATTATTCGTAGACAAATGTTTATTTTCTTTTTTATGACGCTTGTTTACATTACCGTATTAGACACGTTTACCCCTTACGAAGCAGACGGTGCGATTGTTCGAACCGTAGTCGTTGGTTTTGCAGTGATGGGAATGTTAACATTTCACCGTTTGGTTGAGAGAGAAGCTATTGTGAAGGGGGTATCCTCCAAAGGTAAGTGGGGGCTCCCTCTATTATTAATGATTGGAGCCAGTGTGGCCCTAGGTTTCGGTGGGCCAAAAGCGGAACCGATTTGGCCGGATCCTGTTCCGTACCTGACTTCCTATTCAGAAGATAGTGGAGGAGGAGCGGGTGGACAAAGGGTAGGTTATGGTACCGATGATACGAGTCTAGGAGGTCCGTTTATTGGAGATGATACCGTTGTTTACGAGACGGAAGTGGACCAAAGGCATTACTGGAGAGTAGAAACAAAGGATATTTATACGGGAAAGGGCTGGGAGGTATCGAGCTTTGATGATCCAGTTCCATTCACTCAAAATGATGTGTTCCCAATTAGCTCCTTTAATCAGGAAGGATTAGAGGTAAAGGAGCTAACAGCAAATGTATCTTCTGTTCGAAGTTATCCTCATATTATTTATCCGTTAGGGTTGAAATCTGTTAGTACCGAGAATGTAAGCTACTCTTTCCGGGTCAATGAAGGACTCGAAAAGGTATATACTTTAGAAGCTGATCGAACAGCGCCGTTGGAAGAATACACTGTCTCATACGATATTCCGAGATATAGTGTAACGGCAATGAAGGCGACCAAGAGCTTAGAGGAAGCTGGGTTAAGTCCAGAGTTTATCTATCAATATACGCAACTTCCTGAAACATTGCCGCAACGAGTGAAGGACTTGGCGCTTGAAATTACAGGTGAACAAGAAACATGGTTTGATAAAGCTAGAGCAGTAGAAAGATATTTTGGGCAGAACGGATTTACGTATGATCAGATTGATGTGGCTGTACCAGGGGCGGATGAGGATTACGTGGATCAGTTTTTATTTGAAACGCTAAGAGGATATTGTGATAATTATTCCACCTCCATGGTTGTTTTATTACGCTCAGTAGGTATTCCTTCTCGCTGGGTTAAGGGATATACAGAAGGGGAGTATCAAGGGCCAACGGTATCAGGGAAACGAGGCTATACGATTACCAATAACAATGCGCACTCGTGGGTTGAGGTATATTTTCCTGAGGTAGGTTGGGTTCCTTTTGAGCCTACGCAAGGTTTTTCAAGTAATGTTCAACTAAATTTTGATTCAACCACTGAGAACTCAACGGAGGTAGAGACACCTGAAACGGAGGAACAGCCTGAAGTAGAAAGACCAGAAGAAGCTCCTGAAGAAGCAGCTTCCACTGAAAGCTCTTTTTCTTGGAAGGAATTATGGTCTAAAATGGAGGCAGGTTTTGTTAAACACTGGAAACGGGGACTGATCACTTTGAGTGTGATGGGACTAGTTGCCTACATTGCCTATAAACTAAGGTTAAAATGGCTTCCATATGTACTGGTTCTCATTTTTAGGTTCAGGAAAAAAGATGATGACTTCCAAAGAGCCTATTTGGCCTTGTTGAAGCAGCTCGATCGATATGGGATTAAGAGAAAGGAACATCAAACACTCCGAGACTACGCCGAGTATGTTGATTACTTCTTTTCCTCGAAAGATATGGGGACACTTACTTCTCTATACGAGAGATATGTGTACAAAGGGACGCTTGAAGAAGGAAGCTGGGACCGAACGCGAGAATTGTGGGAAAATTTAATTAAAAAGACAATTGCTTGACCGATAAAACGACATGTTGTTACAATAATCTCTAATATTATAAAAATGTATCTCTTCATATATCCTCGAAAATATGGTTCGAGAGTCTCTACCAAATCGCCGTAAATGATTTGACTATGAAGGCGGAGCTTTCTATGGTTGTTAGAGATATCAAGCTAGAATTCTGCCTTCAAAATTTTTTTTGGGGGAAGAATTCTAGCTTTTTTATTTGGAATAATAATTATGAGGTGAATTGAATGTCTGAAAAGGTAGGTTTATCAGGTCAGGAAATGATCGTTGTATTGGACTTTGGAAGTCAGTACAATCAGTTGATTACTAGAAGGATTCGTGAATTTGGTGTGTATAGTGAACTGCACCCGCATACGATTACTGCAGATGAAATCCGTCAAATGAATCCAAAGGGGATTATTTTATCTGGTGGTCCAAACAGCGTGTACGATGAAGGATCATTCCGTTGCGATGAGAAGATTTTTGAACTTGGCTTGCCAATCCTAGGAATTTGTTATGGCATGCAGCTAATGACAACTCATTTTAATGGGAAAGTGGAGCCAGCAAAGCACCGTGAGTATGGAAAAGCGGCTATTCAAATTGAAAACAATTCGAAATTATTTGCTGACCTTCCACAGGAGCAAATCGTTTGGATGAGCCATGGAGATTTAGTAGTAGAAGCTCCTCCAGGCTTTACAGTCGATGCAGTTAGTCCGTCTTGTCCGATTTCTTCTATGAGTGATGCGGATCGTAAGTTATACGGGGTACAATTCCATCCAGAGGTTCGCCACTCTGTTTATGGAAATGAGCTGTTAAAGAATTTCGTATTCGGTGTTTGTGAATGTGCTGGAAACTGGTCGATGGAAAACTTTATCGAAGTTGAAATGGAAAAAATCCGCCAGCAAGTGGGGGACAAAAAAGTTCTTTGTGCACTAAGTGGTGGGGTGGATTCATCCGTTGTAGCGGTACTTATTCATAAAGCAATTGGTGACCAATTAACATGTATCTTCGTTGACCACGGCTTACTTCGTAAAGGGGAAGCTGAAAGTGTAATGAAAACTTTTGCAGAAGGCTTTAACATGAACGTGATTAAGGTGGATGCGAAGGAGCGCTTCTTAGGGAAGTTGGCTGGAGTAAGTGACCCAGAACAAAAGCGTAAAATCATCGGTAATGAGTTTATTTATGTGTTTGATGATGAAGCGGCAAAACTTGAGGGAATTGATTTCCTAGCACAGGGTACACTATATACTGATATTATTGAAAGTGGTACGGCTACAGCTCAAACGATTAAGTCACATCACAATGTGGGTGGTCTTCCTGAAGACATGCAATTCACATTAATTGAGCCACTTAGCACACTATTCAAGGATGAAGTACGTGCGCTTGGTACGGAACTTGGAATTTCTGATGAAGTTGTTTGGCGTCAACCTTTCCCAGGACCAGGACTTGGCATTCGTGTGCTTGGAGAAATTTCTGATGATAAGCTTGAAATCGTTCGTGAATCGGATGCGATTTTACGTGCGGAAATTAAGAAGGCTGGACTGGATCGTGATATTTGGCAATACTTCACTGTCCTACCTGACATTCGTTCAGTAGGTGTAATGGGAGATGCTCGTACGTATGATTATACGATCGGTATTCGTGCGGTTACTTCTATTGATGGGATGACTTCTGACTGGGCAAGAATTCCGTGGGAAGTATTAGAAATCATTTCTACTCGTATTGTTAACGAAGTTAGCCATGTAAACCGAGTCGTCTATGATATCACAAGTAAGCCACCAGCAACAATTGAGTGGGAATAAAATCTAACAAAATACGAACAATAAAACGGACATTTGAAAAAATGTTCGTTTTTATATTGACGAAAATCCGAGACCTTGGTATGATGAAAAAGTACTAATAAATGTCGTTTTTCGTCGTATAATCTTGGGGATATGGCCCAGAAGTTTCTACCGAGCTACCGTAAATAGCTTGACTACGAGGTGAGTGATAAATGGGCTCTTTCTTGGCCTTTATTTCGCGAATCTTTGTTGTCAGGCGCTCCTCGTTGTTGGAGCGTTTTTATTTTTCTAAAAATGGAGGAAAAGAAAGAAATGAAAAAATACTTTCAATTTGAAGAGCTTGGAACGAACTATCGTCGCGAGTTTATGGGTGGATTAACTACCTTCCTAGCAATGGCATATATTTTAGTAGTCAACCCACTTACGTTGACACTAGCAGATGTACCGGATCTTCCTGATACGATGCGTATGGATTATGGAGCGGTCTTTGTCGCTACAGCATTAGCAGCAGCAGTAGGGTCAATCATTATGGGACTCATAGGTAAGTTCCCGATTGCATTAGCACCTGGTATGGGTCTGAATGCATTCTTTGCTTACTCAGTTGTCTTAACACATGGAGCCCCATGGCAACATGCATTAGCAGCAGTATTTATTTCAAGTGTGTTCTTCTTATTATTAACCATCTCAGGGTTACGTGAAAAAATCATTAACGCGATTCCGGTAGAATTAAAGCACGCAGTGGGTGCTGGTATCGGATTGTTCATTACTTTTATTGGTTTAAAAAATGCAGGCATTATCGTAAATAATGAGGCAACATTGGTTGGACTTGGTGATTTAACAGCTGGAAATACACTACTAGCTATTTTTGGTCTTCTAATTACAGTGATCATGATGACAAGAGGTATTAACGGAGCCGTATTCTTCGGAATGATTATTATGGTTATCGTTGGTATGATCTTTAACTTAATTGATGCACCTGAAACGGTTGTTGGTCCTGTACCAAGCCTTGAACCAACATTTGGTTCTCTATTCTCAGCATTTGGTGATCCATCATTCTACACAGCTACGATGCTTGGGATCGTTTTAACATTCTTATTCGTTGACTTCTTTGATAACGCAGGAACGCTTGTAGCCGTTGCAAACCAAGCGGGATTAATGAAAGAAGATAAACTTCCTAATGCAGGAAGAGCACTATTTGCAGATTCTATTGCATCATTAGTAGGTTCTATTTTTGGAACATCAACAACCACTTCTTATATTGAATCATCTGCAGGGGTAGCTTCAGGAGCAAGAACAGGTTTTGCGGCACTTGTAACAGCAGGATTTTTCCTATTATCATTATTTTTCTTCCCGGTATTATCGGTTGTTACGTCCCCTGTAACAGCGCCGGCCCTAATTATTGTAGGGGTACTCATGGTATCTTCTTTAGGGAAAATTGAGTGGAATCGTTTTGAGATTGCTGTACCATCTTTCTTAACTATCATTGCTATGCCACTAACATACAGCATTGCAACAGGTATCGCAGCTGGATTCATTTTCTACCCAATTACGATGATGGTAAAAGGGCGTACAAAAGAAATTCACCCAGTGATGTATGTATTCTTTGTTATCTTCGTATTATACTTTATGTTCTTAACTGAATAGGATTTAGGGTTGGCTACTTGTAGTCAACCCCTTTTATTATGACGTTTTTTTGAAAAACATGAATGCGTTTGCGTATTCTAATTGACAAGCTTTTGTCCCCTATATATGATTAAACTTATTATGTCGAAGCTCTCAAAATAAAGCGGGGAATTATGATGTCTGGACTTATCATTAGTAAGAATTTAAATAATAATGTAGTGATAGCTGACCACTCGGACTATGGAGAGGTTGTTGTGATCGGTAAAGGCATCGGATTTAACCGTAAAACGGGAGATGTCATCGACGAGGCGTCAGCGGAAAAGCTTTTTGTATTAAGAAATGAAAAGGAACAAGAAAATTATATAAAACTCCTTCCATTTGTTGAAAGCAATCTTCATGAAGTATTCATTTCTGCAATTGAGCTAATAAAGAGAAGAGCAAACGCAGAGTTAAATGAGCATATCCATGTCGCATTAACCGACCATTTAATGTTTGCTGTCAGTCGGCTTTCGAACGGAATGGAAATGAGAAATCCTTTCTTAATAGAGACAAAAGCACTCTATCCTTTTGAATATGAAATAGCTAAAGAAGTTGTAAATTTGATCAAAGAGAGTACAGGGTTGGAGCTTCCTGAAGGGGAAGTAGGATTTATTTCTCTGCATATTCATAGTGCTGTGATGAATCGAAATCTATCAGAAGTGAATCAGCACTCTCAATTGGTTACTCGTTTGATCGATATGATTGAGGAGCAACTTGAAATTTCAATCGATAAGGAAAGTATTGATTATATGAGGCTTGTTCGACATATACGGTTCACTATTGAGCGTGTTCATAGCGGAGAAAAAGTTGAAGAACCAGAAAAAATTGCAAACCTCTTGAAAGAGGAGTATCCGGTGTGTTACAATCTCTCGTGGAAGCTCATTAAAGTGATGCAACAAGCATTAAAGAAAACGGTATTTGATGCAGAAGCAGTGTATCTAACGATGCATTTGCAAAGGCTTCAAAAGAAAGTTAAATAATTCGAACTTATCTTTTATACGTGTTACTGATTCGATCAGGCATGAGTGAAGAAGATAATTGAAATGGAGATTTACGGGTATTATAACCTTGTAAGCTCTATTTTGATTCCTTTTTCCCTCGTGCCTTTTTTGTTTTCTTTTGCAAATTGGGAAGCGACAATGAGCGAAATAAATTATTTAGGAGGTTCTACCATGTTTAAAAAGGTGTTTGGTGTTTTACAAAAAGTTGGTAAAGCATTGATGTTACCAGTTGCTTTACTTCCTGCAGCAGGTATTTTACTTGCATTAGGAGCAGCGCTTAAAAACCCTGCATTATTGGAGTTAGCTCCATTTTTAGATAACAATGGAGTAGCGATGGTTGCTTCAATCATGCAAAGTGCGGGGGATATCGTATTCGGAAACCTTCCAGTTCTCTTTGCAGTTGGGGTTGCTGTTGGTTTAGCAGGTGGAGATGGAGTAGCTGGATTAGCTGCTATCATCGGATACTTAATTATGAACGTAACAATGGGTACAGCTTTAGGCTTAACGGCTGAAGATGTAAACGGATTAAATTACTCAAGTATTCTAGGAGTTCCAACACTACAAACTGGGGTATTCGGTGGTATCATCGTCGGTATTATCGCAGCAGGTCTTTACAATAAGTACTATGAAATTGAATTGCCATCTTATTTAGGATTCTTTGCTGGTAAGCGTTTCGTACCAATCATCACAGCTGCTACTGCAGTTATCCTAGGTCTTGTGATGTTAATTGTATGGCCACCAATTCAAAATGGTCTAAATGCATTCTCTCAAAACATGGTTCATGCAAACTTAACATTATCAGCGTTTATCTTTGGTGTTATTGAACGTTCATTAATTCCATTCGGATTACACCATATCTTCTACTCACCTTTCTGGTATGAGTTTGGTCAATATACAACACTAGCTGGAGATGTGGTTCGTGGTGACCAACGTATCTTCATGGCAGAAATCAGCGATAACGTTCAAAACTTAACAGCAGGTACATTTATGACTGGTAAGTTCCCGTTCATGATGTTCGGTTTACCTGCAGCAGCATTAGCTATTTATCACGAAGCTCGTCCTGAAAGAAAAGTGGTTGTTGGTGGACTTATGGCTTCTGCTGGTTTAACAGCTTTCTTAACAGGTATTACGGAGCCAATTGAATTCTCATTCTTATTCGTTGCACCAATTCTATTTGCTATCCACGCAGTATTTGCTGGTCTATCATTCATGGTTATGCATCTTTTAGATGTAAAAATCGGTATGACATTCTCTGGTGGTTTAATTGACTATATTCTATTTGGTCTAATCAACCCACAAACGAATGCTTGGTTAGTAATTCCTGTCGGTCTTGTGTTTGCGGTAATTTACTACTTCGGTTTCCGTTTTGCGATCCGTAAGTTTAACTTAAAGACTCCAGGTCGTGAAGTGGAAGAAGAGGGAACAGAAGGAGCAGCTGGACAAACTAGTGACCTTCCATACGATATTTTAGAAGCAATGGGTGGAAAAGATAATATCTCTCACCTTGATGCATGTATCACTCGTCTTCGTGTATCTGTAAATGATATCGGATCTGTTGATAAAGATAGACTGAAAAAACTAGGGGCAGCTGGAGTACTTGAAGTAGGTAACAATATTCAAGCAATCTTTGGTCCACGTTCTGAAACGATTAAAGGTCAAATGAAAGACATTATGGCTGGAAATAGACCAACTCCAGCAGCAAAAGCTACTGAAACAACAAATGAAGTAAGTGCACCGGTTTCTGGTGAAGATGCAATCGTATCTCCATTAACAGGTAACCTAAAGCCAATCACAGAAGTTCCGGATGCGGTATTCTCTGGTAAAATGATGGGTGATGGATTCGCGATTGAGCCAACAGAAGGCACAGTTGTCTCACCTGTAAACGGAAAAATCGTTAACCTATTCCCAACTAAGCACGCAATCGGAATTGTGTCTGATAGCGGACGCGAAATCCTAATCCACTTCGGTATTGATACAGTAAACCTAAAAGGAGAAGGTTTTGAAGCGTTAGTTGGTGAAAATGATAAAGTTGTTGCAGGTCAACCATTACTTAAGGTAGATCTTGAGTTTATTAAGAAAAATGCAACATCAACGATTACTCCTGTAGTATTCACAAACCTTGCTGAAGGCGAAAAAGTAACTATCAACAAGCAAGGTGCTGTAACACTTAAGGATCAAAACATCATTTCAATCACTAAGTAATATATTATAGAAGAAACACGACCAGTCTTTCCTAGGGAAGGCTGGTTTTTTGGTGGGTAAATAAAGACTGGAGAAAGTAGTAACAGGTTTACTTGTGAGGTGGTGCAAATCGGTAAATAGGCGGAGAAATTTCTTTTATTTAGGAAATTGGACTGAAAATAGCTAAAATAGACGGAAAGATTCCGACTATTGACTCAAAAAACATGAAATTCGGTAACTTTACGTTGCTTAATCGGAAAAACTCCGCTTATATAGCCCGAACCAAGCTCAATTCTGTAGTCTAACCGAAAAAACTCCGCTTAAAAAATTACTGGTTTCTCAAAAAAAACTCTTGAACCTTAATTAAATGCGTCACAGGTAGCTTCGCATTACGTGGTCTGCCCAGTCCACCAATGTTAAGGAGTATATGTGCTCATGTAGTTACCCTTTAAAAAACATTGTGAATGATATTGTTGTAAAGATTACTTTGGATATTATTACCACGGATATCTTGTTGACTCTCTAGGCTCACGATGGTATTATATAAAAACAGTCGCTGATGACGAAACAACAAACTTAAAAAACTTTTAAAAAGTTGTTGACTTCGAGTGATTGAAATGTTATTCTAATATAGTTGCTTCTAACGAAGCGAAATTGTTCTTTGAAAACTAAACAAATCATACGTCAACAAAAAAATGATTAGTGTTGAAAAAAACACTAGCCAACGTTTTAACTTTAAGAGCTAATCTTACTCTTTATTGGAGAGTTTGATCCTGGCTCAGGACGAACGCTGGCGGCGTGCCTAATACATGCAAGTCGAGCGGATCTTTGGGAGCTTGCT
>NZ_JBHLUU010000012.1:0-7833 GCF_042433785.1 Robertmurraya beringensis | reverse complement strand
TTAGAAGGTATGATAAAGAAGGAATTGGCAAACTTTGCACCAAAGATTCACTGTAAGCCAGTTTCTTTTTTGGATAGGTTTTTAAAATCGTGTTTTAATCAAATATTAAATTATGGCTCTTATCACAAAAGGCAAAGGGATATCATCAAATTAAAGATATATTTTACGCTTCTGTTAGAGATACCGACCATTCACTAAACATTAACACATTTGATATTAGCGACTAATCTTAAAACGATATCCCCTCTCTATATTAATCCTTTTCTAGACTTGATCGGCAAATAGAGAGATTTAACCTGAAAGTCGAGGCGGCTGCACTTGATTCGGGGTACCTTACAAATCCTATTTGTAAAGGCTTATCTGAGAATTCATAAAGGTAATCATCAAACAAGAACTAGATGATTAACTCCCCTCTATCTATTTCAACTGAATTGGTGTCCATTTTTATGATCAAAAATAAAGTCCTCTATAAAGAGCGATAGTGCTTCTACAATTCTCAAACCTTTTTAAATAGCCGTTTAATAAGCAGTCAATCTCGTATGTTAGTTGTTACCTTATAAAACTACACAGCTAACTCGTTTCCTTTGCGTATCCAATGAACTCTTTAATATTGTCAAACCGGGGGTCATCCCGTTACGACAATAAGTTCGGAATCTTCATGGTGACTGATATTAAATTAAAAACTGTCCAAATTTTCTTTTCTATTGGCAGTAGGATTTATTAACCAGTAAAGTTATTTGGAGAGACCATATAAACAAGCGTATATCCATCGGGTTCGCTGTTTGCTAATTCACCCCTACCAATCCAACCTTCACCTTTTTGACACAATACACCCAAGAGAATTAAAAATGAAGGCAAAAAAACCACCCACGATGTTGTGAGGGGTCTCATTGTGTTTATATGTGTTTATAAAGTTTGTTGATGTCAATGAAAAAACGTGTTAAGAATCGAAAAAGAAAGCTTGTATGTACCTGTGAAATACTCAAATCGTTATTATTTTCACCCAACTGATTCTGGCTTTCGTTACATCCTGATCCTATTCCGATAACCGTTAATACTAAAAGACCGATCTTTAAATTGTTTTATTTTATATATCATGAATAATCACCTCTGTGTTTCATCCATTATTGAGAGAGTAAAAAGGTTGGTTTACTCGACCAACCTTTTTTTGTCTTTTAATTATTGTTGTTTGTATTGTGGTTCTTCTTGTTCGATTTGTTGAACGCGTGGTTCAACGCTTTGTAAAACAGATTGGGTTTGTTTAGCAGCATCTTGGTAAAGCTGCTTCGCTTGTTCATTATCTGTACTAAGAGCAAATGTTTCAAAGCTAGCTTGAGCGCTTTTTAATCCGGCTAAAGCTGTTTTAACGTCATTTATGACTGTCATGAATAACACCTCCTATTATTTTTTTTGAAACCTTTCTTAGAATGTTTGAAGATAGAAATATTTATTCATACAAAGTTTTTAAAATTCGAATTATATTTTTATTATTTTCGGAAAAAATACTCTTGGCAAAAAAAATCAAGGAAGAGAGAATAGGGTAAATTTTACGGTTGTACTTTTGTAAAAGCTGATTAAAGTACAATTGTTTTACAATTCGAGGGGGATTTTCCTTTTCGAGAAGCAAGACTGGTATGCTTATTTAGAAATGGAGTATTGATGCAGTTTGTATTTTTCATAAAATTAAAAAAGAGGTAGACGGAGTATGTATAAGGACTATCCTGAAACGATTTATATGGACCAAAACCACGAGCAAGGTGTAAGCAATTTAATAAAAATATAAATCAGTATTTTTCCAATCCTATTATACATAAGGAAATTAATGGTGATAAAATATATGTTGCCTTGGACCTAGACAGAATCTGGAATAGGATAAATTAATATTTAGTTTAGCCACAAATACTCCCCACCTGCGTATAGGTGGGGAGTATTTAATGCTATCTAAAGGTGGGGGTCTTTAAAACTAATCTAAAATACCTGCATATTTTTGACCGCTGTGTGGCAATCTACCCAAGTGATTACAACATTGTTAACAAGGAGGAAACATCATGCAACAACCGCAGACGGGTATGGTTAATCAACAAGCACAAACTTTCATGACGCAGCCGCCTGAAATAATGTCAACAAAGGATCATCTCTATTTAAACGATATGTTAAGCTGGAATCTACTTGCGATGAAGAAAATGCATTTTTTCGCTCAACAATGTCAAAATCCAGAAGTAAGAGCAGCACTTGAACAAGCTGGACAAATGCACGACCGACACTATCAACAGCTGCTTCAACAGATGCAACAGTATGTAACTCAACCTTCACAAAATATGAATCAATAAGGAGGATACGATAGTGGAAAATAATAATCCAAACAAAATTAAGAATCCTGAAACACCAGTTCCCAAGACGCCGCAAATGAACGATAGAGATTTTCTAAACGATGCCTTAACTACGGAAAAATATATATCTTCCTCATATTCGACTGCATTAAAAGAAGCAAGCCATGGGTCGTTGTATCGTACAATTGCGTCTATTTCCCAAGAAACTGAAGACTGTCACCGGAATCTATATAACTTAATGTTTAAAAACGGATGGTACGCTTTGGAAAAAGAAACTCCACAAACTATTCAACAATCGGTTCAACAATTTTCTAACTACATGCAAAGCCAAGATCCATATAGAGGCAATTTAATACAATAAAGAACAAGTGTTCAAGGAGAACAAACTCAGGGTACACACAACAATAATTATGCAAGACAAAAGGTTGGTTGGATGTTAACCAACCTTTCTCTTCTTTAGAACCTTCCTACAAACGTGTTCAAAGTATTAAATTGCTCAAATCCTGCCATATAAATACTAAAATAATGGTTGTGTTAAAAATGAATCAAGAAACTAAAATTGCAAATGAGCTTCAGAAAATGTTGACTGAAAATCAAATCCCTGTTTCCGTCCAGGAAGATATTAATGTGCTCTCTGAAAAATTAGCTAATGGAGATATTACACTTGGTGAATTAGAAAATAAAGATCAGTTTGTAGAAGAGGTTATTCAGAAAGCAAAAAATAGAATCGGATAAAATAGGGAAACTTTGTAATATTATCTATCATAAGTCTATACATAATTGCTTATTGCTGTATTTCATCAAATTTCTTTTTAGACTATCTGAATAAATAAAGAATAAACGGAGAAAATAATTTAGAAATTACAACAATCGAAAGGGCGGTAAAGATGAATCTTAAGTGGATGAAACTTTTATCAACAGTTTTTCTTTCAATTTTCTTGTTATTAGGGTGTAATAATGGAGATGACGATAATAATCCACCACCTGAGGATGTAACTCCAGGGACAGAGGAACCAATTGAAGATCCTAACGACGCAACAGATCCAGATACTATTGATGAAAATAATGTCACCCCTGATACAGAAGAATCAATTGAAGATACTGAAGACGCAACAGATCCAGATAATATTGATGAAAATAATGACAACACTAATACAGAAGAACCAATTGAAGATCCTAAAGATGTAAATGACGCAGATAATAAAGATGAATAAGTTTATACACCGTTTGTTCTCAAACGGTGTTCTTTATGTATCAAGGTTTGAGAACACAGGAGATCAATGGCACGATCATTAAAAAGCAAAATTCTACGATTGTTTTTCGTTCTAATACACTTTCGACCAAGGAACTTATTGAATATTTTAACAGTCAGGCTATGGTTGAATTTGCTGAACCCAATTATCTTTATCTGCAAAATCAAATTGGACTTCCTAATGATTTGCTGTATAGAGAACAATACCAATGGAACTTATCGGCCATTCAAGCAGAAGCAGGCTGGGATATCACCAAAGGCGATGAACATATCATTATTGCTGTAATAGACACTGGCGTTGATCTGGACCATCCTGATTTAAGAAGACGATTAACAAATGGTTATAATGTCCTGTTGAATAATAATTTCCCTGATGATGACAACGGGCATGGCACCCATGTATCAGGAATCATTGCATCGGAAACAAACAACCATGAAGGCCTTGCGGGTGTCACCTGGTATAACAAAATAATGCCTATAAAAGCGATGGGTGCCGAAGGGCATGGGACAACCTTTGATATAGCAAAAGGGATTTTTTGGGCAGTGGATCATGGAGCCGATATCATTAATATGAGTTTAGGTAATTATCAGCATTCTTCCCTTTTAAAAGAGGCCATCGATTATGCATATAGTAAGAATGTTGTCTTGATTGCTGCAGCAGGAAATGAAAATACTATGCAGCCGAGCTATCCAGCTGCTTTTCCTAATGTTCTCAGTGTCGCTGCCGTAAGTTACACCGGACAACGTGCCCCTTTCTCAAATTATGGAGATTATATCGATGTTGCAGCTCCCGGAGTTCAAATTCCGAGCACCTATTTTAACCAGCAGTATGCAGCTTTATCAGGTACTTCTATGGCTTCGCCTCATGTGGCAGGACTTGCTGGCCTCTTGCTTTCAGTAAACCCTAATTTAACGAACCAAGAAGTAATAGACATTATTAAGAATTCTACTTATGATTTAGGAATCCCTGGAACTGATCACGAATTTGGTAGTGGCTTAATTAATGTAAAGAATGGATTGGAAGATGCCCAAAGCAAAAGGCAATAATCCCTTTTTGAAACCGTTGCTTTTCGTTGTTATAAAACTTCTACATGATGTACATTGTTTGTACATGATAATGGAAAAACTAAGGAGGGAATTTTAGTTGGAGTGGATTTTTTATCTATACCTGTTAAATACTTTCTTTATGTTATTCATAGCAATTTGGGAAGTTCGTCGGCCAGCCAAAGCTTTGAATTGGATAGTAATCGTCCTTGTTTTGCCTGTCATTGGTTTCTTACTATATCTTAGCATATCAAATCCCAAGCTTATTCATCGTAAAAGATTGACCTCTTCTCATAATGAGTCTGATAAGTTACCTGATACATATAGTGATTCAGCATCGATAATCGCCGATGCTTTAAGGTATTTTACTGTAGGCGGGCTTGGCTTCGAGTCGGCAAAGTCCAAGCTGGAGTTCAAATCTACCAGTACGACAAAGGAATGATACATGCGAAGGTGTTGACCATCGATGAGGAGATTGCTGCCGTAGGCTCAGCAAACTATGATATGAGAAGTTTTCGCCTGAATTATGAGGTGTGTCAAGTCGTGTACAGTGCTGATGTGGCAAGGGAACTCACAGAGCAGTTCGAGAGGGATCTTACTGATTCTGTACCATTAAGAATTGAAAACTTGTTGCAACGATCCCTGACCGAGCGCATTGTTGAACAGGGTGCTCGCGTGCTTTCTCCATTATTATAAGTTGAAAAAACCGGTATTATTTATCTTTCTGATTTTAATTAGCTTACATGTTGTAATATAAATATTTTAAAACATGAGGATTTTTGAAATCGAGTGAAATATAAAATGGAGGAATAAATTTTGGGTGAAGTTTTTTTGGGTTTACTGACAATCAAAGTCATAGTAGGTTTTGTCACCTTATTTTTTATCATTATCATAACCGGTAGAACATCAATCTCTCAGTTAACCCCGTTTCACTTAGTTTTTGTATTAGTGCTTGGAGATTTTTTAGGAAATACCATTTATGAAAATAAGGTAGGGATTTTTCACTTTTTATATGCCATCGGATTGTGGACGCTTCTCATGTTGGGGATAGAGTTCTTGACTCTAAAAAATAAATCGACACGTTCTCTCTTATTGGGCATATAATTACATAACTGTGGGTTTTTGGTCATTTAAAATCAGGATAAAATTGGAAGTTATAAAAAATATTCTTATACATCATTCTAATAAAGTAAAAATTAAAGGCAGCGTTATTTATAACAGTAAAAAATGACGTAAAGACAGGGCTAGCTTCGAAACATTTGCAATCAACAAGCTAAGCAGCTTTACCAAGAGGCTACACACTCAATCCGTTCTACACAGCGTTGAACCACGCGTTCAACAAATCGAACAAGAAGAACCGCAATAAGCCCAAGATGGAAGCCAAGCTTCCCAAGGCAGTACGCAAGGAGCACAAAATCAATAAGGAAATGAGTTTACAAGCAAAAATAATGAACAACAAGTAAGACAACAAAACAAACAAGCCCAGTCTCATAAAAAAAAATAACTGAAGCACACGTTCGTAAAAATTACAATTCTAAGCTTTATGTCGCAACATTCTTGGTATATTACAGAGAGCGAATAAAAACTAAGCTTTCTTACCAGATCAATGCTTTTCAAATCCTATCATACATAGGGAGATACATGGGAATAAGGTATTCGTTCCATTGGATTTAAAGAGAATTTGGAATCAATAAAAGTTTTTAGCAATGAAATATAGCAACCGTTTTGATTATAAGGCTTTCCATTAATTCTTCTAGCTGAGTGGCGCTAAACGCTCCGTCAATGTGAAGATCATCTAATTTATTCTTTACATCTTGAACAATCTTAGGATCAACAATGTCACGCATGTAAAGAATTGCAACGGTTGTTTTCGTACGAACGCCTACTTTTTTCGTTTCATAAACCATGCTGGTTGATTTGATTCGTTTCCGAATTAACGCCACATTGACTCCCACTTCTTCCACAAATCCATCCTTTGGCCCCCGTACCGAAAGCATTCGCATCATCTGTACGTTCTTTCAAGCTGCGCGTAATATCTGCTGTTCTACTCATTTTAATTTGCAGGCCTTCATAATGGTTTTCCAAGAGATTTCGGATGCTATGGGAAATATTTAAGGTAATTTCTTTTTCCTGCATCCCATTGCCAATAGCTCCTGGGTCCATTCTCCCGTGACCAGGATCTAAATATAATTTAAACATTTTACACCACCTCGTACAAATAAAATATGATCGAAGAGTAACGGAGGTATAGGAATTCGTCTGAGATACATATAAAAATAGGTGATGATAGGCATTACATTTCATTGAATCAGATGATTTATTTTAAAGCTAAGAAATTTTCCAAATGCGAGACCATATGTATGAGCAGCAATTAATGTTCCATATTTTTCGTGGGTCAGGCAAACTCTTGTTCATCTAGACAGTAGGCTGATTGATTATTGATGCTTCTTTCTTAACAAAACACCTAAGTGATTCTCTGTGCATATACTGTATCATTACTACAGGATTATGATTAAATACAACTCAATCCATACACAAAATAATCAAGGAGAGGTTAATTTTGAAAATTCCAAAGACAGCCAAAGTTAGTATCCCCTTTCCATCCGTATGGGGGATTGATGCTTCTATTGCGGGGAGATCCATTATTAGAGGTATACTTACCATTGATTCCATTGTAGACAACAAAGTAGTAGGTACAGTTAATTTTCGTGGTATACCTATTCCGATTAATGGGTATTGGGACGAAAGCGCTAAACAAATAAGTTTCGATTCACCATATGCCTCCTTTTTTGGCAACTTGACAATATTTGATGAGACCGCTATAAGCATTCGGCATTTCATTTTAAGTGGACGGT
Source organism: Robertmurraya beringensis (assembly GCF_042433785.1). Lineage (NCBI taxonomy): Bacteria > Bacillati > Bacillota > Bacilli > Caryophanales > Bacillaceae > Robertmurraya > Robertmurraya beringensis. The sequence goes on along the minus strand of NZ_JBHLUU010000012.1, from coordinate 352 downwards.
TTATAATGAAACCTCCCTCTTTGCTGGCTGGTGAATACGGAAATTGGATTGCTACAACCTTTACAACCCGTTTGGGACCTCCCATATATACTAATGTTTTACCACCTGCTGGTGCCTTTTCAGTCTCAAGTATGCTCTTGGGACAGCAATTGTTTTAATTAGACCATGACTTTATAAAAACAACCTTCCTTTGTGACTAAGGTTGTTTTTTAAAAGTGTTCTCGAAAAATACAGCCTTGCTTTAAATCTGAGTTTAGCGTATATCTCCGTTAAAATGTACTCGGAACCCTTTGATGATCGTGCCTAGTTAGATAAACAAATATTGATACTTCCTTATAGAAATAGCCTGCTT
>NZ_JBHLUU010000119.1:0-72334 GCF_042433785.1 Robertmurraya beringensis | reverse complement strand
GGCGCAGTTATACATTATGGGAGTCGTCTTTTCCTTTCTCCGGAATATATTCATGGACATTATACTCGACCACTTCCGGACAGGCAATACCGTCAACTTTCGGTAATTTAAGAGTGTCAAAAACAATCAACAGCTATAGGTAAGTAATTTATTTAAGAGCCTAGAAGACTTTATCAAGACCTAATTTAAAAAAGATAGAAAAATTAAAGGGTTCTACATATTAGATATGACTAATATGTAGAACCCTTTCTTCTTTTACTAAAGCCCTTATTATTTAAGTGTAAAAATTCACAAGATCTGAGCAAACCTTAGTAATAAATGACTAATATAATTGACAATTCTGTTAACTAATACTCGAAAATATATTGAACTGTTATATTTATAGAGTAATAAATTTCCAAAAGGGAGTGTTTATAGTGAGAGGTAAAAAGAGATTTGGGTTAATTATTGTTATATTAGGGTTTTTTATTTTTGGTATTGACAACTCAAAAGTACTGGCATCTGAAGTTTCAACAACTAACGAAATTCAGGAACATGTGGTCGATTTTGATCTTACTACAAATGAACCCCAAGAGAGTACCTACTATAATGAAAATGGAGAAGAAGTCACAATAACTATTGAACCAATCCAAAGTACCCAACAAAAGTCAAATAAGGAAGGTATGGTATCAGCATTATCTACCTGCTATTTCCCATTCGGAACTTCTAGCTATAAGGTAAAAGCAACGACCCCTTACATGGGTATTAGTTATTATATTGATGTTTATGTACCAAGCAATGTAAATTACTCAAAGATTACTAAAGTTTATTCTTCAGACTATTGGATTATTGGAGGTACTCTAAATAACATAAAACTTACTAGAACTGATAAAGTGTCAACTTTTTCAGCTGACGTTTATTGGCTAGGTGGTATGGGTGGTGCAAATGTATACTTAAAGGGAACTTTATCAGGGAATGTCCTAACAACATCTTCAAGAATGTAGTTGTTAGTATTATCATTTTGGTTTAGACACAAATATTAATTAACTGCTGAGGTGTATATTTTGGGATATATTTCTTTGTTTGCTATATTATTTTTTCCTATCGTTGCCCTTATACTTTTAAAGTGGACATATAGTATTAAGAAAAACAGTGATAAGTGCATTATGCAAAACCAGGAAATAATACATTTATTAAGAGATAAAGAAAAATAAATATTTTTTAGAACAGGCATTCATTTTAGAATACCTGTTTTTCTTTTTTATTTTATAATGATGGGATCCCATCCACCGAGCATAATAATGCATGCTACAAGCCACTCTTAAAAGTAGTTTGTAGAGTTTCTAATGGTTCATTTAATGCGTTATGTTGTCGTTTCTTTTTTTGGTTAACATCGAATAAACAATCTAAAGTATAGTTTAGATGTTGTAACTCAAAGAACAATTTTCAGTTTAAGTTTATTTATTATATATATGAGCAGTAATTTTATAAAACTATAGTCTACTAGAAGGAACATCAAGGATCGATTTTCCTCAAACGCCTTTAGCATAAGCTTGTGAACATTCGGACTATCTTCCTCATTAGCTATCCAAATTCACTTAATATTATAACATTTTGTTCCTAAACTCTTATTAAATAAAACTACCCCGTTAGTTAAAGAGGAAGGGGAGAACAACGTTCTCCTTCATAACTTCTTATAAACCTCTGCGTAAGCAATTTTCAGTTGTTCCCTTAATTGCTTGTTTTCCTCTTCCAACTTTTGATTTTTTCTTTTTAGGGATGCAATGAGAGCATCTTTGTTGTTTTCGTTCATTTCTCGCTTTACTTGTTTAGGAGTTGGTACTTGTGACAGTTGATTTCGTAATGTTTCAATTCTTGAACGGAAGTCCTTGTTGTTATACAGTGTCGCTTTTGAAACATCAGCCTCACTGGCAACGCTGTTAAAGTTTATTTTCTCATTGGCTCGTATAAGCTTTTTAATGGCTTCATCTACCTTTTGGGAAGTAGTAGCCTTACGTTCGGCATGAATGGCTTTCAAGTGGGAAGAACGGTCATATTCAGCCATTTTGAACACCTAACTTTCTTTTCATCCGATCTTGCCTTCCAAAGATGATATTTCCTTTTTGGAGGGTGTTTAAAATGTTTTGATAACGTTGTAAGTTCTTTTCATTCTTCTCGGCAATATCCTCCCGACCACGCAGTTTTGCAATTTCAATTGCTTTGGTGGTTGTCTTAATGTGAAGCTCATGTTTTTGCTTATCTAACTCCGAAAAACCAAAAGCTAAGTCTTTACATGGCGTTTGATTGTCACCGCAAGTGAGGCAAGGGGGCGCTTCCATGTGCGGGCAGCTACCGTTTAAACGGGCGTGACACGTTCCATAGGGGTTGTCCATTGCATTTAGCTTGTGATCCTGCCATAAGGCATTCAATATGTCTGTTGGTATGTATTCTCCTGCTTTGATTTCCTGTACTTCACCGTTTAGATCAAAGCTAAAGACACCTTGCTTGATAACCGATTCAAATGCTTTTCTTTTGGTATCGTCTAATAACTTGGCATACCGTAATGTCATTTCTGGGGATGCGTGAGCCAGTAGCTCTTGTACCGTAAGAATATCCGCACCTCCATTTAACATTTTTACTCCATATGTATGTCGAAATTGGTGAGTTGTAAAGTGAAAAAGAGTGCCGTTTTCATCGGTGATATTCTTTTTCTTTGCTAATACATTTAATTTTTCTCTTACAAAATTTTGATTAAATGGTTTCCCTTTCCGTTGTCCACGATAGCGAACGAAAATATACCCTTCGGGATTATTGTCTTGATTGCTTTGTTCTTTTGATTTCTCAATAAGAACCGCAAGGATTCCTGCTAATTCATCGTCAATGGGAATTCGATGCCCTTTTACATAAGTTTTTTCAATATCCGTTTCAATGGAGTATTTACCATTTAATTTTATCAAGCAACCAGAGGTTAACTCTAATACATCGGATATTCTAAGTCCTGTTTTAAAGGCTATCCAAACAACAGGAACAACATCTTTGTGCAAGTCATCAATATGAGTAAAGAGCTGCTCTAATACATAGTCAGGGATGTAATCAATCTGATCAATAGATTTTTTTCTTAGTTTAGGTTTGTCTTCTGGGAAGATTAATAATCGCACATGAGTATCAGGAGCCATTTCGTAGTCATACCGTTGGATGTCTTCAAGAAACTTTTGCAAAGTTGATAATGATGTATTTACATAATGTTCGGGATGCGAGTTTCGTTGATGCAAGTTGGTTTTTGAGTATTTATGTAAATGCTCAATGTATCTTTCAATGTGAGTTCTTTTTAAATGCTTTAAGTCCTTCCATGTTGGTTCATATGAGAATATATACGTGAAAAATTTTGGTAAAATCCTTAGGTATTCTCCTGCCGAACTCCATGAAAAATTATTTTTACTAAGCAAGCGTTGTTTTACATATTTTTTTACTTGTTCACGAACCTTTGCGTTAATTTTTGAGAAGTCGATAAAGTAATGGGTTCTACTTTTATTGTAATCAATACCGTATTTATCATGTAAAATACGAACATCCCATCTGTCTTTTTCCCACTCTTCTCGTTTATCGGTGTATTGGAATAAAAGTGTGTAAATATTTCTTAGAAATCTTGCTACGAGGGATTTATAAACACCATCTTTCATCAGTGTATTTATCCCGTTCTCATTAAGCCAAAATAAATACTCACGTTCTGCTTTGTCAATATCCAAATCTAACAAGGATGACAGCTTGGGGTATTTTTCGTTCAAGAACTCTGTCATTCTTTTTAATGGGTATTGATTAGCCAAAAAAGAACTTTTAAGTGACCACAAATCATTAAACAATTGCTGATAATAGACATATTTTACTTCTAAATTGATTGAAGGGTTGGTGAAGCGAAAATGAATACTATTACTTGAATAGTTATAGTTCGCTCCGTTTTCTTCAAACTGTTTTATTTCGCCCAAGAAATTTATACTCCATTTGTCGTTGAAAAAATAGGGATTGTTTATTAGTTCTGTTGTAACAGAGCCGTCACCATAAACTCTTTTTTCGGGATAATAAGAAAGTTCTCTTTGTAAGCCTTCGTGAAAGCCTATTTCTTCTGGTTCTAAATTATTGATGTGTTTCATTCAGTAACTCCTTTTAGTTATCTTTCTTTAGGTTAAATTCAGATTGAGCCTTTTGCCAATCTTCTCGAATATCTTCATCCGAAGGATGCAAATACAGGTTCATCGTTGTTTGAATTTGAGAGTGTCCTAATCGTTCTTGCACCTGCTTAATATCCTTTGTTTTCTGATAGTAGATGGTAGCGTGTGTATGGCGAAAAAGGTGAGGGTGCAGGTTTATCCCTGTTTTCTTTTTCAAACGCTTAAATAACGATTCTACGTTCCAATATTCCATGGGTCTTCCTACATCTTTTCCTCGCAGTTTTACAAATACAAAGTTTGTGTCCAATTCTAATTCATCAAGGACTTCATACAAATAATCATCATATAAATCCATTAAGGACTGTGATACATAAATTTCTCTTTCCCCAGTTTTTAACATCGCACCGTTTTCTAATTCCCCACGATCTACTAAACGAATCCGATGCCCCTTTCCATGATCAAAAACAAAATCCTCCATAAAAAGAGCGAGAGCTTCTCCAATACGCAATCCCGTTTCAAATAACAGTTGAATTAAGAATCTATCTCGAATATTAGTAGTTGCTTCTAATACTTGCTGTGCTTGTTCTTTTGTGAGTGTATCTACTTTTTTTCGTGGTTCTTTTATTTTCAGAATGTTTCTGATAGAGGGTTTGTCTTTATTTACATGATGTAAAAAACTTTTGTAACGTGAGTGTCCCCCTTTAAACACTTGCTTCATCAGCTTTTCCATTATGTCATTTTGCACTTCTTCATTTCGATAAAGGTAGTCATAGAAGTTTGCTATAACTGTAATTGTAAGGTTAATTGTTTTTTCCGTTCGTTTTGCTTTCTCTTGTTGAAGGGAAGTAACATTTGAACTCTGATATGGGCTTCTTAACCACCCCACAAAATCAACTAAATCCTCTAGTCTAATAAACTTGTAATCTCTCTCTTTTTCTTCTAAGTAGACATAAAAGTGCTTTAAGCAGTAACAATATGTCTTTTGAGTATTAGGGCTTTTTCCTGTCTTATCTAAATACTTTATATATTTCATCACTGGCATTATAGGATACCCCTCTTGATCCAGTAATATGTATCTCCTGTTGTTATTCTCTATGAGAACTTCTTGTACCCTCATAACAATATCTCTCCTAAAAAGATAGTAACGCTCGGTCTAAAGACCTCACCACACCTCCCGCTGTGGGCTACGTTCCCTTAAAAAACAAACACATGTTCCTGTATATAATATACATATTATACGATATTTTCAACATCTAATTAACAAGTCTAATATGCATAAGAAAAGAGGATATATGATCGTATATTGAACATAATATCCTCTTATCAGTTTAGTCTATTTAACTAATGTTAGGCTCTTTTTGTTTTATTGGGAAAATAGACAAAATATTATTAATTTTAAACAATCTCCTTTGCTTTCGTAAAAAGCAATAAGCTCGGATCGTATGTGGATTGATTTCATTTACAATGATTGTTCGTTGAGTAATTTTTTGTTTGTCGGAAAGATAGATGATCTCTAGAGGTTGCTTCTCATTTAATGCCTTTAATAATGCTCTCTGCAAATGCATCCCTCGCAATTTAGATTGATATCCCTATTATATACGAACAAATGTTCTTTATTCAATAAATGAAAAAAGTGTGGAAAAAATTCCACACTTTTTTTGAATCAGTCATTCTTTTCGAGTTCTTGGTCAATCGTTCCTTCATAATAACCATCACTTGCTTGTTCATGTGTTTGGGCTAAGCCCATTTCGAGTTGGTTTTTACTGTTGTAATCAGAGGGTTCAAATGATTTACCAGCAATTTTTGATGAGTTCTTTTTTTTCATTGCATTCCCGCCTTTTCATCTTTTTCCATCAACATTCAAACTTATTTTTTGATAAAAGCGAGAAGGGCATACATACAAACTAAAAAAACTACACATATTTAATTTTTTCTAATTTTAAACTTACTTCCACATTTACAGATTACACTATGTTTCAATTGCTTAATGGGAGTTTGACACTTAGGGCATATACTGTTATGCATAATAATCGCCTACTTTTTTATTTAGTCATTTCTTTGTTTTCATAACAATTTTTACATACTCCATAAAGCTCAAGCTGATGAGAATGAACACGAAATTTAGTTAACTTGTTAGCTACATCTTCTACTTCACTTAATAATGGATATTTGAAATCTTCGATTATACCACATATATGACATATCACATGATAATGTTCATCTATATTAAATTCATATTTGCTTAAACCATTACCGTAGGGCAATTCATTTAAAATTTTTAATTTCACAAACATTTTTACATTATTGTAGATGGTTGCGATACTAATAGTAGGGAGTTGTGAATGTATTTCATCGACAGTTGGATGACCAGTCATCGAAGCAATCGTTCGTAATATTAACATTCTTTGTGGTGTAATCCGTAGTCCGCGTTCTTTTAAAAAAGGGATAAGTTTATCGAAATCAAACTCGTTAGTCATAAAACAGAACCTCTTTACTGGTAGATTAAAAGTTTGGGAAGTTCGAGTTGAGTATATAATTAATGATAACATTTCTCATTCTAAAATCAATACCTATTTATAATTATTTTAAATTAATATCTATTTTTAGTTAGTTATTAATAGAAAATGGAATAATAATAAGATTGGAATTAAAAACGACGATCTGAATTTTTTCAGACCGCCGAACTTTTTATGCTTCTTTTACTGGAGGTAAAATGGGGTGGCCTTGAGGAACGTCAGAGCTTGAAAAAACACAAGTGGCACCTGCTGAAGCTGTAAGAATAAAAGCAATGGCAACAAAGGAATAGATGCATTGGAAAATCGATTAAAATCAATCCAATAAGTTAGGATGTTGGGAAAATTTTATGAAAATACAAAGGGATGTTGGATGTCTCTAAGAAAATTAAATACTTCGATTGTCTGTGGGATCATATTGACAATTCTCTTATTTCAAGTATAATAAAATATGTACTTTATAAGAGATCTGTTAGCTCAGCTGGGAGAGCATCACCTTGACAGGGTGGGGGTCGGGGGTTCAAGTCCCTCACAGGTCATACGAAAAGCTCGAAACCTTTTATTTTAAGGTTTCGAGCTTTTTTCTGTTTTCTTGAATGCTTATTCCATGGACAGTCACCCAATTCCCAGTGATATCATACAATGTCATTGCGGTTAAAAAGCGAAAGTTATAGATATTCATAAAAGTCGGAGGGTGGCTCGATGTTTTATCATGTTAAAGAACTTCAATACCAGGCTAAACCAGAAAGACCGGATCCGCTGTTCGCTAAAAATCTGCAAGAAGTGTTAGGTGGACAATTCGGTGAGATATCTGTAGCTTTGCAATATTTATTCCAAGGGATACGGGAGCAGAGGAATTAGCTCATATTGAAATGTTAGCAACTATGATTGCTAGATTGCTAGATGGAGCTCCGGTCGGTGATTTAGAGGAAGCTGCCAAAGATCCCGTAATTGGTGCAATTTTAGGAGGAATGAACCCGCAACACGCAATTGTTTCAGGTCTGGGCGCAATGCCAGCGGATAGCGTAGGGAATAGATGGACAGCGGATTATATAATTGCTAGCGGCAATTTGTTAGCTGACTTTAGAGCTAATTTAAATGCTAAGTCACAGGGGAGATTACAGGTAGTAAGATTGTATGAAATGACCAATGATCGAGGGGTCAAGGATATGCTTCTTGGTTAATTGCTCGTGACACGATGCATCAAAACCAGTGGATTGCAGCTATTAAGGAACTAGAAGCTAAGAAAATATTGTTGTTCCAAGCACATTCCCTCGTAATTTGGAAAAAAGAGAAGTGTCGCATGTGTTATTTAATCTGTCCTCTGGGAATGAAAGTGCCAGTGGTGGTCGATGGGCGAGTGGACCAAGTATGGATGGGAGGGTGTTTTCCAATATGTATGATGTAAAAATTTAAATAAAAGGCCATTATCCGTGTGTGGATAATGGCCTTTGTTGAACTGATCTTTATAGTACATACATATATACGCATAGGAAGTGGGCGGTCGATCCGAGCATGATGAAAATATGAAAAATTTCATGAAACCCCATAAAACGCGATTGAAGAAATTTAGGTTTTGCTCCGTAAATAATACCACCTACTGTATAAAAAATTCCTCCTAAAATGAGGAGAAATAAACCAGTGCTGCTCAAAATCTCTGCAAGAGGAGAAGCAACAAAGATAACCATCCAACCCATCACAATATAGATGATTGTTGATAACCAACGAGGACAACTAAACCAAATCATTTTAAATAACACACCGCAAAGAGCAGCAAATACGATAATAGAAAACAGGACCCAGCCGGTTAAACCGTTCAAACTAATTAAACAAAAAGGAGTATATGTTCCTGCAATGAGAATAAAAATCATCGAGTGATCAAGCCTACGTAGAAAAGCAATGACTGAATCTTTTGCAACAACCATGTGGTAGGTGGCTGAAGCTGAATAAAGTAATATCATACTTAACCCAAAAATGATAACAGACGTAATCGCCAAAGCAGAGCTTGTGGTTATGGAAGCTTTAATTACCAACGCTAAGAGGGCGATAAACGAAAGGATGGCTCCTGCTAAATGGGTTAGACCGTTGATAGGTTCTCTAATATAAGAAAGCATATGCTTCTCTCCTTTTTTCTTTATGTAGTTTTTATAACTACTTATTATAGTATACGCATTACGACAACTAGTCAACATTTACTTATAAAGATTTGTGAAGTAAAATTGATATGTATATAGAAGAAAAAAGGAGAGAATTATGAAACATCTTGACGAGCTTATTGACGAACTAGGATTGCAACAACAAATTACAATGGATGACATTCCAGCGATTGATTTATATATGGATCAAGTTATCCAATTGTTTGATCAGAAATTCAATGATACGAAAAGAAATAAAGATGAGAAATTATTAACAAAAACTATGATAAACAATTACGCTAAGGATAAATTGTTTATTCCGATAAAAAATAAGAAGTATTCAAAGGAACACCTCATACTCATTAGTCTCATATTCCAGCTTAAGGGTGGCTTGTCCATTAATGATATTAAGACAACATTAGTTGGTTTGAACGACGGTATCCAATCAGATAATCTGGATTTAGAAAAATTCTATACATCCTATCTAAATTTGGCTATGAAGAATGTTACATCCTTTAACGAAGAGGTAAAATCACACTGGCAAGATGTGATGGAAGAGATGGAAGGTACCACTGAAGAAGATAATCTTTATTTAAAAAAAGTTCTCCTGGTCGCCTCATTAATTAATATTAGCAATCATTATCGACGAGTAGCTGAAAAGCTTGTTGATGAAATAAGCATAAAATAACACCGTTTTCCTTCTGGAAGATGGTGTTTTTTGTTGTCAAATCAAAAAGAAAAGGTTTACATCTGGTGATTGTCAGATTATCTTACATGGTATTTTCAGAATGTTTGTAAATAATATTGACTCTTTGTGGATATCGTTTAAAATAAACTTATTCGAACTAATGTTATATTTTATGACATTATACTGTTAAGTAAAGTTACACAACAAAAATTAAGGGGGAAAAGAAAAATGGATGTAAACTACTTAATGAATAGTCTATGGGTAATGGTGTCGGCAGTGTTAGTTATCTTCATGATTGGTGGATTCATCATGCTAGAAGCTGGTTCCACTCGTATGAAGAACGCTGGTCATATTGCAGGTAAAACCATTTTTACATTCGGTTTAGCTTCATTAGTATTCTGGGCAGTAGGTTTTGGATTTATTTTTGGTGACAATGCTAATTTCTTTGTAGGTCTATCGAACTTTTTCTATGGTGGAGCAGAATTAGATTTAGCACTAAATTCCTCGGTATTCTTCTTATTCCAATTAGCTTTTTCAGGAATTGCCATAACAATTGCTCTTGGTGGATTTGCTGAACGTGCAAAATTATCTGTATATTTAATCTTTACAGTATTGTTCTCAGCATTAGTTTATCCGGTAGTTGCTCATTGGATCTGGGGCGGTGGCTGGTTAGCAGAACATGGTAAGCAAGACTTTGCTGGCTCAACGGTTGTTCACTTAACAGGAGCGATGGCAGCATTTGCAGCTACTATTCTATTAAAGCCTCGTATTGGCAAATATAACAAAGATGGCTCTGCAAACAATATTTATGGACATAATCAAGTATTTACAGCGTTAGGTGTTCTTATTCTTTGGGTTGGTTGGTTCGGATTCAACGCTGGTAGTACCGTATCAGTTGATGCAGGATTCTTTGGATTTGTAGCACTTAATACGAACCTGGCAGCAGGTGCTGGTGCAGTGGCAGCGTTAATTATTTCTTGGGTAGTATTAGGGAAATCAGATATTCCTACTATCTTAAATGGTGCACTTGCAGGACTGGTTGCTATTACAGCATCATGTGCATTCGTTGATACATGGGCAGCGGTTGTTATCGGATTTGTAGCTGGTATTCTAGTATTCTATAGCGCGAGATTCTTTGAAAAGCGTAAAATTGATGACCCAATCTTTGCCCTATCTGTTCACGGTGCTGCAGGGGTATGGGGAACACTTTCAACAGGGTTCTTTGCAACACCAGAATTAGCGACAGTTGGTAAGCCTGGTTTATTCTATGGCGGTGGATTAGAGCAACTTGGGGTTCAAGCAATGGGTGTGGGTGTATCTGGGCTATACGCTTTTGTAGTATCATTCGCCATCCTTGCGATTGTTAAAAAAGTAATCGGTGGTCTTCGTGTAACTGAAGAGGAAGAAATTATGGGTCTAGATGTAAGTGAACATGGTAGCTATGGATACCCAGAAGTATTTTTAACTAGTGAAAATCAAAAAGTTTCTTCATAATTAATAAGGAGAGCCTCATTTTATGGGGCTTTCCTTATCTACTTAAAGGGCGTGTAAGAATTGAGTTCATATGAGTCAATAAAATTATGGAAAGAAACTCATGTTGAAGAGTATATATCCAATTCAGAATCTTTAAATGAATTCCACGACGAGATTATGATGAAGGTATTTAAGACTGCAAGTGCCCGAATGAATATTGAACCTCCATGTGCTTTTGTATGGTTTATTACTGGTAGCGGGGGACGATTTGAACAAGGATTAATTAGTGACCAAGATCATGGGATTATTTTTCAAGATGATAGTCCAGAGGCAGGTAATTATTTTAGTGAGTTAGGTAAGGAATTATCAATGGGATTACAAATAGTTGGATACCCATTGTGCGATGGTAAGGTAATGAGTTCAAACCCATTATGGTGTCAAACGGCTGTTAGTTGGAATAAACAGGTGGTAAATTGGATGGAGGAGAGCAGTTGGGTGTCGATTCGCAATTTGCAGATTTTCTATGATGCTAGGAAACTTGTAGGTAAGCATGAACTTCTATTCGATCTTAAAAACATTATCCACGAATATAGTCGATCCCATCCTCAATTTTTAGGACGATTATTAGAAAATGTAAAACATGTTAAAAAGACGATTGGTCCACTAGGACAGATCATTGTTGAGGAGAAGGGAATACATGCTGGAGCTATTGATTTGAAGTATTCTGCTTTTATACCATATGTGAATGCAGTTCGGCTATTAGCATGGAAAGAAGGGATAACCGAGACTAGTACAATAGGTAGATTAAAAGAGCTTAATAAATTAGGGAAGTATGAGGAGTTATCTCATTATCAGGAGAACTATTCGCAGCTTCTTCAGTTTCGCTTAGAACACCTTTCTTCTACAGCTTCATATGATGATTCCCACTACTTGTATGTAAAAAAACTTACGAAAGACAATCAAAAACTAATTAAAAAGATACTGAAAGATGGAAAGAAGCTGCAGCAATACGTTCAGAGAATGATTGAAAAGGGTGGAAATCATGGCGTTTGAACCATTTATTCATTTTGTGAGAGGAATCCAGGGGAAAATGGGGACAAATGTATATAGTGGCTTACAGGGACAAAACGGTCAGCATGTTGCCTTTTTGCGTCAAATGCAAAAAGAATTAAATTCAGACAATGCCTTACTGATTCCGTTGTCGGAGTTAGAGGTGACAGTTTTTGACCTTGAAACCACAGGTTTCTTTCCTGAAAAAGGGGATGAAATTTTGTCTATTGGTGCTATAAAGACAAAAGGAGCTCATGTGAAAGAAGCTGATTCCTTTTATTCTTTAGTTCAATACGATAAAGAACTTCCGATCCTGGTGAAAGAGTTAACAGGGCTTTCAGAAGAGGAACTAAGGAGTGCGCCTCCTTTGTCAAATGTTCTACTGGATTTTTATCACTTTGCTAGAGGAACGCCACTTGTTGCACACCATTCAAATCATGAAAAAAACTTCTTGCAAGCAGCGAATTGGAAACAATTCAAAGCTCCTCAAAAACATCGCATCATTGATACGTCATTCCTATCAAGAGTTGCCGATCCAGAATTAACTCAAAACAAGCTTGAGGATATTTGCGAGCGGTATGGGATAGAAGTAGTGGATAGACATCATGCGCTGGGAGATGCTAAATTGACCGCTGTACTGTGGTGTATTTTTATTGAAAACGTTCAGGAAAAGGGATATGAGACTCTTCAAGATATATATAATCTTATGGCAAAATTGTAAGATACTATAATTCTTTCTTTACTTATTAAAAAAGTTTGTGCTATTATTATCCATAAATGAACTGAATATTGGATTTCTTATCCAGAGTGGTGGAGGGGCTGGCCCGATGATACCCGGCAACCGATTTTCTTTTTATAGAAAACACGGTGCCAATTCCTGCAAAGCAATCGTGCTTTGACAGATAAGAAGAGATGATAACCATAAACCCTCTTCTTTAGAAGAGGGTTTTTTATTTTATCAGAGGAGGAAAACATGATGAAAACGGTGAAAGTTGTTCTTTTAGGGTTTGGTACGGTTGGATCAGGTGTGTATGATACCATCCTTCATACACATCAGGAGAAGCTGGAAAAGGTAATTGGTAAGAAGGTTGAAATTGTCGGTATATTAGTGAAGTCGGAAAAGGAACGTCAACTTCCTCGAAATATTATTGTAACTACAAAGATTGACGAAATCTTAGCTCTCCCCAAAATAGACTATGTGTTTGAAGCGATTGTTGGTATTGAACCAGCCTATTCCTATACAAAGTTATTTTTAGATCGGGGTTGTCATGTGATAAGTGCAAACAAGGAATTGCTTGCCAATCGTGGTGAGGAGCTCATGGAATATGCTTTAAATAAAGGTAAGTTTTTAACTTTTGAGGCAGCTGTTGCAGGAGGGATTCCTTTACTTAGAACGATTATTCAGCTTCTTCAAGTGAATGGAATTTTAGTTCTAGAGGGTATATTGAATGGAACGAGTAACTACATTCTATCGAAAATGAGAAATGAGAAATTGAGCTTTGGAGAATGCCTGCAAGAGGCACAGCAACTCGGATACGCAGAGGCTAATCCGGAAAGTGATATTTCTGGTAGAGATGCTTTCTATAAGCAAATGATTTTAAGTAGTTTAATCTACCATGAGCAACCCGACTGGGAAAAGGTTGAAAGAATTGGGATTGAACAAGTCGCTTTAGAAGATCTAGCCTTAGGTGAGGTACATGGATTAAGGCTAAAGCTGCTGGCCTCTTTGAAAAGAGTGGACGAGGGAATCAAGGCAACCGTAAAGCCTACGTTTGTAAGCTCTGAACATCCTCTTTACAATGTGGAGGGGGTAGACAATGGCATAGTTATAAAAACGGATTTGGTTGGAACTCTTATGCTTCAAGGACCAGGAGCTGGTTCAAAGGCTACTGCAAGTGCTATGATTGAAGATTTGGTACAAATTGAACAACAAAAACAGCCCTTGCAAAAAGTACATCGATATAGCTATCAAAATCAAAATGAAAAGGAGAATAATGCAAGTATTCAATTAGCTGTATTTCCACTGCAAAACAAGGAGGAATGGCTACGCTTAAAAGCGGTTATAAATGAAAATTCAAAGCATGTAAATATACTTCAAGAAGTGGTTAAAGAGCTTGGTGGTAGTATATACGGAAGTTTCTTATACGAAGGTGAGCTAGAGAGTGTGAAGCTACCTGTCTTATATAAACGTTACCCTGTATCACCTATCGGTCTAAAAAGAGATCAATTGAATGTAGTTAATAGCTTCTAGGGAAGACGCATAATGATTGCGTCTTTTTTTTGTATTGTAAAGCTCCATAGGGCAAATAATATGTTTGCTATGGAGGTGTAGTATGAGAAAACTTTTAATCTTGTTTGGAGTTATTATGCTTATCTTTGGTGTTGTTATCTATACATTAACAAATGTTTCCTTTGATTACGCATTTGTTCCGGAAGCAGAGGATGTAAGAAAATCAGAAAAGAAATCGAAAATAGCTTCTGTGTCAAACGGGGGGGAGATGGGGACATCAGAACAGATTGAGTTAGGACGAAAATTATTTTATGAGGAGACCTTTGGGAATGAAGTGTTTTTTTTCAGATATTTTAGGAATGTTTAATGGGGCCTTAACGTTAGGTAATATAGGAAAGGCAATCTTAAAATTAAATGGGGAAAGTACGAATAATCTTCAGGTCGAAGCGTATAAAGATTTTTCTGCTGGTGATTTTCACATAAAAAAAGGTGACTTAATTGATACAGGTCTTGATGTGGCTAAAGGGGCTAAAACACCGGTTGGTATTAAGGTTGTATTTGATGAAGGAAGATTAAAAGCTGGAGTTTTGCGAAAGTAGATCCTACCCCTGGAGTACCTGGTGTGAATCGATTGACTAAATCTCCCACTTACCCTAAAACCTCCTATATGACATCTGTTGGAGTATTATCGAGCTCGCCTGGATATAAGATATATGAACAATTAAACGCAATGAGTGCATACATGAATTCTCTTTCACCAGTACCAAGTGGATTGCAAAAGGATAATGAAAAAGCAGAGGAAGGTGAAAGAGTATTTACAAAAGCAGGATGTATCTCTTGCCATTCGGGAGCATTTGCAACGAGCAATAAATTAATTCCCTTAGAAGAACTTAAAACGAACGGCTCTCGTGCAAAGGGTTTTTCGCCATTAAAGGACTACCACGATGTACCAAAAGTATATGAAGAGGGAACGCCTGTACCCCTACCTGAAAATCCAAAAGTAAATGTGATAAAAACAACACCTGAACAAGAGCAGTTGCTTCAACTAGCTTGGGGATTTTCGAATACAAAAGGAGCCTATAAAACGATTAGCCTTTATAACCTCTCTAGAAGTGCTCCTTACTTACACGATGGCGGAGTGGCTGTTGGACCAAATGGAGAGGTTGGGGTAACCGAAACCATTTTACAAGGGAAGCTTCCTGATCCGTACCATAGTCTAAAAGCGATGGTTGACTCAAGGTTAAGAGAAATAGTGATTGAAAGCAATGCAACGAACAAGAGTTTATTCTCAGCGAATGTGACTGGTGAAGGACATTCCTTTTGGGTAGATGAAACGACAGGATTTTCTAAATCTGAGCAGGATGCACTTATTCACTACTTGCTCACTCTCACTGATTAGAAGGAGGAATAAGGTGAAGGCTGTTACTTATCAAGGGTTATTACATGTAGAAGTGAAAAATGTACCTGATCCAGTGATTCAACTTCCCGATGACATCATTGTACGAGTGACTGCATCTTCGATCTGTGGTTCAGATCTGCATTTATATCATGGAATGATCCCAAGCCTTGAAAAGGATTATGTGATCGGACATGAAGCGGTCGGAATCGTTGAAGAGATCGGGAGAGAGGTAACAGGAATCAAAAAGGGTGATAAAGTAGTTATCCCTTTTAATATTTCTTGTGGACATTGTTTTTACTGTGAGAATGGTTTGGAAAGCCAGTGTGATCTGTCGAATAAGGAGAAAAAGCCAGAAACTGGGGCGATGTTTGGCTGTTCACGTCTGTACGGAGATTATTCTGGAAGCCAAGCAGAATGGTTAAGAGTTCCGTTCGCTAATTTTACTCGGTTTAGAGTACCTGATGACAATGAGCTACAGGATGATGCATTAGTTCTACTAGCTGATGCGGTCCCAACTGCCTACTGGGGAGTAAGCAATGCAGATGTTAAGCCTGGTGATACGGTTATTGTTTTCGGAAGTGGTCCGATTGGGTTGTTATCACAGAAGTTTGCTTGGCTAAAAGGAGCAAGCCGAGTGATTGCTATTGACCGAATTCCTTATCGATTGGAACATGCAAAAAGAACGAATGGGGTTAAGGTATTTAATCTTGAAGAGATACATGAGCTAACAGACCTTTTGTTAGAGATTACAAAAGGTGGAGCGGATGTTGTCATTGATTGTGTTGGAGCAAGCGGGAAAATGACACCAATTGAACTAGCTGAAACAGCACTTTTTCTACAAGGGGGCGGCCTTACAGCGATTAAGATGGCGAGCCAAGTAGTTAGAAAAGGGGGAGTTGTTCAACTTGTTGGGGTGTATGGTCTTAGGTATAACGGATTTCCTTTGGGGGATTTTATTGCTAGAAATATTACTTTAAAAATGGGCTTTGCCCCTGCAATACGTAATATGCCATTCCTTTATGAGCTAGTTTTAGAAAGAGAAAATAAAGGTACACGATATTATCACTCATCGTATACCATTATCTGATGGTGTAAAAGCATATAAGTTATTCAATAAAAAGCAAGAAAATTGCTTGAAAATTATATTAAAACCGTAAGAGGGGCTCATGCTCTCTTTTTGCGTATTATGGATGCCTCTTTTCCCATTGGAGCATAGCATGTAGTAATGGAGAAAGGAGGTCAAGGATTTGTGATTATCGTTGCGGGAATGAATATAGAGATACCCCCTTTTCAATTATCCAGCAAACAAGCAGAAATTTTTCACTTCTTAAAAAACAGTAGTGAAGTGCATAGATATGTTCATAGTAGAGAGCTGTTGTTTGAATTGATATTACGAGAAAACATGATCAATAGTGCTATTGAAATGAACGAAAGTGAAGTGGAATTTTCCATATTTCATACATCAAAGTTCAACTCCATGTATTGGTTGAAAACATCAAGAGGTTATATTCTTAAGCCAAATGTATTGCCCTCCGATGCAATAAAAGATATTTTTCATAATGGGAAAGAGTACGGTTTTGAATGTACGACGGCTATTGTTGTCATTTTTTATTATGCTGTTCTTCAATCTATTGAGGAGAGAGCTTTTAATCGGCTTTTTAATCATCTTCTCGTTTGGGATTGGAGCTATGATGAGGACCTAGGAATTATTACAAGAGTCGGCTCGGATTTTATTCCGGGGGATGTAATGTATTTTTACAATCCAGATTATGATAATCCGGTTTGGATAGGAGAAAATGTTGTATTTTTAGGTGAAGGTAAATATTTTGGTCATGGAATTGGAATTGGTACAGCGGAAGAAACGATTAAAGCCCTTAATACTTTGCGAAAAGAAGGTGCAACGAGATCTGCTCACTTAATCCATCAGCATAGTCGCTTAAATTATAAGTATTTATCTCAGTTTTCTACGCAAATTTAAATTATTTGAAAAGGACAATTGATCCATTTGTCAGAAAAGGTCAGTGTCCTTTTATATTTATTTCATGTTAACTCTTTTTTCCATATGAAAATCGCTGTATACTAATACTATGGAAGGAAAGTAGGAGAGAAATACATGCTAAAAAAGCTTCTTATCGTTATCGTTTTGTGCAGTATTGGCTTTTTTTTACTGCCGTATAGTTTGCCGTTGGTTTTTGCTTTAATTACAGCTCTATTTTTAGAAGGATTAGTGGAGTTTTATAAAAATAAACTTAGGATTGCACGAGTGCATGCGGTATTAGCAGCATTCTTAACGTACATATTAGCTTTAGTAATCATTGGCTATCACTTTTTTACTTTAATCATTCAACAAACTCTTCGTTTGTCAGAGAGCACACCAACTTTTGTGAAAGATTTCTATCGAAGTACTATTTTACCAATAATGGGTAGCTTAGAGAGATATTTACAAACACTACCAGAAGAAGTATTAAACTCGATGGAAAACACCATAGAATCAAGTATCGCGTCCTTAGATGCCTTCTTACAAACTCTATTTGAAACGATCATATCTTTATTAACAGCCATTCCTGGTTTTTTAATTGAATTTTTAGTATACTTGGTTGCTTTATTCCTGTTTTCCCTAGAGCTACCTAGACTAAAAGAAAATATAAAAAGACATCTAACAGAGGGAAGTTTAAAGAAAGCATCCCTTGTCATAAACCAGCTTACCTGGGCAGGAGTTGGGTTTATAAAGGCTCAACTATTTTTAAGTGTAATTACCTTTGTGATGGCATTCACAGGATTATGGATTTTAGGAGTTTCAAATAAAACTCTTTTATCATTATTAATTGTCATTGTTGATATATTACCTATTTTGGGAACAGGCTCCGTTTTAGTCCCTTGGGGAATTGTGGCCATATTACAGGAGAATCAATTATTAGGAGTTGGCTTAATTATTTTATTTGGGCTAATCACCGTAATTAGAAGGATCATTGAGCCGAAGGTATATTCGAGTAGTCTAGGGATTTCACCTCTAGCATCCTTAGTAAGTTTGTACATAGGCTTTAAACTTATTGGTTTTCTTGGCTTATTTTTAGGCCCGGCTATCGTAATTGTTTACGATACGTTAAAAAAGGCAAATGTTATTAAAGTAAACTATAAAATATAAAAATGAAGCCATCGAAGGATGGCTTTTCATTTTTATTCCCAATCTTCATATTTGACAATTCCGCCTGTTAAATCAAGCTCTGATCGATCTCCTTTGTAGTACAGCTTTCCATTTTCAGATACAATCAAGTTTTCATACGTATAAACTTTTTTCCCGCTTGGTAAGATGATAATAATCTTTTCCCCTGGTTCGTCCTCCTTAGGTTGAACAGGGACGATAGTATTATTATCGTAAAGCTTTGCTACTAAAAGGAAAAGTACGATAAGACAAACTAGTAAAAAAACAATCCTCAAACTTACCCAAGTCATGTATCGCTTTAATCGACTCACGCTTTCTCCGCCTTTACTTCAATCTACCTTTAAATCTATGCAGGAATAAGATGAAAGTTTCCTTTTTTCATAAAATCTATTAAACTACTTTAGAATGGTATTTTTGAAAGCAAATGGTGAATTTACATCAATATTGGGAATGAATGATAGAAACATACAACAAACGTCCTGATATTGAATGAGAAAAAGAAATGTACGTGTATTCGTTAGGTCAATTGTCCAATTTTTTTATTCGACAAATTGTGATATGTTATGCATACATACGAAAATGAGGAAATAAAGGATCTGAAAAAATGAAAAAAAATATGGAATTAATTTTTAAAACAATTGATGGTGTTTCTCTTTGGAAAATTAATAGAATGCTAAAGAAGCTTTCTAAATCGAAATTAATGATATTAGAGCAAATGAAGGACGAAAAAATTGTTATTCATCTTCCTTCCAAACCGGAGAGAGAAGTAACGAGTCTTGAAATGAAAAGGGAATTACTTAGTGAAGTAGTTCAATTAGATGGTTTTGAATCCTTTAATGTAAGTGTATTAGAAAATTGTCGACCAGTTTACAAAGAACAAATCACTAAATATGGTCTGTATCGCTGGATTGAACTTCCCCTGCCAAATCAAATTCAATACGAATATAATTTTGCAGAAATGAAAGAATCTATTATTAATAATTATGAAGTGAGACCGATCATGTAGAAAACAAGAGCCTCCCAATTTTGGGAGGCTCTTGTTTATTATTCATAAAAACCACTGTACAAGTCGCCTCCGCTTTTTACCTAAAAAAGGGCGATTGACTATTCGCACATTTTGGGTTTCTTACATAGGATATATTGACTTACAACTAAGGAGGTAATTTAAATGTCAGAAACATTTGGTGGCTATGGCGGAGGTTTCGCTCTGTTAGTAGTTTTATTTATCCTTTTAATTATCATTGGTGCTTCTTGGGGCTATGGTTTCGGTTATTAATAATTAACTAAACAATAAAAGGGAGGAATATAAATGTACGGATACGGATATCCTTACAGCGGTTGCGGTTATCCAGCAGTTGGTGGAGTTGGGTACGGTGGTTGCTTCGCGCTAATTGTTGTACTTTTCATCCTATTAATCATTGTTGGTGCTGCATGCTTTAAGTGGTAATAAAAAAGAATGAAGGTGGGATTTCTCACCTTCATTCCTTTATAATCGAAAGAATTGTTTTGTATTTACATACAGTGTTTCATATGTCTTTTCCAGTGAGATAGCTTTCAATTCAGATAGCTGTTTTATTGTTTGATGAATCATATTAGGATGCGTCATTCTGCCACGAAATGGTCCTTCAAAGGGCCAGGGACCGTCTGTTTCCACCATGATCTGTGAAAGAGGAAAATGCTTAGCGATATGTTGAATTTCTTCTTCGTAAAAAAGGTCAGGAGTAAGTGATATGAAATGTCCATTTTGAATGATACGATCCATATCTGTTTCTGCTCCTTTAAACCAGTGGAAAAGTGCATGTTCAATACTATGTCTTTCTATCAGAGAGCAAACGGTGGGCACGTCATCATAAATGGCATGAAGCGAGATAGGCAAGTTTTTCTTGCTAGCCAGCTTTACCCACTCTTCAAGTAGTTCTAGATACGGTTCCAGAGAGGAGTTCCAGGAAGTTGAAGTCCGTAAATAAAAGGGGAGGCCAACCTCTCCAACCGCTATCATCTCATCAAAATGTGAGTACACCCATTGAAAAAGGTCTGCCATTTCTTTGTCTGAGCCTATTGCTTGTTCAGGGTGAAATCCAAACGCTGTTTTGACCTGCGGGTATACCTTTGAAATATGAGAGTTTCTTTTACAGGATTCTAAGTCATAGGAAACGCTTATGAGCATTTCAACTTCGTCAAGTGTCTCCATCATCGTATGAATTTCCTCATCTAGGTACTTATCTAGATGGATGTGGCTGTCAATTATTTTCCTCATTTTTGACCAACCTTTACTTTTAAAAAATCATGAATCCTTTTTTTGTAACCGAGAAATTCTTCAGAGAACATTATTTCCTCGTTTCTAGGTCGTGAGAAGGGAACAGTGACCTCCTGTTTGATTCTTGCAGGTTTATCGGATAATACAAGTATGCGGTCGGAAAGAAAGAGTGCTTCCTCGATATTATGGGTAACAAAAACAATTGTTTTTTTGTACTGTTCCCAAATCGAAAGTAGCCATAACTGCATTTCCTGACGAGTTAATTCGTCTAAAGCTGAAAATGGCTCATCTAAACAGATGATGGGCTGGGGACTAAGAAGTGCCCGTAAAAATGCCACCCTTTGCTTCATACCTCCTGAAAGTTCGTGAGGAAAAGCATTTCTATATTCTAATAGCCCCGCTCTTCGCAGCATCTCCATAGCCATTTCGTAATCTTTTTTAGCTTGTAGCTCTTGTCCAAGAACAACATTTTGAATAATTGTTCGCCATGGAAATAAGGAAGGGATTTGGGGCATATAACTAATATGTCCTCTGTTACCTGTAATGTTGTTTCCTTCGAGGATAATAGACCCTGTAAGAGGAGCCCGGAGCCCGCCGATTAACTGGAAAATCGTACTTTTTCCACTTCCAGAGGGACCAAGGACGGTTACGAATTCCCCGTTCTTAATAGAGAGGTTGAGATTCTGTAATATTGGTTTATCTCTATAAGAAAAAGACACATTATGTAATTCAAGATGCTCCACGATTTTTCCCCTCTGCTTTCCAACGAATAATAAATCTCTCTAACCAATTGATCATGATAAAAAATAACAAACTTAAAGCCATAATGAGAAATATGGCAACAAAGACACGATCTGTTCGAAATGATGAGGAAGAGAGTGTCATATAGACTCCAATCCCATTTTCTGATCCTAACCATTCAGATATTACAGCACCCATTACACTATATGTCGCTGAAATTTTCAGCCCTGAAAAGATGGAGGGCAGGGCAAACGGAAACTCGAGTTTCCAAAATAACTGACGTTTGGTTGCTCCTGCCATTTGCATATAATGAAAAAGCTCAGGAGCAACCTGGCGAAATCCATCCATGGCTGAAATCGTAATAGGAAAGAAACAAACCAGAGTAATAACAATTAGTTTTGGTAATAGGCCAAAGCCGAACCATATAACCAGAAGTGGAGCAAGTACAATAATAGGTATATTTTGCGATAATATAAGAAGCGGATATAAAGATTCTTTTAAAAAAGGAATATTATGTAATATAAAGGCAGTTAACAGACCTACGGTAACTCCAGAAACAAAGCCTAGTAAAATAAGCCGAATGGTGGAAGAAAGATGTACAGAAACACTGCTCCAGCCATTGATAAGTTCATTAAAAATTTGTGAGGGAGTTGGGAGCAGCCAAGTTGGAATCTCAGTGATTCTTGCAGTGAATTCCCAAACAAGGAATAAAAGGAGGAGAACAAAAGTTGGTCTCCACCCTTTTTGTAATTTTTGTATCATGAACGATATTTCTCCGTAAGAGTATCCATTGTTATACCAGTTGGCTGGTAAAGAATCTTCACCTGTGAAATAACATTACTGCTTCCCATTTCAATCATCTTTTCATTCATTTTCGTAATCACTGAAAATAGTTCCTGAAGATCACCCTCCATAGTTGTTTCTAAGGGATGAACCTCATACTTTACTCCTGACGCATCAATAACGGCTATTGCTTCATCTACGTAAGGAATCACATTTTCACCGTTTATTGTCTTAGGGATAATTTGTATACTAACAAGTGCGTTTGCCATATGAACAACTCCTATTGTGGTAAAAATTCATTAGTAAAGGCTTTTTCTGCATCTAACTCTGATTCTAGCAACCCGTTCTCAAGCATCCAAGAAGCATAGTTTTCCCATACTTCTAAACTTTGCTCACCCCATTGGTCTGCATCGTCTTGATATTTGGTAGCAAGCCATTCCTGACTTTTCTTTACAAGCTCTGCGTCAAGTTCTGGAGCAGCTTTGATTAAGACGTCAGCGGCATCGGAAGGATTGTCGATAGCAAATTCATAGCCTTTTGAAGCGGCATTAACAAAAGCTCTTACTGTTTCAGGATCGTTGTTAATCATGTTTTCGCTAGTGGTTAAAACAGGTGTATAGTAGTCTAACTTTTCGGAGTAATCGGTTAAGTAGACCATATTAATGTCTTCTCCTCGTAATTCCGCTTCTACGCCTGTCCAACCGTAGTATATCCAAGCAAAGTCAATATCACGTTTAACAGCGGTAAAGAAGTCCGCATCGCCTATGTTTACAATATTCACCTTTTCTACATCTGCTTGTTCTTGCTTCATAAGTGAGTCGATGACGGATTCTTCAACAGGTGAACCCCAACCACCGTATGTTTTTCCCTCAAAATCTTTAGGGGATTGAATATTTTTAGATGCCGGTGATGCGAAACCAGAAGTGTTGTGTTGAATAACCGCAGCTATAGAAACAAGCGGTACTCCTTGTACTCTTGCCTGTGTAATTCCTTCTTGATAACCTACACCAAAATCAGCTTTCTCAGAAGCAACAAGTTGGTCAGCACCAGCTTCTCCAGGCATCTGAATGGTCACATCAAGACCTTCCTCTTCAAAAAAGCCCTTTTCTTTTGCAACATATAGTCCTGTGTGATTCGTATTTGGAGTCCAATCAAGAACGACAGTCACTTTTTTTAAGTCAGCGCTTGACTCCTCTTGTTCTGTTTGCTGTTCATTTGTTTCTGAACAACCTGCGAGTAATACAGAAGCTGTTATTGCAGCTATCCATTTTTTCATTACTTTCTCCTCCAATGGTATAAGTAGGAACATGACCTGGCCCCATAGACGACAAAAAGCGCCGCAGTTTTTGAACCGGGCGCATATGTTTAAACAATATGATTGTCTAAAGAATATGTTCCCTACGCTGGTTTCATCCAGATCAGGTTCAAAGGGTCAGCATCAATGGGATGCACTCTCAACCGGTCTTCATCGGTTCCCCTACAATTCTTACCTATTTAGTTTCATTTCTATCTCATTATAGCAGAAATTATTTTCTTGAAAAGGAAGAACTTTCTTGGAAAATGAACATAATGATATGTTTGTTGTTGCTTTTGTAAAGAACACATTGCAAACTTTAAACAGTCACGATAAGATTGAAGTTATGGATGAATTTGTGTAAGGAAAGAAAGGAATTTCTATAATGGCAAAAAATTTTAAAGATGATGTACAATCGCGTCGCACATTTGCGATCATTTCCCACCCAGATGCTGGGAAAACGACATTAACTGAGAAGTTATTGTTATTTGGTGGAGCCATTCGTGATGCGGGAACAGTTAAAGGAAAGAAAACGGGTAAGTTTGCTACGAGCGATTGGATGGAAATTGAAAAACAACGTGGTATTTCCGTTACGTCGAGTGTGATGCAATTTGATTATAATGACTGTCGAGTAAATATTCTTGATACACCAGGTCACCAAGACTTCAGTGAAGATACGTATCGTACTCTTACAGCTGTTGATAGTGCGGTCATGATAATCGATTCAGCAAAAGGGATTGAGGAGCAGACCTTAAAGCTATTTAAAGTATGTCGAATGAGAGGCATTCCGATTTTCACCTTTATTAATAAGCTTGATCGTCAGGGGAAATCTCCATTAGAACTTTTAGCTGAACTAGAAGAGGTTATGGGAATAGAATCATATCCGATGAACTGGCCGATTGGAATGGGGAAAGAATTTCTCGGTATATATGACCGTTTTTACAAGCGAATTGAACAATTCCGAGTAGATGAGGAAGAACGTTTTGTTGGGTTAAATGAAGATGGAGAAATAGAAGGAGATCATAAATTAAAGCAATACTCCTTATATGACCAGACGTTGGAAGAAATCATGCTATTAAATGAAGCGGGGAATGAGTTTTCTCGTGAAAGAATAGCAAATGGGGAACTAACACCTGTATTCTTTGGTAGCGCCCTAGCGAACTTTGGTGTTCAAACTTTTCTAGAAACCTATCTTCAATTTGCACCTGCACCTCAAGCACGGGAATCTACAGAAGGAAAAATCGATCCATTATCAGAGGATTTCTCAGGCTTTATTTTTAAGATTCAAGCTAATATGAATCCTGCTCATAGGGATAGAATTGCCTTTTTACGTGTATGTTCAGGAAAATTCGAAAGAGGGATGACAGTCAATATCCCACGCTTAGGAAAGTCAATGAAGCTTTCTCAATCAACACAGTTTATGGCGGATGACCGAAACACGGTTGATGAAGCGGTTAGTGGAGATATTATTGGTTTGTACGATCCAGGTACGTATCAAATTGGAGATACATTGACTGTTGGAAAAAACAACTTTCAATATGAAAAGCTTCCACAGTTTACACCTGAACTCTTTGTTCGAGTTTCAGCTAAAAACGTAATGAAGCAAAAGTCTTTTCATAAAGGAATTCAGCAACTTGTACAAGAGGGAGCCATTCAGCTCTTCCGTACGGTTCGAACAGATGATTATTTGCTAGGGGCCGTAGGTCAACTTCAATTTGAAGTGTTTGAGCATCGAATGAGAAACGAGTACAATGCTGAGGTATTAATGGAAAGATTAGGCTCAAAAATTGTCCGTTGGGTCGAAAATGAAGAAATTAACGAAAATCTTTCTAGCAGTCGAAGCCTCTTAGTTAAGGATCGCTACGATAAGAAAGTATTTCTATTCGAAAACGATTTTGCCCTTCGCTGGTTCCAAGAAAAAAATCCAGATATTACACTTTATAATCCTATGGATGATTATCAATAAGTATAAGGGAGCCCTCAAGATTGAGGGCTTCTTTATTTTATATTCATTAGGAAGAGTGGTATGGAAAAAAAACCTAATGTCGAAAAATGTAGGAAAAGCCTTGCATGTTCAAGTGATAATTTTCTTTATTTCGTACAACCTATAAGTAATGAAAATTAGCTGGTGATTAGGATGAAAAAACAAGGGAAGTTAGAAGCTGTATTGTGGAGTATTGCGCTGCCTGGATTTAGTCAGCTTCTTAGTGGAAGCTACGTGAAAGGGGTACTATTTGTACTACTTGAGTTTGTTGTTAATGTAATGAGTAATTTTAATGAGGCCATTATGTTAAGTTTTTTATGGGAGATAGATAAAGCATTTGCAGTACTTGATTATCAATGGCTGATGTTTTACCCTTGTCTTTATATGTTCGCTATGTGGGATGCATATCGATCTGCAATGCCAGAAACGGAGGAATATTCTTATCTGCCTTTTGCCTTCGGAGCTTATTTTATTACGGTCGGGTTGATGTTATCTAAAAAAGTAAAATTATTTGGTGTCGTTTTTGGGCCAATTTTTCTTCCAATGATTTTTTTGGTTCCTGGATTGCTAATTGGTTTTGTAATCAGATACTTAATTTTAAGAGCAAAGGTACCAAAAGTGAAGTTCTAACTTTTTGTTAGAACTTTTTTTTGTTTTTTCTACTTTTACACCCCCATAGCATTCATTATTTGCTCGTAGGTATTTAGTGACTAGAAGATAGCGGCCGCTTCTTACAATACAACTGAGGTGAATGAAATGAACAAACATACTATTTTCGATTTTAACAAGATTACTAAAAGTGCCTTTGCTTTTGTTTTAGCAGGTTCACTTTCATTAACAGCAACAACTGCATTCGCAGAAGAAAATGAGAAGAATGAGTCGCAAGTAGTTGAAGAAACAGTAACAAACGAAGAAACAAATACGAACGAGGAAGTTATTTCTTTAGATGACGCACTTGTTGATGAGAATACAGACAAAGTAGAAGAACCAAAGTTGTTACCAGGAGATTTCTTTTATTTTGCAAAAACTGCATTAGAGAAAATCCAGTTAATCTTAACCTTTGATGACGTAAAGGAAGCAAAGTTACTAGCTGAATTAGCAACAGAGAGATTAGCAGAAGCGGAAGCTCTTTTCTCAGCTGGTCAAGAGGAAGAGGCTTTAGCTGTCATGGAGAAAGCTTTAGAAAACCTATCTGTGGCTGAAGAGACAGTAAGTGAAAATACAGATGCAACAGAGGAAACAACAGAGGAAGAAGTTGATCCTACAGAAGCAACAGAAGAAGATGTAGATGCAACGATTGAAATAGTTGAGAATGATGAAGTAGTTGAAGAAACAGAAGTACCAGTAGTAGAGGAATCAACTACAGAGGAAGTAGCTGTCGAAGAAAAAACTGAGGTAGTAGCGACTCCTGCTCCAGCAGCAAAGGCAACAAACCAAGTAAAGGTTGATCAAGCTCAAAAGAAAGCTGAGAAGCAAGTGGTAAAACAGGAGAAAAAGGGTGAAAAGGAACAAGGAAATAAGGCAAATAATCAGCAAAAATCAAATGCTGGTGAACAAAAAGGAAACGGAAAGAACTAAACATCTCTCTCTAAAAGAGGCCATTATTTGAATGGCTCTCTTTTTTTCCAATAGCTTACCCTTAAAAATCACAACAAAGTATCGTATGATATATGGTGATAAGTGAGGTGAAGCTGTTGTTAGGTTTATTGTTTTTACCTAAAAAGAAGAAACGTTCATTAGAAGAGACGGTATTAGCCATCCAAAATGGAGACCAAGTACTTCAAAATGAACTTATTTATCAATATAAACCCTTTATTGCAAAAACGGTATCTTCCGTTTGTAAAAGATATATTAGTGAAACAGACGATGAATTTAGCATTGGTTTAATTGCATTTAATGAAGCAATACAAAAATATAGTTCGGATAAAGGCAGCTCCCTGCTTAGTTTTGCAGAAGTTATTATAAAAAGAAGAGTGATTGATTATATCCGGCAGCAAATTAAGCACCAAAATCTGTCAATGGATGCAAATGACTTTGAAGAAAACGAGGATGAGGTTTCTCAGTCTAGTCTTGAAGCGAATATGTCACTTGAGGAATATCATAAGCAAACAGATGATGAATTAAGAAAACAAGAAATTATCCGTTTTTCAAAACTTTTAACGGAGTTTGATCTAACTTTTAAAGACTTGGTAGAGAATTCTCCAAAGCATGCAGATGCTAGAAAAAATGCCATGCTAGTTGCAAGGGAAATTGTTTCTAATGAAGAAATTAAGCAAATTTTAGTAGAGAAAAAGAGACTTCCAATCAAACAAATTGAGAATTCTGTAAGTGTTAGCAGGAAGACGATCGAACGGAATCGAAAATATATTATTGCTATTGCTCTTATATTAATGAATGACTATCTATATTTACAGGAGTATATAAAAGGGGTGTTGGAAACGTGAAACAAGGAATCATAATGGAAGTTAATGATCGTTTTTTAACATTATTAACCCCCGAAGGTGAATTTTTAAAGGCCCGTAATCAAAGTAGAAATTATCAAATAGGACAAGAAATCTCATTTGTTCCGTTTGAGAAAGAAAGTTTCTTGAGTGGTTGGGGCAAAGTTCTTCATAAAAAAACAGCAGGGGTACTTGTCGCGGCATCTCTTCTTCTAATATTTTCTTTCGTTCCATCTAGAGTGGATAATGAAGTGTATGCTTTCATGTCAATAGATGGAGAATCAAGCATTGAACTTGCTGTAAATAAAGATCTCGAAGTTATAGACGTAATTGCTTATAACGAGAGTGGAAAAGAAGTTATTGCTGACATTGATTGGGAAAATGAGCAAGTTGATAAAGTATCAACGGCAATTTTATCTAGTATTGAAAACCAAGAAGTACATTCTGATACACAGGAAATCGTCGTTGGTACGGTCTTGGCTGGTACTCAAGTAAACAAAACGGATGAAAAACTTCATCAAGTGATTGATTCCTTAAAGAAAGAGACAGAAGTGGAAATTGCTGATGTTCAAGCGACTGCTGAAGAAAGAAAAGAGGCAAAAGAACAAGGCGTTTCTGTTGGTAAATACAAAGCTCAGCAAGCAAAAGAGAAAGCAAAGGAAAAGAAAGAAGATAACGCGAAACAAGAGGAACCATCAGTAGAAACACCTGCACCTAGCGTGAATAATCCAGTTAACAACTCTACTGATACACCTGCAATGAATAATAACGGTAATGGAAAGGCCAACCCTAACTCAAATGCTCAAAAAAAAGATTTAAATAAACAAAATTCAGGGAATGGCAATTCTAAAAATAACAATCCTGGACAACAAAAAAAAGAAGTTGATTGGCAAGCTAAACAAAATGGTAACTCAGGAAGAAAACAAGAAATGAATCGGCAAGCTAAACAAAATAGTAACTTAGGAAAAAAACAAGAAGTAAAGAATAACGAAGTGCATAGTAATGAAGAAAAGCCCCGCAACAGCGGAGGCTTTTTGCCATTTGATATGAAGTTTTATTAAAAATTACGACCTGACATTTGTGCTTGTGCTTGTTTTACAAGTCGCTTTGTAATTTCTCCGCCAACTGAACCGTTCCCTCTTGATACTGTATCTCCACTTAACGTAACACCGAATTCTTGAGCGATTTCGTACTTAACTTGATCTAAAAATTGTTCCACGCCTGGAACTAAAAGCTTGTTACTATTTCTTGCCATAATATCAGCTCCTTTTTTTGTATTTACAGAGAAATCTTCTCTGTATGTGTAGTATGCAAGCATTGACTTGTTAACATAAGTGGTAAGTTTTCGTATTTTAGGGAAAAGTCGTATTAATCTTTTCCATGACTAACATCTTTTGTTGGGTGCATAAAAGGGTATCCCTTCGGTTTTTTCTTACTTTCCACAAGGTCTCTATTTTCACTTGTGTTCCAACCAATATCATTTGTCGGATGTACCCATTCGTCACCGGACATAACGGCTGGATCCGTATCTTCACTCCATTGTTCTAATGGGGAATTAGGTGAAGCATACAGGCTATCTCCAATAACAACGCCTTGAGAGTTAATAAATGGTGGTTCTATGGTAATGCCTGTTCCCTTAAAATCTGGAGAGTTTATTTGATGAGGTAGAGTTCCGTCGATTGAATAATTTTCTTCCAATTTTTTTCTCTTTTTGCTCATAACAATCATCCCTTTTTCTTTTATATTTTGTTGTCCATGGATTTTTATAAGTAGAAAATGAAGACAAAAAAAGGAAGAGTGAAACATAAAAGAAAAGTGAAACATATATGTAATTCCATTAAGGAGGAATGAAAAATGGCTAAAAGAAAAGCAGAGCGAGATGCTGCCGTAAAATATAGCAAAACACCTAAGAAAAATGTAAATGAATCTGAATTTTCAGCGGAATTTACTTCTGATGAGAACACGATGAAGGGATTTAATCGAAACTCTAAACAAGGAAGAAAAGGTAGATCCTAATGAAAAAGAAAAAACAAACCCCAAACGTTGAATTTGGAAGTGAGTTTGGTGATATCAATGCAGCCAAACATTATGAAGTCCTACTGATGAATAGTGATAAAAAGCAAGGCAATAAGAAAAAGCAAAATAAGAAAAACTAAGGAGGAGCTTATAAAGCCCTCCTTAGTTTTTCTTATCATTTTTTTGTTCCAAATAATTGCGATTGTTGCTTTGTCGGTTCAAAATAGGCTAAAAGACTCGTTTTTCCTCGTGAAAATATTCCTGAATGCATATACTCTTGATAGTCAAAAGAAAGCTCTTCTACGATGGAATGCTTGTAAAGCTCTTTTTCTTTAATCTCTAAAGCAGCAAAATCTTCTCCTAATATGCGAGGTTCCTCAAGGATCATGTGATATAGAGCAGACCTCTCATCCTTCTCAAGACGATCCTCCCACCACGATTTTCGTGGTTTGAATTTTGCGTTCTCCAAATAGTCAATCTTCATTAAGCTTAAGATAACATCTTGGTCAGGAAGATCTATGGATTTGATGAATTCAAACAAACGCTTAAATAAATCTTCAAGCTGGTGACCAATTCTAGACCAACCTCTATCTTCCCAATAAGAACCAAATTTTTGGAAAAATTCAAAAGGAGAAGAGAAGGAGTTCGTAACTAAATATTCAATCGTATGGTCCATACGATGATCATTCCAATACTTCTCTAGCACATCTTCCACTTGCTTGATTTTAATAATATCATCAAAGGACAGAACATTATTACCTAGAATTTCATACGGTGACTGGTCCATATAAATGTATTGGTGGTCATCGGCTCGTAAACGCAAGCCAGTACCTCTAAGCATTTTTAAAAATCCTAATTGTAGTTCTTCAGGTCTCATCTCAAATACATCGTTAAAGGTCTTTTTGAACGTATCATAATCTTCTTCAGGGAGACCCGCGATTAAGTCAAGATGTTGATCAATTTTCTTACCGTCTTTAACCATTGTTACCGTTCGAGTAAGCTTCTCAAAGTTTTGTTTTCTCATCACAAGCTCATTTGTATAATCATTTGTAGACTGAACACCAATTTCAAAGCGGAATAAGCCTGGAGGTGCTTCTTGGTTTAGAAATTCTATAACCTCAGGTCGCATGATATCGGCAGTTATTTCGAATTGAAAGACTGTCCCAGGTAAATGTTCGTCTATTAGAAAACGGAACATTTCTAGAGCATAACTACGGCTAATATTAAAGGTACGGTCAACAAACTTGATCGTTTTTGCACCGTTTTTCATTAAGTAACGGATATCTTCTTTAATTTTTTCACGATCAAAATAACGTACACCTACTTCAATAGAAGAAAGGCAAAATTGACAACTGAAAGGACATCCTCGGCTAGTTTCAATATACGACACACGCTTTCCTAGGTGCTCCATATCTTCTTTAAAACGGTATGGAGAAGGAAGTTCACGTAAATCAAGCTTATGACGCTGTGGATTTAATTTGATTTCTCCTGTTTCGGTACGGTAGGAAATTCCCGGCACTTGATGAAAATCTTTCTCAGAGTCTAGCTGCTGAAGAAGATTTTTAAATGTTTCCTCACCTTCACCAATGACAATAAAATCAAATTGAGGCACTTTTTCCATCCATTCCATCACATCATAAGTAACTTCGGGACCACCTACGACAATTTGAATCATAGGATTAATCTTTTTGATCATACTAACAACTTTGATTGTTTCTTCAATATTCCATATATAACAGCTAAACCCAATAATATCCGGCTTTCTTTGGACAAGATCGGTTACTATATTCATTGTTGGATCCTTAATTGTATATTCAGAAAGCTCGATCTCAAATTCAGGTTCAGCATAAGCTTTAAGATAGCGAATAGCTATATTTGTATGAATATATTTTGCGTTAAGTGTTGCTGCAATAACTTTCATTTTTTACTCCTTTATGTCTCTTTATACAATCAGTATATTTTATCATATTTTCTCCAAATATAGAGAAGGGAAAACATAACATACAAACGATAGAAAAAAAAGGAAGCCGAAGTCTAATGACTGAGCTTCCTTTTTTCTATATGTTTATGAAATCTTGTAACGAATTGCCTCAGGCGTGACATCTTTAGTTCTATCAATGGCTGTGCAAAAGTCGTAAAAAGCTTACTCGATAGTAACACTGTAATTACAAATGAAATTAATAGAAGCAGAAAGAAGGTTTCCACATTATAAAAATAATCCTGTACATCACTTTGCCTAAATGGCTGAACAATAAATCCGTGTAGCAAATATACGTAAAGTGTATTTTTACCAAACGGAGTAAAGAATAACTGCCTCTTAGGAATGAGTGAGAAAAAGGCTAGAACCAGCATAGTGCTAAGCAAAAGTAGCCCAAACCTCATGATAGGTGCAGTATAGATTTCTGCGCCTAATGCTTCGTATGGTTTTGATCCAAATAGCCATTGATAGTTCATATCAGGTGCTACAAAAAAACCAGTGAAGACGATAGCGAACAGTATAAGTGATGCAACTCGGTAAGGTGTACTTGAAAGAATTTTAAAATGCTCCTTTTTTAAATAAAACCCAAGTAAAAAGAGTGGGAAAAATACAAATGTCCTTGATAGACTTAAATAATTTGTCATCCAATCTACATACCCAACAAGTAAACTGAGAATAACAGCAAGCATCAGGGCAATTTTCCTATTCACTTTTGTAAAAGCAAATAAAAATAGATTCCAAAAGAATAGACTGATTAAAAACCAAAGTGACCAATGGGGATCAAATGGGTCCATCACAAAGGTCTCTTTTGAATCTAAAAAGAAATAGAAAATGGAATAGATTAGTTGAAAAATTAAATAAGGGATAATTAGTTTAAAGGAAATTTTCCTTAAGTAGCCTTCCTTCTCAAATCCTTTGGCAAAGTACCCTGAGATGAGAATGAAAGCTGGCATATGAAAAGTGTAAATCGTTTTATATAAAGTATAGACCGTATAGTGGTCTTGAATGAATGATTGAATTAAGTGACCAAACACAACAAAAAAGATTAATATAAATTTCGCATTATCAAAGTAAAAGTCTCGTTTTTTCATCTTATCCTCCTTCCGAAAGTCTACTATTTCTTACCCTCTTTTTCTAGTCATAAAACCTGACACTTTCTTCCAAGCCTCCCTTCTAACTGTTTTAATACATGTAAACGTCTGTTATATAACGGTTTTTGCTTGGCTTTATTGGAAAAATAACAAAAAAAAGCAGCTGTTTCATAAAAAAATTGCAATTGTTTGATATTTATCACAGCGTAAAGTGGCTCATTACCTTAAAATTTAAACAATTAACTTTCGTTTTGGGGGGAGCTTATGTCAATTTTACCTGTTAGAAATGAGTTAGGTTTTTTTGAAATACGATTGGAATCTATTGGAGGATTAGGTGCAAACCTAGCCGGAAAAATGCTAGCTGAATCTGGGGTGCTTGGGCACGGATTGAATGGTTCAAACTTTTCATCCTATGGATCAGAAAAGAAAGGTTCACCAGTAAAGAGTTTTATCCGGTTTTGCGATGCTGAAGTTGCCATCAGGGACCATAGCCCAATAGAACAGCCTCATGTAATTGGAGTTTTTCACGAGGCTTTATATAAAACGGTTGATGTGGTAAGTGGATTAACGGGTGACGGTATTGTACTGGTTAATTCAACTAGAGATTTTGATGACGTGAAAAAAGACTTGAAACTAAACTATGGTACACTGGCCATCGTTGATGCTCTCGGCATTGCTGTTGAAGAAAAAACAAAAGTGAATACTGCGATGCTTGGTGCCTTATTCCGCATTTGTAGTTTTTTAAACCCGGAAACCATGAGGAATGTTATACGAAAGACGTTTGAAAAGAAATATCCGCACTTAGTAGAACCAAACATTCGCACATTTGATCGTGGATATAATGAAGTACAATTCAAAACTTATGAGGTACCAGATCATGCGGAAGGACGATCCTTTACTAGACCTGTACCGCAGCTCGGATATAACACACAGGCTATTGGGGGAGTAATGATTTCTCAAGCGAATAGTATTTTGAAGGACTTAAGTGGATCTAGACAAGGGTTTGTCCCTGAATTTCATCAAGAAAAATGTATTAATTGTGCTGCTTGCGATACAGTTTGTCCTGACTACTGCTTTGTTTGGGAAGAAGGAGAAGATAAACGAGGTCGAAAGCAGACGTTCCTTAAAGGAATTGACTATCAATATTGTAAGGGGTGCTTGAAGTGTGTAGAGGCATGTCCGACAGATGCATTAAATGACCTTCGAGAAGTGATTGGTTATGCAAAAGAACATTCAGTAAAACAATACTTTCCATTTGTAGGGGGTGTAAGGTAATGGCAACTTTAGAAAAAGAATTACAAGCAATGGGTTTGCCTAAACAATTAGCTACATTTGAATCTGGAAATGAAATGGCCGCTATGGCTGCAGCTCAAATCAACTATCATTTAATGGGATATTTTCCTATTACCCCATCAACAGAGGTGGCACAGTATTTAGATCAGATGAAAGCTCGTGGAGAGCATACTATTAAATTAATAGCAGCGGATGGAGAGCATGGTTCTGCGGGCATTTGTTACGGAGCAGCTGTGACAGGTGCACGTGTGTTTAATGCGACAAGCGCAAATGGATTAATGTATATGCTTGAACAGCTCCCCGTTCAATCCGGCACTAGATTTCCGATGGTTATGAATCTCGTTACAAGATCTATTAGTGGACCGCTAGATATAAGAGGAGATCACTCTGATTTATATTTTGCGTTAAATACGGGTTGGGTGATCTTAACAGCAGGAACACCCCAGGCAGTTTATGATATGAACATAATGGCTTTAAAAATAGCTGAGCACTCAAAGGTTAGATTGCCGGTGATTGTCGCTTATGATGGCTTCTTTACCTCTCATCAAAAGCGTAAGGTAAACTATTTTAAAGATCGAAAAGTTGTACAAAATTTTGTTGGCGAATGTCCAACTAATTATCATTTTGCTCGAGACCCTAAAAAACCAGTCACTATCGGTGCTCATATGAATGGTGACGATCTATTAAACAACCATTTCCAGCAATCGGAAGCCATGTATGCGGCTGGCGAGGTTTTTAAAGAGGTAGCAGAGCAGTACAAAAAGATATCTGGAAGGGAATATCCGGTACTTGACTTGTACGGCATGGAAGATGCAGAAGTTGCTTTATTCTTATTAAATTCTGCGGCAGAGTCTGCAAAAGATGTAGTAGACCAACTCCGAGCTAAAGGAATAAAAGCTGGAGTAATCAGCCCAAATATTATTCGTCCATTTCCAAGCGAACAGATTCGTGATGCACTGAAAAATATAAAAGCACTTCTTGTTGGGGAACGAGCAGATTCATATGGAGCAAACGGACCAAACCTCACTCATGAGGTGAAATCTGCTTTACAGGAGGATAAAGAAAATCAAACACTTGTATTAAGTCGTGTTTTCGGACTGGGAGGAAAGGATTTTTTCGCGGATGATGCG
Organism: Robertmurraya beringensis; assembly: GCF_042433785.1. Lineage (NCBI taxonomy): Bacteria > Bacillati > Bacillota > Bacilli > Caryophanales > Bacillaceae > Robertmurraya > Robertmurraya beringensis. The sequence goes on along the minus strand of NZ_JBHLUU010000119.1, from coordinate 36,530 downwards.
ACCAAGTTTTTTGAGATGACCCTTGATGCAAAGGAAAAAGGCTATGTTGAGAAGGCATTTGATTACTATGGTCATGTACCTGGTGAAGTTGAAAATGTGCTGAAACCAGTTATTGAACCTCAGTCTGGCGATGCATTCAAAACGGGGTTAATTGAAGTGAACCAAGATGAAGAGACGAAAAAGCTCAAGGTGAAAATTCCACCTTTACGAGCTTTGACGACAAAGCCAAAGAGACTAGCATCAGGTCATGGTGCATGTCCTGGTTGTGGAATCTTCCCAGGCCTTGAGTTATTCTTTAAAGGAATTGAAGGAGACGTGGTCGTTCTATTCCAAACAGGTTGTGCGTATGTAGTCACAACTGCTTATCCACATTCATCTCATAAGCAAACGATGATTCATAACTTATTCCAAAATGGTCCTGCAACTCTATCGGGAACACTAGAAGCATTTTTAGAGTTAAAGGAAAGAGGAGAAGTACCGGTTTCAGACGATGTCACGTATGTAATGATTACAGGTGATGGTGGGATGGACATTGGTATGGGATCTGCCATTGGAACGGCTTTAAGAAATCATAAGCTGATTATGCTTGAGTATGATAATGAAGGGTATATGAACACCGGATCACAAATGTCATATTCTACGCCATTGGGTCATATGACAAGCACAACAAATGTAGGGAAAGCACAACAAGGAAAGGCATTCCATCATAAAGATACAGCACAGATAATGGCTTCTACAAATATCCCGTATGTGTTTACGGGTACAGAAGCATTTCCACAAGACTTGATTAAAAAAGCAGCAAAAGCTCAGTGGTATGCCCAAAACGTGGGAACAGTTTACGGGAAGATCTTAATTACTTGCCCCTTAAACTGGAAGTCAGAGGAAAGATTTGGTCAAACTATTATGGAAGCAGCTGTTAATTCATGTTTCTTCCCACTGTATGAAGTGGAACAAGGGGAAACGACCATTACGTACAATCCAGAAGACAAGAAAAAGCGTATACCTTTAGCAGATTGGTTAGCCTACATGGGTAAAACCAAACACTTACTAAAGGAAGAAAACAAACCAATGCTAGATGAGTTTGGTAAGGAAATAGAGGCAAGATGGCAACGTCTTAAGGCGAAGCACGAAAATCCATTATTATAATAGTAAAGAGCAAAGTTAACTACTTTGCTCCTTTTACTTTTGGGTTTGAAATATTTTTCATTAGAAAACGTTCTTTTTTCCTATAGAGGAGTTTTGGGAATAGTGTAGAATTCATAATTAAGAAGTTCCTTTATAAGGAGAGATACCGTGAATACGTTCCTTTCAAGTATAGGTATAGAGAATGTGCGAATCAATCAAATGAAGAAAAATAATATAGAGATACCCATTGCAGACCTCTTTAAATCATTTTTTATAGAGTCTCTTGATGCAATTATTTTCTGGAATGAAAATATGAGCGTCATTAATGCAAACGATGCCGCCTGTCGCTTATTCGAATGTAGCCTTGATATATTAAAGCAATATCCAATAGATGCTTTTGTGTACGAAAAGGATGAAAAATATCATGCGATCATTCAAGACTTAAACAGAAGAGGTTCCGTTCGTGACGAATTGCTATTTCAAATGTACAATGGTCAAATGAAATATCTTGAGTTTTCAACCAAGCTTTATGTCGTTGATGGATATCATATGACCATTTTTAGAAATGTGACTGAACGGTACCAAATGGAAAAAAAGCTAAGAGAGAGTGAGCAAAAATTTCGAAAGATTTTTGAAGGCTCCCTTGACGGAATGTTATTATGGGATGAAAATCAAAGAATCATAGATGTGAATCCAGCCGGTGAAAAGTACTTGAAAGTATCTAAATATGAAGTTGTCGGAAAAACAATGCGTGATTTGCTGATCAATTGTCATTTTCCGGATGACGAGTTAAATGAAGTTATGAAAAATCTCATGATTGAAGGTCATACAACAGGTACGATAACATTAACGACAAGAAGTGGCAAGACTTTACATTATGAGTATTCCACCAAGCAAAATGTAGTAAGTAACCTAAGTTTAACAACTTTTAGGGATGTTACGGAAAAGCTTGAAATGGAGGCTAATCTTCATAAATCTGATACCCTTAGTGTAATCGGTCAGTTGGCAGCTGGAGTTGCACATGAAATTCGTAATCCTATGACTGCGTTGAAAGGTTTTATTCAGCTTTTAGAAGACTCCAGTGAAGGAAAGCATTCGATGTATTTTGATGTAATTTCAACAGAACTGAATCGTATTGACGCGATAATAAATGAATTTTTAATTTTAGCCAAACCACAAGCGATTAAATTTGTGGAGCATAGTATTACTCAAATCATGTCTGAAACGGTTAATCTATTAGGTGCACAAGCTGTTTTGTACAATGTTCAGTTCCTCCTTCATTATGATGATGATTTACCATCGTTAATCTGTGAGCCTAATCAGTTGAAAAAGGTTTTTATAAATATGATTAAAAATGGAATAGAAGTTATGCCGAGCGGTGGATTTATCACGATTACAATGAATCAAACTACAGATAATCGGATCCATATTTCGATAAAGGATGAGGGTTATGGTATTCCAGAGGAAAAGTTAAAGAAACTTGGTCAGCCATTCTATACGACAAAGGAGAGGGGAACAGGCCTAGGTCTAATGGTTTCTTATCGGATTATAGAGGAGCATGAGGGTACGATTAAAGTCGAAAGTGAAGTTGGAAAAGGGACGGTATTTCATGTGTATTTACCAGTCGGAAAATAAAGGTGGAGTCATGTATGAACAGATTGTATGGAACGGTTGAATCGGAGTTAGGGACCATTTATATAGTAGTTAAAGATGGACTGGTATCGGCCGTTCATATTGGAGTTGAAGATTTTAAGAGGCATGAAAGAGTTCACCAGCCGATTTTTTCACTTGATAATGAACTGGTAAAAGAAGCAGTGCAGCAAATGAAGGACTATTTTTCAAAGAGAAGACAGGACTTTGATTTGCCACTTCAGTTGGAAGGTACTGAGTTTCAACAATCTGTTTGGAACGTCCTCCACTCGATTCCATTTGGAACAACTTACAGCTATCAAGAAGTAGCAGAAAAGATAGGAAATAGTAAGGCGGTTCGTGCAATCGGACAGGCGAATAAAGCAAATCGTCTTCCTGTTATTATTCCATGCCATAGAGTAATAGGGAAAAATCAGAAGCTAACAGGTTATGCAGGAACACGTACAGATATAAAGGAAAAGCTCCTTACATTAGAAGGAGCTGGCTTTAAACGATAGTAAGATTACGAGTAGAGAATCATTCTACTCGTATTTTTTTGTTTGTAAAAATGTAACTAACTCTTCAATGGATGTGAATTCATTGCGCTTGAGAATTAATTCTCTACCTAACGCTAATGATTTTTCCTTCGCTGCAATTCGTTCCTTTTCATCTGGAAGACCATCCAAGTCTGCTACATGGGCAAGACCGATTGTTCTTCTTATTAGTTCGCATCCAGCAAAACCAACTGCATCCTGAAAGTATTTTTGTAGAGTAGAAGAAAGGAAACCGTCAATACGAGCAAATGGTTCTAAATTGTCATGTTCCCATAGGATTGAAAATTGATTTTGATACACATTCCAAAATGTTCTTACCTGTGAGTATATCGAATCGGATTTTTCTTCGAAGGCAATTGCTTGGAACAATAAATTGGCAATGACTTGACCAATATCAAAACCTACAGGACCAAAGTATGCAAATTCTGGGTCAATTACTTTTGTTTCTTCCTTCGAAACAAATAAGCTGCCTGTATGAAGATCACCATGTAAAAGTGCTTCCGCTTCCGTTAAGAAGCTTTTTCTCAGTAAGGCTACCTGAAGTTTTAACTCTGTATCCTTCCATAGTTTTTCAACGGTTGAAGTGAGCTGTGGTTCAAAATCATTGGTCTCTGCATCAAAGTAAGGATCGGAGAAAATTAGGTCCTCAGTAATTTTACATAATTCTGGGTTGATAAATTTTCCAACAAGCTCTTTCTTTTGTCCCTTATCCACCCCGAACTCTGATGTGAAAAAGGTTGTATTGGCTAAGTATGTGCCAAGATGACTTGCAAGCAGGGGATATTCGTTTCCGTCAATTAACCCTTTTCTAGAGATAGTCAAATGTGATAAATCTTCCATAATCGTAATAGCTAATACTTCATTCGTATAATACACGTCAGGAACAAAGTCAGGAGCATGCTTTTTAAATAGTTTTAATGCTTCTGCTTCAATAGTGGCACGTTTTAAAGTGAGTGGCCATGACTCACCTACTACTTTTGCATATGGAAGAGCTTGTTTTATGATGATGCCTTTTCCATCTTGATCTTTAATATGAAAAACTAAATTTAAATTGCCATCTCCTATTTCTGTACACGATAGAGTACTATTTTCGGAGAATAAATTTCTCTCTTTTGCTAATAAGATGGCTGTTTCTTCTGTTAATGGTTGATAAGTTTCTTGTATTACTGTTGACATAATGATTATCCTCCTATTGCATAAAAAAACCTCTTTCTACTAGAAAGAGGTTTGAGGCTTTAGTCAACAAACCTCTTATCTACCAGAAAGGAAATTTCTTTCTGTTGGAATTAGCACCGTGCCTTACGGATTTATCCGGCGCTAAATTGATAGCGCCCCATTTCACAATGGAATTACGGTCGGTTGCTGGGCTTCATCGGGCCAAATCCCTCTGCCTACTCTTGATAAGAGATGTAATTTTCAGTTAATATTCACTGATCAGAATCATATCAGCATAGTGTTAAAGTTGTCAACAGTTTTTAATATAAGTCTGTCCGACGGTCTGAAAATATCGGAATCGTGTTGCGGACTTTCTTTACTTCTGCCAAATCGATTTGACCAGTTACAATAGATTCAAGTTCGTCTCCCTCAGCAATTACTTCTCCCCAAGGATTAATAATCAATGAATGCCCAGCAAACACATTGTCGGGATCTGAGCCTGAACGATTGCATGCTATGACAAAGCATTGATTTTCAATCGCTCTAGCAATTAATAAAGATCTCCAATGGTTCAATCGAGGGAGAGGCCACTCAGCAACAACAACGATAGTTTCCGCTCCTTCTGTCGTATGAGCACGAATCCATTCAGGAAAGCGAATATCATAGCATATGAATCCTGCAAATAAATTCTTGTCTAGAGCAAACATCCCGTTTGTACTGCCTGATTGAAGATGTTCATGCTCATTCATTAGCTTAAAAAGATGCGCTTTACTGTATGTGGAAACAAGTTCTCCTTCGTTACTAATAACCAGCATGGTGTTGTATACACCGTTATTTTCTTGAGAAGCAACAGATCCTCCAACTATGTGCACATGATGTTTTTTAGCTAATTTCTGCAAAAATTCAATGCTCTTTTTTGCTTCTAAGTCAGCAAGAACATCGAGGCGAGTTAAATCATAGCCTGTGGTCCATAGCTCTGGAAGAATGACTAAATCAGGTTTTTCAGCCATTGCTGACTCTATTAATCTTTCCGCTTTTTGAAAGTTTTCTTCTACATTCCCAAAGCTTATATCCATCTGAATACATGAAACTCTCATAAGAAACCACCTTTTCTAAAAAATATTAGTAAAAATACTTTACAAGTTGTCATTTACGATATACATTTGTGACTAGTTTTTCAATATAAAAATTGCCAATTACCCGAATATTTAAAGTAGGTGGAAAAAAGATGATATATCCTCAATCAAAATTATTAAAAAGCTTACCTAAACAATTCTTTGCTTCACTTGTTGCTAAAGTAAATAAGCAAATCAGTGATGGCCATGATGTGATAAACCTGGGACAGGGAAACCCTGATCAACCGACAGCAACACATATCGTAAAAGCCCTGCAAGTGGCAGCAGAGAATCCGAATAATCACAAATACTCTCCTTTTCAAGGCTTTGCATCATTAAAAGAAGCTGCTGCGACCTTTTATAAAAGAGAATATAACGTAGATATCAATCCTGAGAAAGAAGTTGCCATTCTTTTCGGAGGAAAAGCTGGGCTTGTTGAAATCCCACAATGTTTATTAAACCCAGGTGAACATGTTCTCGTCCCGGATCCGGGCTATCCAGACTATTGGTCAGGGGTAGCACTTGCACAAGCAGAAATGATTACAATGCCATTGAAAGAGGAAAATCATTTTCTTCCCGATTATACGGCTCTTTCAGATAGCGATCTTGAAAAAGCGAAGCTTATGTTCTTAAATTATCCGAATAACCCGACAGGCGCAATAGCAAACGCTGAATTTTTTGAAGATACGGTTGCACTAGCTAAAGAACATGAGATTTGTGTTGTACATGATTTTGCATACGGAGCGATAGGCTTTAATGGTCATAAACCGATTAGTTTTCTTGAAACAGAAGGTGCAAAAGACGTGGGAATTGAAATATATACTTTATCGAAGACGTATAACATGGCTGGTTGGAGAGTAGGCTTTGCCGTTGGCAATGAGAGTGTCATTTCAGCTCTTAATTTGTTGCAAGACCATTTATATGTAAGTCTTTTTGGAGCTGTCCAAGAGGCGGCAGTGGCAGCATTAACAGATTCTCAAAGTTGTGTACGTGAGTTAAATGCATTGTACGAATCTAGAAGAAACGTGTTTATCGGAGGACTTCAAGAATTAGGTTGGAATGTCGAAGCACCGGAGGGTTCATTTTTTGCATGGCTGAAGGTTCCTAATGGTTATACATCTGAGCAATTTTCAGATTTATTACTAGAAAAAGCACATATTGCAGTTGCCCCTGGAATTGGATTTGGAAACTGGGGAGAGGGTTATGTTCGGGTGGGGTTACTAACTTCGGAAGCTCGTTTGCAAGAAGCGGTTGAAAGAATTTCAAAGCTCCAAATTTTTAGTTAATGTATTGACAGTTGAATTAAATTCTGGAATAATCAAAATCAATTGAAAGTATAAACAATAATACCATAATGAAAACATTCGTTTTCTTATCAAGAGCAGGTGGAGGGACGAGCCCGACGAAGCCCGGCAACCGACTTACAGTTTTGTAAGCACGGTGCTAATTCTTGCAGCAAAGGCTGATAGATAAGGAGATGTTAGTTTACGATACTAACCTCTTCTGATGACCAGAAGAGGTTTTTTATGTATACCCGTGTCGGAGAGAAAGGACGAAAGCAAATGAGTGAGATCATCGCAACGTACTTAGTACATGACGCCAAACACAACCCAGAAAAAAAAGCAGAGGAAATTGCGCTTGGTTTAACGGTTGGTTCATGGACTCAATTACAAAAGCTTGAGCAAGAGCAATTGAAAAAATATAAAGGTAGAGTTATTTCCGCAGAAAAATTACACATAGATGAACATACAAATGAAACGGTAGCGGTGTTAAAAATCGCTTATCCTTCAAATAACTTTTCGCTAGATCTTCCAGCTATTTTAACAACAGTGTTTGGAAAGCTTTCACTTGACGGGAAGATTAAGCTATTAGATCTTGATTTTTCAGAAGAGTTAAAAACAGCTTTTCCAGGTCCTAAGTTTGGTATCAATGGCCTAAGAGACAAGCTGGGTGTATATGATCGTCCGTTATTAATGAGTATTTTTAAAGGAATTCTTGGTAGAGATCTTCCATTCCTCATCAGCCAATTGCGCGAACAGGCATTGGGTGGAGTCGATTTTGTAAAAGATGATGAAATATTGTTTGAAAACCCATTAACTCCATTTGAACAAAGAATTACTGGAGGAAGAGAAGTTCTACAACAGGTCTATGAAGAAACTGGACATCGTACTTTGTATGCTGTGAACTTGACAGGACGTACGTCTCAATTAATTGACAAAGCTAAAAAAGCAAAAGAACTTGGTGCGGACTTACTATTGTTTAATGTGTTTGCGTATGGACTTGATGTTCTTCAGGAATTACGCGAAGAAGAGAATGTCGATCTTCCGATTATGGCACATCCAGCTGTGAGTGGAGCGCTCACTTCATCTGATGTGTACGGAATTTCTCATTCCCTACTACTTGGGAAATTGTTGCGTTACGCTGGAGCTGACTTGTCTTTATTCCCGTCTCCATACGGTTCTGTGGCTTTGGAAAAGAATGCAGCATTATCAATTGCTAAAGCGTTAACAGATCAGTCAGAATCTATGAATAAGAGTTTCCCAGTGCCTTCAGCTGGTATTCATCCTGGACTTGTTCCACTTTTACTACAAGATTTTGGCTTAGATAGTGTCATTAATGCTGGTGGTGGTGTACATGGTCATCCAGCTGGTGCGAAAGGTGGAGGTCTAGCTTTCCGCCAAGCTATTGATTTAAGTCAAAAAGGTCTGCCATTGAGAGAAAATTCACAGCAATATCCTGAACTTGCAAAAGCGATTGAACTGTGGGGAGTTACTGAGGTGGCAAAACCATCATGAGCAAGAAGATAGCTGTATTTTGTGATTTCGATGGCACAATCACCGAGAAGGATAACATTATTGCCATTATGAAAAGATTTGCTCCACCTGAATGGGAAGCACTAAAAGACGACATTTTGTCAGAGCGTATTTCCATTCGGGAAGGAGTTGGTAAGCTATTCTCGTTGCTTCCTTCATCTAAAAAGGAAGAAATCATTACGTATGCAATTGAAAATGTGAAAATACGTGAAGGATTTGCTGATTTTGTGAAGTTTTTGAAGGAGAAGAATATTCCTTTGTATGTTGTTAGTGGAGGTATTGATTTCTTCGTTTATCCTATTCTACAAGCTTATGGTCCTTTTTCAGGAGTCTATTGTAATGCTTCCGATTTTAGTGGAGAGTATATCAATATTCTTTGGCCAAATGCATGTGATGAGCATTGTCAGAACGATTGTGGCTGCTGTAAACCTAGTATTATTCGTGGACTTAAAGAAGATTTCTACAAAGTCGTTATCGGTGATTCAGTAACCGATTTGCAAGCAGCTAAGCAAGCTGATCTAGTGATTGCAAGAGAACTGCTATTAGAAAAATCGATAGAGTATGGATTGAATCATAGAGAGTTTGTTGATTTCTATGATGTGATCAAGCATATGTCGCAAGTAGAGGAGTTGATTGGATGAGTCAGTTAACTGAACGTTGGGAAGAGCTTGCTGATGTGAAGGATGAACTTGCTGTTCGAGATTGGTTTATGGGAACGAGCGGGAATTTAGCCATAAAGGTTAGCGACAATCCTTTACAATTCTTAGTAACAGCAAGTGGCAAGGATAAGAGGAAGCGAACGTCAGAGGATTTTCTGCTCGTCGATGAGAATGGAAAACCAGTAAATGAGACGCATTTGAAGCCATCTGCTGAAACCTTATTACATGTGGAAATCTATAATAAAACAGCTGCTGGGTGTAGTTTACACGTTCATACAATTGATAATAATATCATATCTGAATTATATGGCGATCAAGGAGAAATCACTTTTACTGGCCAGGAGCTTATTAAAGCATTTGATTTATGGGAAGAAGATGCCGTACTTCGAGTTCCTATTATCAGTAATCCAGCTCATATTCCGACACTAGCACAGGAGTTTAGTGAACATGTAAAAGAGGACAAAGGCGTTGTGTTAATCAGAAACCATGGAATAACAGTGTGGGGGAAAAATGCATTCGAGGCAAAAAAACTACTAGAAGCATCCGAATTTTTATTTCGTTATCATCTAAGACTTTTAGAATATAAAAAATAAAATATAAAGGAGTATGAAAAAATGGCACATATCGTTTTTCAAAGTACAAAAGAAGAGATTAGAGATCAAAAAGAAGTAGCAGCGTTTTTACAATCACAAGAGGTAATCTATGAGAATTGGGATATTACAAAACTACCTAGCAATCTTCAAGAGAAATATATTTTAACAGATGAAGAGAAAGCAGAAATCTTATCCGCATTCTCAACTGAAATTGCTGAAATTTCAGAGAAGCGTGGATACAAGGCCCAGGATGTTATTTCTCTTGCTGAACACACTCCAAACCTAGAGCAACTATTAAAGAACTTCCAACAAGAACACCACCATACAGACGATGAGGTACGCTTTATCGTTAGTGGACACGGGGTATTTATTATTCAAGGGTTAGACGGAGAATTTTTTGAGGTATTTCTAAATCCTGGTGATCTTATTTCAGTTCCTCCTAATGTTAGACATTATTTTACTCTTCAAGAGGATAGAAAAGTGGTAGCTATCCGTATTTTTGTAACTACTGAAGGATGGGTTCCAATCTACGAAAAGAACGAAGTAGAAGCTTAATAATAGTTATCAAGGCACTAGAGTCTATACTCCTAGTGTCTTTATTACTTTTGGTGGATAAAATCGATAATTGTCGAAAAGTAATAGGAGTTTTAGGGTGGTTTTTTGTCGTATTCCGAAATATTTAGAAAAATTTGTCTTATTTTGCGATTCTATTTACTTTTATTCGAATTCTTGCAATAATTCATCAAGTGATCATTTTTTTTAGGGGATTTAAGGGAGTATTAGGAGGTTAACGGGGTGCAGCAGAATAGCAGTGAAATGCTTGCCACGATTCAACAAATGAGAGAGAAAATGATTGAATCTGCACAAGCAAATGGTTTAGGTGGGCAAGAGACGATCGAGTGTAGTCAGGAGCTTGATAAGTTGATTTTTGAATATCAATGCTTATCACAAGAGAAAAAGAAAAGTAAGAGAGAAATAAAGATAACCAGAAAACAAGCTATGTTTGTATGGCCAAATAACATCATATGCGTATAAATAGATTGAAAAGGAAGGAGTCGTTAGTGCTCCTTCCTTTTTGGTAGATATTCTAATGTATGGCTCGTTTCTTAAATCTTCCTCCGCTTACTTCAGCAATGTCTGCAACAGCTAGAAACGCATTGCTATCAAGATCCTCTACAATGAGCTTGAGCTTTGCTTCTTCAAGTCGGGTAATGACACAGAAAATAACCTTTTTATCATCTCCTGTATAGGCTCCTTCTCCTGAAAGAAAGGTCACACCCCGGCCGAGACGGGCCAAAATCGCCTCACCAATTTCTTTATGCTTATCGCTAATGATCCATGCAGATTTTGATTGATCTAAACCTTCAATAACGATATCAATGGTTTTAAAAGCAATAAAATAGGCTAAAATCGAATACATCGCTCGGTCCCATCCAAATACAAATCCCCCGGTACCAAAAATAAAAATATTAAAAAACATAATCACTTCTCCAACGGAAAAAGGAATCTTTTTATTGATCAATATGGCAAGGATTTCTGTACCGTCCAGTGAGCCTCCGTACCGGATGACTAGTCCTACACCTGACCCTAAGGCAATTCCTCCAAATACCGTTGCTAAGAGGATGTCATCAGTAAAAGCAGGAACGGGATGAAGATATACGGTTGTAATTGATAATATGGTGATAGCGAAGAGTGTAGATAGTGCGAAGGTTTTTCCAATTTGTTTATATCCGATGAAAAAGAATGGAACATTTAACATGAAGATGATTAGACCAATTTTAATCGCAGTAATATGAGACAGAATAATTGAAATCCCAACGATTCCACCATCCATAATTTGATTGGGTATGAGGAAAATTTCTAATCCTACAGCCATTAGGATAGCGCCAATAAAAATAAAAACAGCTCTTTTAATAATACTTTTTTTCGGTAATTTTCGGTGCTGTATTTGGTTCTCTAAATTCATTTGAATGGCTTCGTGAATAAGTTGTTTTTCCATTAAGTCACCTCCATTTGTATCGATCTTTGTTATTTATTATACAATAAATCGTTTCTATGTAAGTAAATCTGGAACTTAATCATACAAAGGAAATAAAAAATCGGCATGTATAAGCATGCCGATTTTTTATTATGAAAAGAGGTCAATTAGCAATATCATAAATAGTAAACCAAAGATAAAGGAGTAAGTTGATGTGCGTTCATTGCCATCCCCATGACTTTCAGGTATTAACTCTTTATATATAATGAACAGCATAGCTCCTGCTGCAAAGGCTAGACCATATGGAACGAGACTTGCAACATAGGAAGTTAAATAGAAACCTAATAAACTTGTAACAATTTCGATTGCACCTGTTAAAGTAGCCACTACAAACGCTTTGCCTTTTTCAATTTTTTGATTCACTAAAAATAGGGCTACTAAAAATCCTTCAGGAGCGTTTTGGAGTCCGATGGCAAAAGCAATTAGATTGCCTGTATTCGCTTCAGCAGTTGTAGCATAACTAACTCCGACTGATAATCCTTCGGGAATATTATGGAGCGTAATCGCTGCAATAATCAACATCGCTTTTTCATCAAATTCCATTTCGTATTTTTGAGTCGTATGCTGTAAATCTATATGAGCGATTGCTCACACAATTACATATATGAAATTTGAATGACATCTGTGATTTTTATCATATGGGAAAAGTTGAATTTCTTTTAATATAATAACTAGAATGGTAAGTACTGGACCATTCCCTTCAAAAAATAAATGTTATTCCATCCTAGTGGATAAACCCCACCATTTAAATATGTAGATATACAAAAATGAAGATTCCGTAAGCCATTCACTTCTAACTAACTACACTTTAATGAAAACGCATACAAAAATTATTATACACAAAAAATATCATCTAATTTGTTTGTACTATGCTCGTAAACCGATACATATATCGTTATTACGAAGCTTTGCAAAATATATATAGCTGATTTAGCCTTTAGTCATTAAGGAGGGGATTTGTATGCACATTGTAGTTTGTGTCAAGCAGGTACCAGACACGAAGATCATTAAGATTAATCCTAAGACGAATACGCTTGATCGTCGAAGTGCCCCAGCAATTTTAAATCCTTACGATGCACATGCTGTCCAAGAAGCCGTTCGGATGAAGCGTTTCATCAAAGAAGTATATATTTCTGTTTTATCGATGGGGCCACCACAAGCAAATGCGATTATTAAAAAAAGCGTTGAAATTGGTGCTGACGAGGGATATTTGATTTCTGACCGCGCATTTGCAGGTGCAGATACATTAGCAACAAGCTATGCATTATCGAAGGCTTTAGATAAAATCGCCAGTATCAGACCGATTGATATGATTCTTTGTGGAAAGCATGCGATTGATGGAGACACTGGGCAAGTGGGACCTGGAATTGCAAGAAGATTGGATATTCCTCCAGTTACAAACGTGATCGAAGTGACAGAACTTAATGAAAAGGAGCAAAACGTAGTTGTTAAGAGAAAGCTGTCAGGAGGGTACCAGTTGCTTCAAATCCAAATGCCATGCTTATTGACTGTCGAAAAAGAAATCAATGCGATAGAATATTCCCCTCTTCCTAATATGTTAAAAGCTGCAAGGTACGAACCCGTTGTTTGGACGGTAAACGATCTAGGAGACGTGGACCGAACACAGCTAGGACTTAAAGGATCACCTACCATCGTTGGTAAAATGTTTACTCCTCCAAAGCATGAGGGTGGGAAGCGTTTAGAGGGCTCTTCAGATGAACAAGTAAGAGAGCTGATCAAATGCTTACTTGAAGAGAAAAAAGAACTTTTTCATGTGAAGTGATACACATTAATACGTGATGATGGGGGTGCCTAAAATGAGTAAAGAATACCGTGGCGTGTGGGTATTCATTGAACAGAATGAAGGCGAAATTGAAGGTGTTTCGTTAGAATTGCTTGGAGCAGGAAGAAAGTTAGCAGATAAGTTAAGTGTTTCGCTTTGTGGAGTCCTGCTAGGTAAAGATGTTAAAGCCCTATGTAATCAAGTCATCTCCTACGGGGCGGATAAGGTGTATGTGATTGATCATCCAGTATTAGAAGAGTACCGGACAGAATCCTATATGAAGGGCGTGGTTCTTCTCGCTGAAAAATACAGTCCTGAGATATTTTTATACGGAGCCACACCAAACGGTAAGGACCTTGCCAGTGCTGTAGCAACTGATTTAAGTACGGGTTTGACTGCAGATACAACCATGTTAGATGTGGATCTTGATAAAAGGTTATTGGAGGCAAGTAGACCCGCCTTTGGTGGAAATATTATGGCTACGATTTTATGTAAAAAGCATCGACCTCAAATGGCAACCGTTCGACCGAAAGTAATGAAAGCTCTTGAACGAGATAAAGAGCGGCAGGGAGTAATCATTGAAGAAAATATCGAATTGTATGAGGACGATATGAGAACAAAAGTGCTCAAAGTTGTGAAGGATGTAACGAAAAGAGCCAATCTTGCGGATGCACATATCATTGTTTGCGGTGGAAAGGGATTAGGGGATCAGCAAAATTTTTCATTAATCTATGAGCTTGCAGAAGTGATTGGTGCAAGTGTTGGTGGAACGAGGGATGTGGTAGAAGCTGGCTGGCTCCCACATGAGTTACAAATTGGGCAAACGGGTGAAACGGTAACACCAAAAATATACTTCGCAGTCGGTATCTCAGGTGCTATTCAACACGTAGTCGGTATGAAGAATTCAGAAATTATTATCGCCATTAACAAGGATGCAAGTGCACCTATTTTTGATATAGCAACCTATGGAATTGTAGGGGATGCTTTGGACATTCTCCCGAAACTCATCCAACAATTTAAAGAAATACGTACAGAAAAGGGTGGTGAAATCAGTTATGCCTGAAAAATTTGACGTCATTGTTGTTGGTGCTGGACCTGCAGGAACTTCATGTGCCTATACATGTGCAAAGAACGGATTGAAGGTGCTCCAACTCGAGCGTGGGGAATATCCAGGAAGTAAAAATGTAATGGGTGGAGTATTATACAGGAAACAAATGGAGGAGATTATTCCTGAGTTTTGGAAGGAAGCGCCATTAGAAAGACCTGTTATTGAACAACGCTTTTGGATGATGGATAAGGAGTCTACCGTCTCTTTTGGCTACAAAGGATTAGAGTGGGGAAAGGAACCTTATAATAACTTTACCGTATTAAGAGCTCCGTTTGATCAATGGTTTGCGGCAAAAGGGGTGGAACAAGGGGTATTGCTCATCAATGAAACAGTAGCCAATGAGTGTATTGTAGAAAATGGAAAAGTGGTAGGTGTTCGCACCGATCGTCCTGATGGAGATGTGTATGCGGATGTAGTCGTATTAGCTGATGGTGTAAACTCTCTGTTAGGAAAGCAGCTTGGCTTTCATAAAGAATTTCGTCCTGATGAAGTTGCTCTTACGGTAATGGAGGTTATTAATCTATCAAAAGAAAAGATTAACGACCGCTTTAACCTTGAGGAGAACCAAGGCTGTACGATTGAAATCTTTGGTGATTCAACAAAGGGGAACCTTGGTACAGCCTTTATATATACGAATAAAGAAAGTATTAATATAGGTGTAGGAACAACTCTATCCAGCATGATAAAGGCAAAGCTCAAGCCGTATGATTTACTAGATTACTTGAAAAATCATGCCATGGTAAAACCACTACTTGCGGGTGGGGAGTCTGCAGAGTATTTGGCGCATTTAATTCCAGAAGGAGGATATCATTCGGTACCCAAAGTGGCAGGTAATGGGGTTGTAGTTGTCGGAGATGCGGCCCAATTAGTAAACGCTATCCATCGAGAAGGCTCAAATATGGCGATGTCATCAGGAAAGATGGCAGCTGAAGCCATTATTCGTGCAAAGGAAAGAAATGATTTTAGTGAGGCAAGTTTAAATAGTTACCGTGAAGCTTTATATAATAGCTTTATTATGAAGGACTTAGAAAAATATAAAGATGCTGCCCACACATTTGAGCATCATCCTCAGTATTTTAAAGAGTATATTCCAATGATGAATCAGGCAATGAGTAAATTCTTTACAGTCGACGGAACACCAAAGCGTGAAAAACAAAAACAAATCATGAGAAGTGTAACTGGGACCAAAGGAACGTTTAAAGTCATTCAAGATGTCTATCGTGCTTGGAAGGCGGTGAAATAATGTCAACGAAAACAATCGAGGAAAAACAGTACTTATTGCGTTTTAAGTGTGACACGAAATCTCATCTAACAGTGCTTGACCACGATATTTGTATGACAAAATGTCCTGATAAAATTTGTACCGTATTCTGTCCAGCAGAAGTATACAAGTGGGAAGGCACGAGAATGCAAGTAGGGTACGAGGGCTGCCACGAATGTGGAAGCTGCCGCATTGGTTGCCCATACCAAAATATTAAATGGGAATATCCAAAAGGCGGCCATGGAATTGTGTTTCGATTAGCGTAACAGCAAATAAATAGTTGAGCAAAAGACACCTTCATGGATATGATTGGTGTCTTTGTTTTGTTATGTCCTGAATATTGTGTATAAAATGTGAATTATTTAAAGATTCCGATAATATGGTTGAAAACGAACAAACATTCCGTTACTATTAAAATAGGTTCTATTAATAGATAGGAGGAGACAGTATGGATCGAACATCGTATTTAGCTGGAATACTCTACTATTTAACTTGTGATGTACAAGTTCAGGAGGCAGCCATTGATATATTAAATGGAGAATTAACAGTGAAAGAGGCGGGGACTCGTCCTACTTTGCAGCCCTATGTTCTGAAGGCGAAAAAGCGGCTAAAGGAACTTGAAAAGAACAAAACCGATAAGCAACATTTAGAAATTGTTCAGTTTGTTGAAAACTACTTATATAGCTACCAATTATAGATTTACTTCTTCGATAGACCTCTATGAATTCCATCCTATTTATCGTTATGTATAAATTTTCACATAGTAGCCTAAAAAGGAAAAGCCAAAAGTATTGATTAAAATCTATTTAGCTTATTCTTACTCTTACCGTGTATTTCATCATCTCGTCGTTAAGTCCACTAACCATAAGATCTTTAGCTGTATTGCAAGCCTGTTCAAAGCAGGAATAACTTTCAGAACAATAATGTGGTTGACTTAACTCAAAGTTTCCATGATGGTCTGCAAGGTAAACAAGAACATTCCAAACATAAAAATCTTCTGTTCCATTTTTAGGATGACCGTCTAATGCGACTAGCCAGTGTACAGAAGCCTCAGACATGAATCGACTTCCTTTTAGCATGGACTGGTCATTCTCTCCAATTCGAATAAATGCGGTTGGGTAAAATTCTTGTAGATTACATTGATACATTTTAACCCCTCCTAACCTCTCGTGTTTACAATAGAAACTTCTTATATTTTTATTATATGAGCTTTACAAAAAAATTACCTCCTAAATTGTTAAAATTTTTAGAATTTTAAAAGCGTTTACATTATTTTCTCTGTGATAAGCATCACAACAGAAAAGCACTTACTTTCTTATAATCAAAGTAACAATATGAACTATTCCCCATAATACAAAACTTCTTTACAGAAGATGAAAAAGAACAATTGAAAGAAAGAATTAAAAAATAAAACGGAAGAGGGTGCACCTGCACCTCTTCCGTTTTATTTGTATATATCTGCAATTTGTTTGTCTGAAGGAAGAAGAAGTGTTAGAAACCCAAGTAATGGGAGAAAACCGGTGGATATAATTGTTAAAGTCAATCCAATTGTATCTGCTAATACACCTAAAAATACTGACCCTAAAGCCCCCATTCCAAAAGCTAATCCTACTGTTAAACCTGCCATTGTCCCTATCTTCCCGGGAACGAGTTCTTGGGCATAAACAACGGTTACTGAGAAACTAGACATAAGTATGAAGCCCGCTATTGCAAGTAAAACGACTGCGAAATAATGAGGCACGAAGGGAAGCAAAATGGTGATTGGAGCAGAACCAATCATGGATAACAAGATAATGGTTTTTTTTCCAAACCTGTCAGCTAACGGTCCACCGAAAAATGTACCCAATGCTCCTGCAACTAGAAACACAAATAAATAAAGCTGAGCTTGCTGTATAGAAAAGCTGTACTTGTCAATTGCATAAAAGGCGTAGTAATTAGTGATTCCTGAAATATACCAGGAACGAGCGAAGATTAAGAATAAGATCACAAGCAGATAGAAGCGAATTTGTCGTTGAAATGAAAATGATGCAGGCGCTAGATTCTTCATTTCTTTTGGTTTATGACCATCTATCTTTAGCTTGTTCGCGTACCAAAAAGCAATGTAAACAAGTAACCCCACTGCAACTGCTGCCACAATTGTAAACCAGCCTGCCCCTTTTTGACCAAAAGGGACGAGTATAAGAGCCGTAATTAATGGAGCTAGTGCTTGCCCGGAATTACCGCCAACTTGATAAATGGACTGTGCAAGCCCTCTTCTAGGTCCAGCTGCCATATAGGCAACCCTTGAACCTTCAGGATGGAAAACCGCTGATCCTAAGCCAATAAAGACCACAGATATGACAATTAGTAAGAAGCTAGGGGCAAAAGCTAGCCCTAGAACTCCTATTAAAGTAAACATCAAGCCGATGGGTAAGGCAAATGGCATAGGCTTACGATCTGTAATCATTCCAACAAAGGGCTGCATGATCGAGGATACAATATTTAGTGAAAAACCAATGATTCCTAATTGAGTAAAGCTTAGACCCATTGATTGTTCAAGGATAGGGAACATAGCGGGTACAACCGACTGAATTGAATCGTTTAATAAGTGACATAATGCAATGATGAATAAGATTTTATACGTTGTTGCACTGTCAGTTTTTTTAAATTCTTGAACAGTAGCAGTCTGTGCCATAATAAAAAGATCTCCTTTGATTATTGAAGAATGGTATAAAGATATCTTACTAAATTTCCAGTGATTGTGAAATGGTTTATTTCGTGAGGCAAAGTATATGATATAGAAGTAGATAAGTATATAATTTCCAATAGTGCTCATAAAAAAATAGAGAGCCAAACAAGCTCTCTATTTTCTCATTAACGGAAATGTAACAAGCACTGTTGTTCCTTTGTTTTCGATACTTGTAATATCAATTTCTCCATGAAACGATTGGACGATTCTTTTGCAAACAACTAGACCTAAGCCAGTACCTGACGCCTTTGACGTATAAAAAGGGTGGAAAATCTTTTCAAGCTTATCTTTTCCAATCCCAACTCCCGAATCAGAGATCGTAAGAACACATTTTTCCCTTTCTTTTGAAATACGGATGCCAAGTGTACCACCTGTGGGCATGGATTCAAATGCATTTCTCGTAATATTTAAAATGACTTGCTTCATTTGATCCTTTGTACATGAAACAACAACCGGTTCTTCAGGAAATGAATAATGGCATATCACATTGTTTAAGTTTGCTTCAGATGAAATAAGTGGTTGTAGCTCTTGAATAATCATTTTTATATCGATCGGCTCATTTTTCATGGCTGTCGGTTTTCCGAGAATTAGAAACTCGCTCACAATTTGATTAATTCGCTTAATTTCGTTATTGATAACCGAAAAATAAAATTGATCTTCTTCACCTTTATGCTTTTCACTTAGCAACTGGATAAGGCCGTTAATTCCAGTTAATGGATTTCGAATTTCATGTGCGGTGCCAGCAGCTAATGTACCTACCAGCTCAAGTTTTTGGGCCTCATTTTGTTTTCTTTCCTTAATTGATTGTCTTTTTAGTAAAATATATTTAACTAAAAGAAACAGGATATGCGTCAAAATAAAGAACAAAGTGATTGTTCCCACTAAATGAGAAATATTTGTACGTGCTGCGTTTTCATCTACCTTTACTTTAATCGTCCAGGGTAGCTGATTCATAGGAGTTGATACCCAATGACCACCTTGTTTATATAAATGTTCGGAATCGAAATCAATGATCACCTGATCTTCTTGGTTGAGGATGACTATAGGTGTTTCGGGTGTAAGTATTTTCATTATGTTTTGAACATGGTCAACCCTCAGTAGTGCAAGCGTGATAAATGTCAGTTGACTATGCTCATCCAACACAGGTGAAGCAAGTCCGATCACCTTTTGGTTATTTTTTAATGTATTCACCTGTGCAGATATAATGATATCTTTCGTACGTATGACTTCTTGAATATACGAGTTTTTGTACAGATTGTCGTCTAGTAGATTGTTAGAGCCAACAATCAATCGTCCTTCTTCGTTTAATAAAAATAAGCCACTGTATCTAGGATCTGTCTGAAACGCCTTTTGAAGCAATGGGGCCATTTTTTCTGGGCTGTTAACGTATATCTCTGACGTGAGAGACAGAGTTTGAATAGAAGTGACTGTTTCACTTATAAATTGATCCCAATGTGATTTATGAATAGAAGCAATCCATTCTGCATGTTGAACTTGCTCTAACAGGTTTTTTTCTTTTTCACTCTGCGAAAAAATATAACTGCCACCTAGTGTTGGTAGTACTACGATGAGGCTATATAAAAGTAGGTTTTGTAAGTGTCTTTTCATGTAATGACTCCAAGCACATAATTTTTTTCCATAGCTTCGCTTATTATATCACTATATTAGTAAGCTTTTTATAGGAATTACGGATTAAACGGGAATTTGACAGAACAAAGATAGTTTTTCTATAATAGTCTTAATTAAAAATATTTTATCAAATAAGGTAAAAATATTGGATATTAAAGGGATGAGAATCATGGAAGCTGAAATCAGTCAATCTTTAAAACTTTTTATTGTGCTATCTAGAGCATATCGGTCAGTCAATGAAAATGTAAATAAACTTATTCAAACATATGGACTTAATCCAACAGAGTTTGCTGTTCTTGAACTTTTATACCACAAAGGAGATCAGCCGTTACAACAAATAGGTGAAAAAATCCTCCTTGCGAGTGGAAGTATTACGTACGTGGTGGATAAATTAGAGCAAAAGTCTTTACTTGCTAGAGTCGCTTGTCCTAGTGATCGAAGAGTAACATATGCTCAAATCACTGAACAAGGGAAGAAATTTATCGAAGATATTTTTCCTGACCAT
The DNA here is from genome assembly GCF_042433785.1 of Robertmurraya beringensis. Classification (NCBI taxonomy): domain Bacteria; kingdom Bacillati; phylum Bacillota; class Bacilli; order Caryophanales; family Bacillaceae; genus Robertmurraya; species Robertmurraya beringensis. The sequence continues at coordinate 15,835 of NZ_JBHLUU010000119.1, read as the reverse complement.
GCCCAAAAAATACATGAATTAATGAAAGAGCTTACAGCTGATGAAAAAGATCAAGCAACAGAGCTCCTGAAGAAATTAGGATTATCTATAGAAAATAAGAAATAATAGTAAGCAAAGGCATCGACTGGGGTGCCTTGTTTTTTTTGTGCTTCTTTGTCGCCTGAGTTATAATAAAAGAGAGATTTTTTCGAAATTTTTAAACAAAGGGGGATTTACTTTGCAATTTGAACAGTATACATATGAGAGACCTAATTTTGAGGTTGTTGAAAAGAAATTTTTAGATGCATTAGAGGTTTTTTCAAAAGCAGCCTCTGCAAACGAGCAAAATGAGGCAATGAAAGAAATAAATAAAATACGTAATGATTTAGGCACGATGTTTAACCTCGTTTATATTCGCCATTCAATCGATACGAATGATGAGTTTTACAAGGCGGAACAAGATTATACGGATGAAATTCAACCAAGTGTTGAGGGATTAGTTACAAAGTATTACGAAGCGCTTGTAAATTCACCTTTTAAGCTCGAGCTAGAAGAAAAGTGGGGAAAACAGCTTTTTGCCTTAGCAGAAGCACAGCTAAAGGTTTTCTCTCCTGCAATCATTCCTTTGCTTCAACAAGAGAATAAACTTACGACGGAATATACAAAGCTACTTGCTGCTGCAAAAATTCCCTTCGAGGGAGAAGAACGGACATTAGCACAAATGGAACCGTTTACAGAATCGAAGGATCGAGGTATGAGAAAAAAGGCAAGTGAAGCTCGTTTTAATTATTTTTCAGAAAACGAAAGTGAGTTAGATCGTATTTATGACGACTTGGTCAAGGTACGTACAGAGATTTCTCAAAAACTTGGATATAAAAACTTTGTTGAACTAGCATATTACCGTATGTATCGTACCGACTATAACGCGGAAATGGTCGCAGGGTTTAGAAAACAAGTGGAAGATTATATTGTACCGATTGCTACAAAACTAAAGGAACGACAAAGACAAAGAATTGATGTTGATACTCTCAAGTATTATGACGAAAACTTCAAGTTTAAGTCAGGGAATGCGGTACCGAAGGGTGATCCTGAATGGATTATTCAAAATGGACAAAAGATGTATGATGAACTATCAAAGGAAACAGGCGAGTTCTTTCATTATATGGTAGAGAATCATTTAATGGACTTGGTGGCAAAGAAAGGAAAAGCTGGTGGCGGATATTGTACGTATATTGAAAACTACAAGTCTCCATTTATCTTTTCAAATTTTAATGGAACGTCAGGAGATATTGATGTTTTAACCCATGAGGCAGGGCATGCATTCCAGGTGTACTCAAGCAGTCATTTTGAAATTCCTGAATACAATTGGCCGACATATGAAGCAGCTGAAATTCATTCGATGAGTATGGAATTTTTCACATGGCCATGGATGGAGCTATTTTTTAAGGAAGATACGGATAAATATAAATTTGCTCATTTAAGCTCAGCCCTTTTATTCCTTCCATATGGGGTAAGTGTGGACGAATTCCAGCATTGGGTGTATGAAAACCCTACCGCTACACCAAAAGAAAGAAAGTTAGCTTGGCGTGAGATTGAAAAGAAATACATGCCTCACAAAGATTACGATGGTAATGAATACTTAGAGGGGGGCGGATTCTGGCAGCGTCAGGGGCATATTTATACGACTCCGTTCTATTATATTGATTACACTTTGGCACAAATTTGTGCATTCCAATTCTGGAAACGTTCTGGAGAGGATCATAAAAAAGCATGGAATGATTATCTACATCTCTGTACTTTAGGCGGTAGCATGCCTTTTACTGAGCTTGTAAAAGCAGCAAACTTAATTTCACCTTTTGAAGATGGTTGCGTACAATCTGTTGTAGGTGAAATTGAGGCTTGGTTAAACTCAATCGAAGATCAAAAGTTATAAGAAAAAGAGCGAAGCCAACATAATGTGGCTCCGCTCTTTCTATTTCTATGCTTTCTTAATAATAACCTTATCATCCTCTACAACCGCGATTAATTCTTTACAATCAGGATCGTTTATAATAAAGTCCGAAATTTGATCTTCAATTTGGTCTTGAATCACTCTTCTTAACGGACGTGCTCCGAAAGAAGGAGAGTAACCTAAGGTAGCAAGTTTTCTTTTCACTTCATCAGTTACTGTTACAGCCATCTGTTGCTCTTTAAGCATACTATTTAAGTCTTTAATCATAATATCAACAATTTGAAGTAAATCCTCTTCTTTTAATGATGAGAATTCGATAATGGCATCAAAACGATTGAGGAACTCAGGCTTAAAGTATGATCCTAATGTAGCTAATAAATTGCTTTCGAATTCGTGATGATCATTTCCAAAGCCAACCTTTACCGTCTTATGGCCGACACCTGCATTGGAAGTCATAATAATAACCGTATCTTTAAAACTGACTGTTCTGCCTTGGCTATCCGTTAATCTACCGTCTTCAAGGATTTGAAGGAACATATTTAGAACGTCTGGATGTGCTTTTTCAATCTCATCTAGCAAAATAATATTATAAGGATTTCGTCTGACTTGTTCCGTTAACTGTCCAGATTCCTCATGTCCCACATAACCAGGAGGAGAACCAATTAGTTTAGATACGCTGTGCTTTTCCATGTATTCACTCATATCTAAGCGAATCATAGAGTTTTTTGAACCAAATAGTTCTTCAGCTAATGACTTGGACAATTCTGTTTTTCCGACACCGGTTGGACCAACGAATAGGAAGGATCCAATAGGACGTTCTTTTGCTTTTAAACCAGCTCGACTTCGGCGAATAGCTTTAACTACTTTTTTCACAGCTTCCTGCTGTCCAATTACCTTATTTGATAAGTAACCTTCAAGTTTTTGTAGCTTTTCTTGTTCAGATTGCTCAAGTTTACCTACAGGAATTCTAGTTTTCTTTTCAATTAATTCATGGATATGCTCTACTTTTACCATTGGTCTATGATCAAGGTCTACTTGAGAAAACTGTTGCTCAAGTTCTTTTTCTTCTTCACGTAGCTTGGCAGCGAGCTCATATTTTTCTTCCTTTAAAACTTTTTCTTTTTCTATAGCGATTTCCTTCAAGCGATTTTCAATGCCTTCCTTATTAGAATAATTAGATATTAAGTTCAGCTTTGAACCGGCTTCATCAAGTAAATCAATCGCTTTATCAGGAAGAAATCGATCTTGAATGTATCGATGGGATAAATTCACACATGCTACGATTGCCTCGTCTGTAAATACTACCTCATGATAGTCCTCGTATTTCCTTTTTAAACCTTTAAGGATTTCAATCGCCTCGGATATTGTTGGTTCTTGTACTTGAACCGGTTGGAAACGTCTTTCAAGAGCGGCGTCCTTCTCAATTTTTCTATACTCTTTTAAAGTTGTTGCGCCAATAAGTTGAAGTTCGCCACGTGCTAATGCTGGCTTTAATATATTCCCAGCGTCCATCGAGCCTTCTGCACTCCCGGCACCAACTAACTGATGAATTTCGTCAATAAATAGGATAATATTTTTCTTTTGCTGAAGCTCAAGGATTATTTCTTTCATTCTCTCTTCAAATTGGCCACGGATACCTGTGTTTGATACTAAAGAAGCTACATCCAAAAGGTAAACTTGGCTGTTTTTAAGTTTGTTTGGAACATTTCCTTCAGCAATCTTAACTGCCAGGTGCTCTGCAATGGCTGTTTTACCAACACCAGGTTCACCTATTAAGACAGGATTATTTTTATTTCTTCTATTTAAGATTTCAATGACACGGTTAACCTCTTCTTCACGGCCAATCACTGGATCAATTAAACCAGCCTGTGCCATTGTCGTTAAGTTTCGTCCGAATTGATCAATGAAGCCCCCGTTCCCAGTGTTTTTCTGTGGAGTCTCCATATTTCTTTGTGGTTTGCCTTTTTGATTCATATTCATAGGTTGAAAGAATGATTCGAAAGGGGGGAAAGGTTGAAAACCAGATAGGTTTGGTCCCAAAGTTGATAACATCTTGTCGCGCTCCTTCTGGAAGCAGCTTTGACAAAGATGTAGTTGATTTTCATTCCCATTAATCGTCATTCTTACAGCAATAGTTGCTTCTGTTATTTGACATGTTTGACAAAGCATACATTTCTCCTCCTATTTTTAAAGTTGACTTTGACTAACTTTGACCTTTTGTATTTTGATTATACTTTGACCTTTTTTGACTTTCAAGTATTTTGATTACATTTTTTTTGTAAGATTGTTCCAAGGATGGTTGATATTCTTTTCATCCTGAAAAAGCTCGTCATTGTTTGTCCTTCTTTTCATATAATTAAAAGGAAGGGGGGAGATGGGGTGAAAAAGAAGTGGGGGGCAGCGCTTCAGCTTGCTGCAGTTTACGTAGGAACTGTTGTAGGTGCTGGGTTTGCCACAGGAAAGGAAATCGTAGAGTTTTTCTCCCGATTTGGTTTTATTGGACTAATAGGGATTTTAATTAGTGGTTATATTTTTATCTTTTTAGGCTCTAAACTCATGCGGCTAGCAGCAAGAATGCGAGCTAAATCATATCAGGAGTTAAATACATTTTTGTTCGGCCCTTATTTAGGCGGGGCTATAAATATTTTAATGTTATTCATGTTACTCGGAGTGAGTGCTGTTATGTTAAGCGGTGCCGGTGCCGTTTTTCAGGAGCAGCTAGGTCTTTCGAGAAGTTTAGGAATCATGCTAACGATAGCTCTTTCTTTTATCGTCATGATTGTTGGAACCAAAGGTTTATTTGCCGTTAATACTTTTGTGGTACCGATGATGATTTGTTTTAGTTTTATGTTATTTTTGGTTACGATTCAGCAACCTCATTTTCTTGAACAGCTTTTGTTTATTCCTCCGGCTGACGATGGATGGAAGTCTGTTGTTAACCCGTTTTCCTATACGGCTTTTAATATTGGGCTTGCCCAAGCGGTGCTTGTCCCAGTTGCAGCAGAAATAGAAGATGAAGATACGGTAAAGTGGGGGGGAATTATTGGGGGTGCTGCGTTAACGCTTATTCTGCTTTCTAGTCATGCGACATTAATCATGCTCCCTAATTTAGAAATATACGAGATACCAATGGCTGCTATTATGAAAGATCTAGCTTATGGTTTTTATTGGATTTATGTACTGATTATTTATGGAGAGATTTTTACATCCGTTATTGGTAATGTATATGGTCTTGAGAAGCAACTCAATCATTACTTAAAACTTCCTAGCATTGTTTGGGTATGCATTATTTTTGTCATTTCATACTTAGGTAGTTTTGTAAATTATGGAACATTGCTTTCCTACCTATACCCGATATTTGGTTACGTCACGATCATATTTATTGTTCTTTTGTGGATGAAGCCTCTGGATTCCGTCAAAAAATAAGACTCGGAAAAAATCTCCGAGTCTTATTTGGCTTCGTTAACTATGGTTTCTGCCATTTTTATAAATGAGTCGCGATAATCTAAAGATTCTTTTGTGAAAGAGGTTAGTTTGATTACTCCTTCATTGTTTTTAACCAGGTAAGAAGTAATAACCTCTTCATTTATCCTAGCTTCATACACCTTACTATTTGCAAAAAACTCAAGCTCCGGTGGGTTGATTTCATTTACTTCAGAAGCTACAGCCTGTAACTGTTCGACCGCCGTCTGTTCAGTAGAATCCCAGTCCACATCCTTTGGTAAGAGTTCGACCCTCATAAAAATTTCACCATCATTTGAAAGCATGACTACGTCCTTATTTGGTTCTTCTGCTGTTAGTTCATAATCTGGAAGGATATACATTGAATATCCTTGATTATCACTATGTTTTAAAAATGCTGTTTGTTCTTTTGTTTCTCCATTTAGTGTATAGGTTAAATTATTTTCAAGAAGGCGAATCATTGTATCCGATGGATCCGTTTCTTCATTATTATCCTCTTGAAGCGAATCTTTTTCCGGTTCTACGTTTTCCTGTTGTGGGGATGTCCCATTTTTGGCTTCCTCTAGGCTGGTTTCTCCAGTTCCACAGGCTGTTAACACTGCAGCGAGTAAGCCAATGGTTATATACAAATTAATAAATTTCACTTACATATCCTCCTAATTGTTTATTTGAGAGTCTTATCATAATAGACGGAAGTGGTTTAGAAAGGTTACATAGCCAATCTAACTTAATGGAAGCAGGACTAACAAAAATAAATCAAATACAAGGTGTGAAACAATTAGTAAAGGAATGCTCCTCTTCCAAACGTAGAGGCTTGACCAAACTAGACCGGCAACAATTGAAGCGAGGATCAGGTGGCTTGACCCTGAGTATATGTTGACAGAAGTATATAATAAAGTTGATAGCAAAATACTCGGTAGGATTTTTAACCGTCCAATAAGTCGTTTTAAAATAAATCCTCGCCAGAAGATTTCTTCCCCAGGAATGATGATAAGAAATAAGACGATGTATTGCCATATTTGAGTAGGAGACATTTGTTTATAAAGCTTAGCAACCGATCCTTTTAACGGAAGATCAATGATATGTATGATGATATTACCTAGGTAAAATAAGCCAAATAAACTTACTCCTGATAACACACCATACGTCAAATAAATTTGAATGGGTTGCTGGTCATCCATTTCCTCTTGAAGAATGGTGTAAGTAATTAGAAACAGCATCGAAGCTGTGAATAGGTACCAAAACACATTTTTTTCTTGAAAAGTAATGAATAACAATACATGGGCAAGTAAAATACCGAAAATTATTCTTGCATCCAATTTTTTCTGAAGCATATTATGGCTCCTTTCCTAAAGCATGGTCTTACATTTATTGAAAAAAAGAAGAAACCTCTTACATAAGAGGTTTCCCACATTATAACCTATTTTTATTTTCGAGACAAAAAAGGATGCTACTAAACATGTAGAATGCGCTTCCAATTAGTTCGTTTCTAAAATGAAGATTCTTTAATAACCTTATAGTTTTTATGATTTACAACAGTTCTTTGGTCTAATTCAAGATCCCGATAATTGTCCATATAAGTAAGGTCTACAATTACTGAATTTTCGTTTACTTTTTCAACAATTCCCTGTAACCCGTCTCTAAATTCGATCACGTTCCCCACTTCAGCTCTTTTCAATGTCGCTCTCTCCTTTTCTTTCCAGATGACGATATTATAAACATTTTGCACTACTTTTTCCTGTACGTAAAGAATTTTTTGTAAATTTTAATAATTATTTATTATATTAATAGTTTTTAAGAGAATGTATAGTCGATTTTGAAACCCTTTATCTTTTATATATAATAAATCTATAAGGGGGGATTGTATTTGGAAAAAGATTTGATTTTAGAAATGATTGAAAAATTAAGAAGTGGACAAATAAATGAGTGGAATGTAAATAAAGAAGTATTCCTAGATGTAAGGGCTGTGATTGTAACTTTGGAAGATTTTAAACATTTCAGAGGGATTGCCCAAAGAAGTGGGGGTGTGATTTATCAGTACTTACAAGAACCTAGAAGCTAGGGAAAGGTGGACAAATATGTATAATGAAAAAATCGTAATTATTACAGGTGGTGCCAGTGGGATTGGTGCAGGAATTGTTCGTGCTTTTTATGAAGCTGGTGCAAAGGTAGTTATTGCTGATTACAATACAGAAAATGGTAAGCAAGCAGAGAAGAAATATAATTGTGAGAGGGTAAGTTTTTTTGAAACTGATGTTTCAGACGAGCAATCAGTTGTTTCTTTGGTTACTTTTGTAATGGAGAGATACGGTCGAGTCGATATTCTGATTAATAATGCAGGTATTTCCTCTTTTTCAAATTTCTACGAAATGACCGTGGAACAGTGGGATAGAGTAATAAATACCAATTTAAAGGGTGTTTTCCTCTGTTCGAGGGAGGTTGCCAAGGTGATTGAAGAAGGAGGATCGATCGTTAATATCTCTTCAACTAGGGCCAATATGTCCGAACCACATTCGGAAGCATATGCAGCATCAAAAGGTGGAATTGTAGCATTGACCCATGCATTAGCAGCTACATTATCTGAAAAGAAAGTGAGAGTCAATTGTATAAGTCCAGGTTGGATAGAAACGAATCATTACGATGAGCTTCGTGAAATCGACCATTCACAGCATTTTTCTAAAAGGGTTGGTAAGCCAAGTGACATTGCGCGAGGATGTATATTCTTATGTGACCCGAATAATGATTTCATTACTGGTATAAATATGACCATTGATGGAGGAATGACGAAAAAGATGATTTACGAGGAGTAAGTAAAAAGCTACCAAAGTTAGGTAGCTTTCTAGTCTTGATTTTTTGATTCATTGTGAACCATTTTTGTATAAATTTTAAGGACGTTGACGATTTCTTTTTTGGTTTCCTTATCATCTAAACCAGTAAATCCGTATACCCACATTTTGCCTTCGGTCTTTTTCCATTTTGGCTTTCCAAGCACATTAATGAATCGGTCAGCTAATAAAAATGAAATCTCTAGCAAAAAATCATTTTGTTCAATGGGTAAATTAATCGGTGATCTGAATTTGATCCCATTTGGGCTAATATCTACTATATAAGCAATTGCGGATTTAACATCCCCTTGCTTTCCATTTATGCTTACAATTTTAAATGTTCCATGAATAGGCTGTTGAAATTGAAATCTAAAGGCCTCTTGTCTTTTATAAATCACGTTTATCACCTTGTAAGAAAATGTAACAAATAACTGATTACTAAAATCATACATTTACCATTTATTGATTACAAGTATTTTATTTCCACGATTTTTATCAAACACCCACTTTATTGGATAATATTTACCATTCTAACTCATGTTGGAAAATTTGAATATTATGAGTAAAAATGTAAGCGGTTAAATAAAAAAACTGTGAAATTTCCTCTACAATTGTGGCTTTTTCATTGTATACACGCTAAGGAAATGCTATTCTTTTTTTTGAGATGTCGATTGTCTGATAACCCTAAGAACTTTAGTCGGCGTTAACTATCTATATTTAATGAATAAAAACGACAGTGGAAAAAATACTAAAGTATGCTGTATATTTTTCAATGTCGGATTGAATAGGTAAAGTGAAGGAATTAGACAATTAACGAGAAACATCTTAGCAAATATATGTATAGGAAAAAGGAGTTTGATTAACCATGGCAGAAAAACAATTTAAAATTATAGCTGAAACAGGAATTCACGCTCGTCCTGCAACATTATTAGTACAAGCAGCTAGCAAGTTCGATGCTGATATTAACCTTGAGTACAAAGGGAAAAAAGTAAACCTTAAGTCAATCATGGGTGTTATGTCTCTAGGAGTTGGACAAGGAGCTGACATTACTATTTCTGCAGTAGGTGGAGATGAGCAAGAAGCACTAGCTAGTCTTGAAGAAACTTTGAAAAAAGAAGGTTTAGCATAAAAATGAACTTTTTAAATGGAATTGCTGCATCTAGCGGAATAGCAATCGCAAAAGCATACCGTTTGGTAGAACCTGATTTAACCTTTACAAAAAAGTCAATCGACAACGATACAGTTGAAATTGATCGTTTCCGTGCGGCACTTGATCAATCAAAGGTTGAACTTGAAGGTATTAGAGAAAAGGCAAAAGTAGAATTAGGTGCTGATAAGGCAGCTATTTTTGAAGCGCATTTGCTCGTACTAAGTGATCCAGAGCTTGTTTCTCCAATTGAAGATAAAATTAAAACAGATAAAGTAAATGCTGAATTTGCTTTAAAAGAAACAGCGGATATGTTTGTAGCGATGTTTGAGTCAATGGACAATGAATACATGAAGGAAAGAGCTGCTGATATTCGCGACGTAACAAAGCGCGTTCTTTCTCATTTACTAGGTGTACAACTTGTTAACCCTAGTATGATTTCAGAAGAAGTTATTATCGTTGCTGAAGATCTTACACCATCAGATACTGCACAGCTAAACCGTCAATTTGTGAAAGGCTTTACAACTGACATCGGAGGTAGAACTTCTCACTCTGCAATTATGGCCCGCTCTATGGAAATTCCTGCAGTTGTAGGTACTAAAACTGCAACAGAAGAAATCCAAAACGGCGATCTTGTAATTGTAGATGGATTAAATGGACAAGTCTATATTAATCCGACTGCTGAGGAAGTTGAACGTTTCAAGTCTGAGCACGCTGCTTTTGAAGCACAAAAAGCTGAGTGGGCAAAGCTTGTTAACGAGCAAACGGTTACTTCTGATGGTCACCATGTGGAGCTTGCTGCAAATATTGGAACACCTAAAGATCTTAAAGGTGTTATTAACAATGGTGGCGAAGGTGTGGGACTTTACCGTACTGAATTCCTTTACATGGGTCGTGACCAACTTCCAACTGAAGAAGAGCAGTTTGAATCGTACAAAGCTGTTCTAGAAGGAATGGATGGAAAGCCAGTTGTTGTTCGTACATTAGACATTGGTGGAGACAAAGAGCTTCCTTACTTAAACTTACCGAAGGAAATGAATCCATTCTTAGGATTCCGTGCGATCCGTTTATGTCTTGAAGAGCAAGACATGTTCCGTACGCAACTTCGCGCACTTCTTCGTGCAAGTGTATATGGAAACCTAAAAATTATGTTCCCAATGATTGCAACACTTTCTGAATTCCGTCAAGGAAAAGCCATTCTTGAAGAAGAACGTCAAAAGCTTCAAGCTGAAGGAGTAGCTGTTTCTGAGAAAATTGAACTTGGAATCATGGTAGAAATCCCTTCTACTGCTGTTATTGCAGATCAATTTGCTAAGGAAGTTGATTTCTTCAGTATTGGAACAAATGACTTAATTCAATACACAATGGCTGCAGACCGTATGAACGAGAGAGTATCTTACTTGTATCAGCCATACAATCCAGCTATTTTACGCTTAGTAAAAATGGTTATTGACGCTGCACACAAAGAAGGCAAGTGGGCTGGAATGTGTGGAGAAATGGCGGGCGACGAGCAAGCGATCCCTGTTCTTCTCGGGTTAGGTTTAGATGAGTTCTCTATGAGTGCAACATCTATCCTAAAAGCACGTTCTCAAATCCGTAACCTGTCAAAATCAGATATGGAAACATTAGCTTCAGAAGTGCTTCAAATGAGCACGACGGAAGAAGTGTTAGAAGCAGTAGCGAAAGCAACTCAACGCTAAAAAAAGAGACCCAACTGATTCATATCAGTTGGGTCTTTTTGATAAGAAAGGATTGTTCCATTCCATCAGAAGTCCGTAATTCAACGAATGTTCATCCTCTAAATAATCCTTTACAGCTACGACAGGTGTTCTTCCACATCTCAATAAAAAGGTGATAACAGGGTCCTGTAATTCTCCTATTATCAACTTCTCAACATATTCCTCTACCGAAAGTTGATCCGCATGCTTATGATACCCGGGCATCCGTCCTCCTCCTAGCAATCGCTCGAGCTTAAGTTGAACCACTGTTTCATACATGGACTGCATAAGCCATTTTCCTAACCCTAGTTTTCGATAAGAGGGTGAAATGCAGATATCGACTATGTCAAGGAATTACCACTTTCAGCATGGTTAGTAATGTATCCATTATCAGTTGCTTCCTCCCAAGTATGGCTTGGATGGTTTTTATCAAAATTGGTAATCAATCCTGTGATCGAACCGCATATCACACCTTCTACTTCTACACATAATGCTCCTTCAGGAAACAGTTCGACATGATTGGTTAACTGCTCTTCATTCCACCAAAGCTCAGAAGGAAAGGGGGGAGGAAACGCCTCCTGTTGAATCCGAATTAATTCTTGAAAGTCGTCTTTTGTATACGTGCGAATAATTGCTTTGGTTGGTTTGGAGGAGTTAAAAACATACAGTTCTTTATAATACATAATATCTCTCCCTTCTTCCTTGATTGTAAAATGAATGGAGTTCTGCAGTCAAATAAGGATGAATTGTAAACTTTAATTATTACCCGTTTATATATTACCTTTCTAGGCAATGGTAGGTGATAAAGGAGGACGATCATGAAGAAAGCCATTTTCGTATTGTGTTGTTCACTTATTTTAGTAGGATGTGATGGAAGCCAAAAACAATCGTTTATTAATCATTATGCAGATGTATTACTTACAAAAAATAATGAACTTCAGTTTCGGTTTAAATTTGATGAACGATTATTTTCTAAAGAAGAAATGTACAAAGTAAAGGTCTTAATCGAAAATAAACAGTTGGCAAAAGCGTTAGGAACAACAGAAATATATTACGGTGACCAATATGTTCATGATGGAAAACTACTGCATTTAGGAAATCAGGAGGAAATTTATTTATCAATGGATCCTATCCCTTTACAAATTGACTTACATACATTTGTATTAGAAGAGATGATTCAGCAAAAAAATGCAGTCAAGGTACAGATTTTTAATGAAGAGGATATGATCGTTTCAGGGTATGTCCAGAACTTTCAAACTCAGCTATAGTCATTTCTTTGATCAAATTGGTAATAAGTGATAAAATACTACTTATTTCTAACGGGGAGAAGTGAGTATGGAACTGAAGGCAAATAGCACAATCGGATTTATTGGTTTAGGTGTCATGGGGAAAAGTATGGCGAGAAATCTAGTAAAAGCAGGTTACGAGGTTGTTGCCTATACCCGTACAAAAGAAAAAGCGCTAGATATTTTAGATGATAATGTAGTTTGGATTGAATCACCAGAAGCTATGACTAAAAAGGCTGATATTATCATAACAATGGTGGGTTATCCATCAGATGTTGAACAAATATATCTCGGAGAAAAAGGAATTGTACATACAGCGAGACCCGGTTCTTTCTTAATAGATATGACGACCTCCACACCTACATTAGCTAAAAAAATAAATAACGAGTCTAAGAAAAAGGGAATCTATGCTGTAGACGCTCCTGTATCAGGTGGAGATATTGGTGCGAGAGAAGGCAAGCTTTCCATAATGGTTGGAGGAGATCAAGAGGTTTTTGAAGCATTAAACCCTATTTTTCAGGTGTTAGGAAGTAATATCGTGTATCAAGGAAGTGCTGGAGCTGGTCAGCATACTAAAATGTGTAATCAGATTGCGATTGCATCTAATATGCTAGGTGTTTGTGAGGCAGTGGTATACGCGGAAAAGGCTGGGCTTGACCCGACAACGGTACTTAAAAGTATTTCATCTGGAGCAGCAGGAAGCTGGTCTCTTTCAAATCTTGCACCAAGAATTATAGAAGGGGATTTTTCTCCAGGGTTTTATATCAAACACTTTATTAAAGATATGACCATTGCATTAAGTGAAGCGGAACAAATGGGAATGATGACTCCTGGTTTATCTCTTGCCAAATCGCTATACGAAAAATTAGCGGAACAAGGCGAGGAAAATAGTGGCACACAGGCTCTATATAAAAACTGGAAATAAATGAGACCCAAGCTTGAATTAGAGCTTGGGTTTCACTTTTATGACTGATGATCCTTTAAAAATGCCTCGAGCCTATTCAATGCCTCAGTAAGTACATCCATTGAGTAAGCAAATGAGATTCGTATATAGCCCTCACCAAGGGGTGAAAATGCGCTTCCGGGTACGACAGCTACGCCTCGTTCTCGAACTAATTGTAGGGCAAAGTCAAACGAATTGGTAAACGGTTCTGGAAGCTTCACAAAGAAATAAAAGGCTCCATCTGGTTTCACAACTGACAAATCCATGGTGGTTAATCTCTCAAATACATATTCTCTTCGTTCCATATAGGATTGTTTCATCTCAACAGCATCATTTATGCCCGCAGTAAGTGCCTCTAGTGCAGCCATTTGAGAAACAGAGGAAGCACAAGAGACATTATATTGATGTACTTTTAAAATATGTTCAGTTATAGAACTAGGAGCAAAAAGCATACCGATTCTCCAACCGGTCATCGAATGTGATTTTGAAAGACCATTGATAACGATCGTTTTTTCTTTTAAAATCGTGCCAATTGAGAAATGTTTATGGTCAAATACTAATTCACTGTAGATTTCGTCTGCTAATACAAAGATTTCTTTGTCTTTTAGTAATTCTGCAATAGCGCTTAATTCTTCCTTAGTTAAGCTCACTCCAGTAGGGTTAGACGGATAAGGTAAGACGATACAACGAGTTTTATCTGTTATGTAGTTATTAATAATGTCCGCGGTCATTCGAAAGTTGTTTTCTCTTGTATCCGCATATACAGGCCGAGCTCCGCATAATTTGATAATTGGTTCATAGCCAGGATATACGGGTCCTGGTAAAATAACCTCCACGCCTTCTTCTAAAATGGTCCGAAACGTAATATCTATCGCTTCGCTAGCTCCCGAGGTAATAATAATTTCATCGTTCGGATTGTAAGATAAATCGTATTTAGTTTGAACAAATTGGGCAGCTGCTGTTCGCAGTTCTATGTATCCAGCATTATGAGTATATGTAGTGAAATTTTCATCAATTGCTTTTTTTCCTGCTTCTTTCACATGCTCTGGGGTTGGGAAGTCTGGTTGGCCAAGCGTAAGCGAAATCATATCCTTTGTACCTGCAACCATATTAAAAAACTTACGAATTCCTGATATTTCAATGTTTTTTACTTTTGAATTAATCAAATGTTCCAAGTGATCACTCTCCTATGGGTTTATTTTATCATGTGAAGGAAGAAGAGTGAAAAATTCCTCTGAATTTTCATATTAATACGTGAATATTTTGTAGACTTCATTCAGCATGACTATCATCATAAAAATCAAATAGACGTGTTACTTTCATAGTATGCTAGTTGTCTAAAGATGGTAGAAAAGTAACATATTTTATATGAAAGTTAACTGTTAATTAGACCGTTTCGTGGTATAGTATTTGTATGCTAACACAGATATAATGCTAGCCAAAAGGGGTCGAACCGTTAATGGATAATAAAAAGGGAATTTTATTAGAAAGTGGAACAAATGAACTAGAAATTGTTGAATTTAGTATTGGCAAAAATAAATTTGGGATTAATGTGATTAAAGTGAAAGAAATAATAAATGCCGTTCAAGTTACCCAAGTACCTCATTCCCATCCCCATGTAGAAGGAATCATTGAGCTAAGAGGGGAAGTATTACCAGTAGTGAATGTGGCTAATGCATTAGGTTTCCCTCCTTCACAATCTCCCGAACAGGATAAGTTTATTGTTGCTGAATTTAACAAACAAAAAATTGTCTTTCATGTTCATACTGTTACACAAATTCACCGTATTTCTTGGGACCAAATTGAAAAGCCTTCAGAAATGTATCAAGGTCCTGAGAGTCAAATAATTGGAGTTGTAAAGCTTCATGGTGAAATGATCTTACTACTTGATTTTGAAAAGATTGTAGTTGAAATTAACCCAGAAACAGGGATTAACGTACAACAAGTTAAAAAGCTTGGTCAAAGAGAGAGATCAACAAAGAAATTGGTAGTTGCAGAGGATTCACCACTATTAAGAAAGCTTCTTCATGACACACTAAATGAAGCAGGGTTTACCAATATTGAGTTTTTTGAAAATGGAAAAGATGCCCTTCAATATTTAGAAGCCATCACTTCTCAAGGGAAAAGCATAACAGATGAAGTTCAACTCGTTATCACAGATATTGAAATGCCACAAATGGATGGACATCATTTTACAAGAAGAATAAAAGAAAATAGTCAAACGGCTAAATTGCCAGTTATTATCTTTTCTTCGTTAATTACCGATGATCTTCGTCATAAAGGGCAAATGGTTGGTGCAAACGCACAGGTTAGTAAACCTGAAATAGCTGAATTAGTTCAATTGATTGACAAGCATATTCTATAATGACAAAAGGGTGTTCCTAAGTTTAGGGACACCCTTTTGTGCGTGTGGCAGCACGCTTCGCTATAGGGTGAAAGTCCCGAATACAACCGCCGTTCAGTCGGGAAGTATTAGCTGACAGACAGTGCGAAGTCCGTGAGGATTCGTGCGGAGGGTCTGAAG
>NZ_JBHLUU010000118.1:0-70021 GCF_042433785.1 Robertmurraya beringensis | reverse complement strand
AGGGTACGTCATCATAAGTTACGCAGAGATCCATTGTGCATCAAATAATTCCCTAACACTACTTACCACTATTACCCAGTAGTGACCGCGTAGCGTACCCATGTATTGGAATAGATTCACATAATATAAAAATATTGTTAGGGAACGTGTCGAAAAATATTTTTTTGACACCCCAGCAACGGGTTAAACTGTTGCTAAATCAACATTTATAGAGGGAGGGTATAGATGAAAATCAGTCGAAAATACCCAATTTTTGATGAATCTGTCGAGAGAGAGTTGCTTACCAAAAGCTGGATTGCTCTACGAGAACCGAAAAATGTATGGAGTTCTATTTTACTTTCATTGCCGTTTATGTTTTTAAATGGTTGGATAACGATTTCGATTGTGACTCTATTTTCTCCTTTAACTTTAAAGGAATTTGGAATATCAGATAACGGTGTAGAAATAAACTTCAACTTAATTTATGTTGGAGCTCTATGGCTCTTGGTTGTGATCCATGAGATATTACATTTAGTTTTTATTCCTAATTTTCATAAGTCGAAAATAACATATATAGGACTTAGTTGGTTTGGCGGTTTTGTAATCACAGAAGAGAAAATGAGTAAAATTAGGTTTCTTATCATCTCGATTGCTCCTTATTTGCTCCTCTCCATCCTATTACCATTGGTGCTAGGTTGGTTAGGTCTTTTATCAACTCCTATTAAAATACTAGTGCTACTAAATTCATTGGCCTCTTCAGTTGATATACTCGTTTTCTTTCTAGTCTTATTTCAAGTACCTAAGCATGCTGTAATTGTAAACGGTGGTCCCAGAACATATTGGAAGTTATTGGAGGAGCTTAGAAATGTTTGAGGTTCGTAAAATAAACAATCTTTCTCAAGTAGATATCAATGCTTTGATATCAGAGAGTAAAAAAGAGGGGTTCAATTTTGTAAAAAGGTTAGTTAATGACTATGAAACTGGTGACAACCGTTTTTCTCTATCTGGTGAAGCGCTATATGGTGTTTTTGCTTTAAATGGAGGACTTGTGGCAATAGGTGGACTAAATCAAGACCCCTTTTCAAAGCAACCTAGCATTGGAAGGCTGCGAAGGTTTTATGTAAGAAAAAGATATAGAAGGATGGGGGTAGGGAAATTATTATTAGAATTAATCCTCTCTAAAGCTGATCTACATTTTCATGTCATTGTTTTACATACAGACACAATGGAAGCAGATCGATTTTATGTAAGTTTTGGATTTCAAAAGGGAGAGTATTTCCCAAATAGTACTCATTTTTTACTCTTAAAGGGAAACGAGAGGATCGGGAATGAAAGTTCAAAGTAAGTTCATTCGTATGACAAAGGTGTTGTCTCTAGCATTTACTATTTTTCTGCAAATCTACTGGTACAAGCTACGAAGAAAGCCTGAATCAGAGTGGGAAAAGCTTTGGGGGAAGATTGGTGAGCGGTTTCGGAAAACCCTGTTCGAATTAGAAGGTTTATTGATTAAAATTGGTCAAATATTAAGTATTCGTTCAGATTTACTTCCACATGCATTTATCAAACAAATGGAGGACTTGACTGATCATGTACCGCCGTCAAAATGGGAGGATATAGAGAAAATCCTTGAAAAAGAATGGGGAGGCTCTATTTACCAGCATATTGAATCTATTGAAAAAGAGGCGATTGCATCGGCCTCTATCGGAGAAGTGTACCAAGCATTGTTAAAGAATGGAACAAAGGTGGCTGTAAAAGTTCAGCGTCCAAACATACAATCTATCGTTCAAATCGATTTTCGGACACTAGGAATGATCATTTGGTTCGCTGACCATTTTGTCCCGGTACCGAAAGGATTTATTAATTTTCAAATGTTATATAAGGAACTAAGAGAAGTGATTGAAAGGGAGCTAGACTTTGCAAAAGAGTTAGAGGCCCTACAATCATTTTCCAACCGATTTAGTGATCATGATACAGTTAAAATACCAAATGTATTTCCGGAGCTCTGTACGAAAAAGGTGCTTGTCATGGAATGGGTAGAAGGAATAAAACTGACCGATGTCGAAGGGTTAAAACAGGTAGAAATCAGTCGTAAAGAAATCGCTCAAAAACTCATTGAACTCTTCCTGCCACAATGGTTAGAACCGGGTTATTTTCACGCAGATCCTCATCCGGGAAATGTGATGATTAGTCAGGAAGGAAAAATTATTTTATTAGATTTTGGAATGGTAGGAAAAATCAGTAAAAGAGATGCCTCTTATTTTCAAGCACTTATTGAGGCATTCTTAGCCAAGAATTACAAAAAGGCAGTAGAGTGTTTGGCACAATTAGGATTCTTACTGCCAGATGCGGATACTCAAGCAATGGAGAGGCTTTTATCTGAGCTCTTGTCCTTTCAAATGAGCGAGTTGAAAAATATGGACCTACTTGCTTTAAAATTAGAAATGAACGACATAATTCAAGCCCTTCCCATTCAGGTACCTACAAGTTTCGTGTTTTTAGCACGGTCTGTTGGAACAATAGAGGGGATTCTACGAAACGTGGCTCCAGAAGAAGAACCACTAGATCTTGGGAAACCAGTGTTTATGGATTGGCTTAGGAACCAAAGTAATAAATGGACCTTTATCTGGCAGTGGCTTCAATCACAACCGATCTTTAAAGTACTTCACTCAGCCAATGAATTTCTTCAAACACCACAAAAGCTCGAGCAATTAAAGGAAACCGAACAAAGACGAAAGTTCCTATTTATTACTCAAGAAAATCATAAAAAGCAAATGTTTCAGCTTTTGTTAGTTGGATTAATGGGTGTAGGGTTTGGGTTGTATGTAATGAACCCTTTCATTTGGAAAATAGGAGTGGGAATATCAGCAGCTTCCTTTGTAGCCTATTTAGGTGCAAGCTTTAAGCAAAAAAAATGGGTGAAATACATGCCGGAGAAGAAGAGAGTATAAATATCAGTGAGTGCGCTAAATCGGTAATATCACTTAATATTATAAAAAGAAAGAGGCTTATTAACAATGAAACATATTCTTTTATGCTGTGGTGGGGGATTTTCCTCAAGTTTATTGGTTACAAAAATGCAGGAAGTTGCGAAGCAATACGGAGAGGATGCCTATCGTATTTGGGCAATTGGTGTAGGAGAAGTTGAGCGACATTTAGAACATTTACGAAAAGCGGATGTGTTACTTGTGGCTCCACAGGTACGCTATTTACTTCCTGACTTTCAAAGATTAGCCAAAAAAGAGGGATTGCAGTTACCGATAGATATGATTCAACCAACCCATGCACTACGGAACTTGTAATGGCCAAGCCGTTTTAACGTTTGCAGATGAATTAATAAATAAAAAAATATAAGCAAGAACCGGTTGAGCTAAAAAATAGATCACTCAAATCGAGTGATCTAGCTGGCTGCTTACCGGTCATAGTTAAAGTCGCTTAAGGAATCCATATGGCTCGCGATCATGGCAATAATCGTACTAGCTTCCTCTTTAGAGAAGATAAAATTGGTTTCGTCTTTTATTAATTCGTCGTCATCTGTCCAAATTCTGTTCACTCTGCGAAGAACACCGTCCCCTGTCTCTTGGACAATACCGAACTGGTAGGAAACTTCAATTTCATCTTCGTACATAAAGGCCGTCACTTCAGGTGTTTCCCACTCAACATCAACCTGTTCTAGTATATCATCGCTTTCATCTTCATCGTCCATGAGAACATAATCAACTTCAACATCGTCATTTTCGTCGTCGTCCACTTCGTAGTAATCGTCATCATCGAAATCATCATCATTCATAAAGTCATGCAAACTTTCATGGACCGCATCAATTATGTCCTCGATATCAGCAAGGATTGTTTTTGACGTTTGCCCAAGCTCTACATCAATGGAATCAATATAGAACTCTTCGTTATGTGGATCGAAATAAAGGGTACAGAAATACTCTCGATCATCGTCTTCTGTTTCTACGTAAAACTCCATTCGTGGATGTTTTGCACCACGATCAACAGACATATGACCTACTTGATCATACTTATCACAAATAGACTCTAGATGATCCTGCAATTCGCCACTTACTCGGTCAAACCATTCTAAAGACATAGAAAATCCCTCCCTTTCAAGGTTATCGTTCATATTATTTCCTACTTTTTCATTTAGTTACGTACCATAAAAAACCAATATTAAATATGGTGGCTTTCACAATAGATATCGACGATCTTTTCTATTTCATCGTGGTTCGGAAAATTCCCGTGAAAATCAAAGGTAATTTCTTCTTTAAAATCACCATGATGATACACTTGAATCGAACCCTTTTGTTTAATCACACTAAATTCGGTCTCAAACGTCCAGCCATTTCTTTGAATTGCTCCCAAACTTTATTCCCTCCTATGCCTTTTAACAATAGTATTTACCTAACAAAATATTTTCGTACATAGTTCTGATTCTTTAAAGCATCCTATCATTAGGAGGTGTGTGACCGTGGTACCAAGAAAACCTGGAAGCGATAAACTACCTGATTTTGAACAATTAGATGATCGTGTAATCGCCAAACATACAGAAGCACCCATGTTAGTTATTAAAACAAATTTAGATCCAGAGGATTCTACAGTGGATAATCCTTATTATAAAAATAAAGACTTAACAGATACGAAAGAATTTACAGATTACTTTGAGGAGAAAAAGTAATGTACACAAACACTTCTTCTAAATTGGGAGAAGTGTTTTTTATGTAAAGAAGGACTATTACACGTTTGAAACAGAGACAAACTCAATGTTTGTGTTATTTTTATGGAAATATGTAACATTTATAAAAAAAGTCCCGTCTACCTTAATAGTGAAAACAGATACAGCAAACAACATAGCAGCGGATCAACCACCCATTTATTGTTAGGAAAGGGTGCAAGGCGGAATGTTAAAAACAAGAATATTATTACTAATAGGGATCGGACTATTTATGGTATTGCTATTTCTAACACCAAGTTTCTTACCTCCAAAAGCTGTCCCGGTATTGGATCTTTCTGCAAAGGCAGAGGAAAAGGTAACAAAAGAAGTTAAAGAAAAAAAGAAAATCACAAGTGTTCAATGGAAAGGAAATATATATCGAGACCTTGAAACACATTATTATCATTTTTCTACCACCAAAAAAGGCACAATTCATGTAACTTGGGGACCGAATACAGATGGTTCAGATTTTATCATTACTGATCAAAATTGGGGATCCATGTATGGTAATGGAGATGTATTACCTGCAGGTGACTACATGTTTGTTGTCACTTCCAATCCTATCGAATCACCGGAAGATCCGTCACTTCTTACCTACGAATTTACGCTTAAAGGCCTTTCGTTCAAGGAAGCACCAATTACTACGCTTCCTCAATTAACAATTGAGAGTCCTGTTAATTTGGTAACACTTCTACCAGAAGGCGATCATACCATCACTTTTAAAGGTCGTTCAGATGCAGATTTCTTACTATTTGGTGCTTCTGGATTTGGGGATGAAGTGACGGAATCCTTAACTAGTTCATTTGAAAAGCACCTTGTATTCAATGAAAAAAGTCCAGCCTATAATTTTTATAGAATAACAGCTACCAATGAAGCGGGTAATGCTGTTAATCGATATTTTGAAGTATTGTATGAGGGTGGCATAAGAGAATAACAGGGTCCGCACTCGAGCTGAAATAGACGGAGAAATTCCGCTTAATTAATAATTATTATTAAAAATAGCTTACAATAGACGGAGAAATTCCTCCTACTGGCTTTGAAATTTCGAAAAGGGGAGATTTTGCTTTGCATAAGCGGAAAATCTCCCCTAATTTACCCCGAAACGAGCTCCATTCTGCATCTAACGGAAAAATCTCCGCTTATTCGATACGTATTTTAAGTAAAGCACCTCAAAGTGGAACCCTTTACTATTTTTGCCCTCAGCTTTTATTATTTGAGAAATGTTATAATTTAATAGACGGAAAGAAAGGATATTCACATGCAGCCATTTACAGAGCAAGTAGTAATGATAATAAAAAATATCCCTGAAGGAAAAGTGATGACCTATGGGCAAATTGCCAGACTTGCCGGTAGTCCAAGAGCTGCTCGTCAAGTGGTTCGTATCCTTCACTCGATGAGTAAAAAGTATGGTTTGCCTTGGCATCGGGTCATAAACACAAAAGGGCAACTCTCGATCCAGGATGATTCTTCGTATCAAGAACAAATCTTATCTTTACAAAGCGAGGGTGTAAAAGTAAGCGAAAAAGGACAGGTTTGCTTAGATATATTTCAGTGGAAGCCAAAAGGGAAAGAGAGTAGCAATTAGTTGTTGCTAGTTCTCTGAAGCAAGACGAATGATAGAGAACAAGGGTGTTAGAGTAAATGGAGGAAAAATAGAAGATATCCATTTTCATTTAACCCTTTCTGACGGCTTGATTATTCAAGTCGGTAAACGAAAGTTCGTCCAAATACAATTAAACAAGTAAAGGTGATCATATTGAAAAAAGTAATATTTATGGATATCGATGGAACACTTGTAAATGAACACGGAGTAGTTCCAGAATCAGCAAAAAAGGCTATCCAACAGGCGAGAAAAAATGGACATCAAGTATTTATTTGTACTGGCCGTTCAAAGGCAGAGTTATTTCATGATATCATGGAAATCGGATTTGATGGGATTATTGGTGCTGCTGGGGGTTACATTGAAGTAGATGAAAAGGTCTTAATTCATGAGCGAGTTTCTACAGAAGATGTGATCCATTTGGTTGAGTTCTTCAATGAGCATCAAATAGATTTTTACCTCGAGTCAAATGGAGGCTTATTTGCGAGTAAGAATTGTAAGAATCATATACAAGGCATAATTAATAACTTTTTAGCAGAAAATCCACATGCCGAAGAAGAGGTCAAAAAGGGAATTCAGCCTTTTCATGATTGTTTAATTGACGATGAGGATTTAATCCGTGATGATATTAATAAAATTTCTTTTTTAGGCTCTAACGTTCCTATTGATATGATTAAGCAGGAATTCTCATCAAAATTTACCGTGATACCAAGTACGGTTCCCCTGTTTGGAGAGAATAGTGGCGAGTTATCTGTACCAGGAATTCATAAGGCGGTGGCGATTGAGAGATTACTTGAGCATTTACAAGTGGATCGGGAACACACATACGCCTATGGTGATGGTATGAACGACTTAGAGATGCTGAAGTTTGTACAATTTGGCATTGCAATGGGAAACGCGAAAGAAGCATTAAAAGAAGCAGCCGATGATATTACTGATACGCATGATAACGATGGAATTTATAATAGTTTTAAAAAATATCAATTAATATAAAACATTGTCAGCTACCGTAATGGTAGCTTTTTTCATGAGTAAATGATTTTTCACTTCCGTTTTCTTGTGTTTGAATGGGTTGATATAGAGGATAGACTCTTGGTACAGTATTTGTATAGTGAATTTTCAGAGTACTATGCTGATGCAAGAAATAAGATAGTATTGGTGGGGGACAAGGAATTGCAATGGTAATAGAGCAAGGATGATGAAAGAAGGGACAGGTAGAGTGTAAAATGAACAGCAGCTTCCGTTAGTCCATGGAGCTGCTGTTTTATTATGGCTCTTTATGAATGGGGAGTTCTATTACAAATGTGGTCCCTGAATTTTCCATGCTTTTGGCAGTCATATGACCATTGTGATTTTCAATAATTTTCAGTGAAACCGATAGGCCCAAACCGGTCCCCATATCCTTCGTTGAAAAAAATGGCTCGAAAATATTTGTCAGAATGGAGCTAGGAATCCCTTTTCCATTATCACTGAACTTTATTTGAATATACTCATCTTCTACATTAGTACAGATTCTTACTTCTAGTGGAATATCACTTTCTGCCTGTAAAGAATTTTGAAATAGATTAATAAATACCTGAAGCAACTCTTCACGATTGCATAAGATAAATAGATTCTCCGTATGTGATGGTATATGAAAATCCAGATTTACGTTGTGCAGCAAAGCTTCACTTTTAAGGAAATTCCATAAATAGTCTGTAAAGAAATGCTTTATTTGCATGCGTTCAAACGCTTTTTCGGAAGGCTTTGCAATACTTAGAAAATCTGTAATAATTTTATTCGCACGATCAATTTCCGGAATGAGTAGATTCGAAAATAATTGACCGGTATCACTCCCCACCTCTTTTTCAAGGAATTGGAGGTACCCACGTACAGTTGTTAGAGGATTCCTTATTTCATGCGCGATACCAGCCGCGATACGCCCCGCTAATACTTGTTTTTCTGCCGTCTTTATCTTTTCCTCCATAAAAAAGCGATCGGTCATGTCACGTAGTTGTCCGTACGCTCCGATAACCTTGTCACCCTCATAAATCGGTTGTGCATCGAAAAGACAAATAATTTGGTCTCCAATAGTACTTTGAAAAATGACTTCTTTACTATCATAAATTTCATGCAAAGTAAGAACCTTTTTAAAATAGTTTCCTATTATAGGAAGTTCATTAATACTTGTAAAAGAATGTTGAAAGATTTCCTTAACAAAATCAGTAAATTCTAAAATGATCCCATTTGCATTTGTAATAATGATTCCGTTTCTGGCTCCATTTAGCAATACTTGATTAAAGATATTAAGCTTACGATTTTGTTTTCTTAAAAGCAATTCTCTCTCAATAGAATCGACTAATTGGTTAAGCATTGGCAAAAATAAAGGATTGTGAAAAGCAACAGGGACCATTATATTTACACTACCTAATAGATTATCCTCATCTTTGTAATGAAAAGGTGCGCCATAGCAAGCCATTTCATGAAGAAAGGTGTGGTAATGGTCCTTTCCTACTAACTGAACGGGATGCTTGTGTTCTAATGCCAGACTAACTACATTCGTTCCTGTATCTTCTTGTCTAAATAAACTTCCCAAGTGAATACCAAATTGATCAATAGTAGACTTTATGAGGTCGTCACCTGCTAGGTCTAATAGGTAACCTTCTGCATCTGAAATAGCTATAAAAATAGGAGTTTCTTGTAAAGTAAGAATCAGTTTTTCTGAAAAGAAACGAACAACTGACAGTATTTCTCTATACGCTTCTTGTCTTTTTTGAACATCTAATTTGGATAAAGTTACTCTGGGACGAACGATCTCATTTGGATTCATCCCAATTTCTTTACACTTCAGCTTTGAAAGTGTGACATAATGCGGTTCCTTTTCATTCATTGAATAGCACCTCAAAAATAATAAATGCAAATTGTATTATAACATGGAATATGTATCTTTTATCCAAGTGTTTTACCCTTGGGGAAAAACATAAAGAAGATGGGGGTAATTAATAAAGTTATCGAAACTTTTTCTAAGCCTCTTCGTAAATGATTTTAAGCAAGATTATTAAAAAGGAGGGCTAGGGTGAAAACTCATAAGAACTTGTTTTTATTTGTCTTTGGTATCTTTATCTTATCTATTTTTTCAGTGTTCACCTATTACATTAAAAATGGTGAATTTGTAAAGTGGAGCCATTCTTGGGTAACGAAAGATAATGAAATATTCTTCGAACAAAAAACACCCATTTACTTAGGCTATTCCTTGGATTGGAACGGGATAGGAAAACCAGTGATAAAAGATATTCTTTTTCTTAAAGAAGATGGTACGGATATAAAAGAAGAGAAAGATCAAATAGAAATCATCCCATACATTATAGATGAGGATTTTGGTTCCATGTTTTACGAAGTTGATGCCACTGAAGAGGGAGTTGTGGAACGTCTTCGTCTAGTCGAAAATTATAAAGTAACAAATGAAAAACTAGAGATTGTATTAAAGGTGCAACTGAAAGATAACAATTGGGACGAAGACATTGCTAAAATGGTAATTGAATATAAAAACCTAGGGATTCCTCGAAAGCAAACGATTCATTTTGATGGCATTATTGATAAAGATAGCTAAGGCAAAAGGCGCAATTGATGATGCGTTCATGATATAATGGACAAAAAATATAGACATCATTATTAGGTTAGTAGACAAATCATGTGATGGTTTTTAAAGGAAGGTATCTATGGTAGAAGATAACATAACAAGGATTCATCTAGATGGAAAAGAATACATACTTATTGGGACCGCCCATGTGTCGAAGCATAGTGCAGAGCAGGTGAAAGAGGTTATTGAAGCTGAGAAACCTGATGCTGTCTGTGTAGAGTTGGATAAGCAAAGATACCAATCGATTACGGAAGGTAACAAGTGGAAGGAAATGGATATAATTCAGGTGATTAAGGAAAAGAAAGCCTCCTTATTACTGATGAATTTGGCGATTTCTTCCTTTCAAAATCGAATGGCCAATCAGTTTGGCATTAAAGCAGGGCAGGAAATGATACAAGGAATTGAATCAGCGAAGGAAACGGGCGCAACACTTGTACTCGCCGATCGGAATATTCAAATTACCTTTGCTAGAATTTGGGGTGGCATTGGTCTTAAAGGAAAAGCGCTTCTTTTAAGCCAAGTGGTCGCAGGTATTTTTAGCAAGGAAAGTATTACGGAAGAAGAATTGGAAAAAATGAAAAGTCAAGATACGCTCCAAGCGATCCTTAATGAATTCACGGAAACCTTTCCGCGATTAAAGAAACCTCTGATTGACGAACGAGACCAATATCTTGCACAAAAAATAAAAGAGGCTCCTGGAGAAAAAATTGTTGCCGTACTTGGAGCAGCACATGTACCAGGTATCAAGGAAGAAATTAAAAAAGAACAGGACTTAGCAAAGCTAACCTCTGTTCCCCCTAAATCAAAATGGCCAAAAATCATTGGCTGGAGTATTCCAGTAATGATCTTAGCAATCATTGCGTATACGTTTATTGCAAACCCGCAAGCAGGGTTATCCCAAACATTCAGTTGGATTTTGTGGCACGGTGGGTTATCCGCATTAGGAGCAGCAATTGCACTCGGTCATCCATTGACGGTTTTAACAGCCTTTTTGGCAGCACCGATTACTTCCTTAAACCCAGTTCTGGCAGCAGGCTGGTTTGCTGGACTTGCCCAAGCTTATGTCAGACGCCCAAGTGTTAAGGATTTTGAAACGTTGTCTGAAGACGTGTTTAGTGTAAAGGGATTCTGGAAAAACAAAGTTAGCCGAATCTTATTAATTGTTGTATTATCAAATCTTGGAAGTACACTTGGAACAGTTATTGGCGGAGCAGACGTTATTCGAGTATTTTTCGAGAACTTATAATGTAAGAAGATGAAGACCAAAGAGGTCCTCATCTTTTTTATTATTTAGGGCGGAGCTATTGAAGGGTTTAGCTCTCCTTGGATATCCAGAAATTAGTGAGTTGGGGGAACTAAATCAGCATTTACAATAACGCAATTGGTGGATTGCTTGGAACAGATCAGAAGTTTTCAACCGTAGGAATTTCATTTGGGTTGGATGTAATCTATACAGCGATTAGCGCAATCAAGAAGATGAACCAGGAGGAATCTTCTTGATTATTATATTATTCCAATTAACTCTGAAATAGAGTCATTAAAAGTGGCGAAGCAGCTTAGGGAAAGGGGTTATAACGTAGAACTGGAATTAGGAAAAAAGAAACTTGGGAAGTTAATGGAAAAAGCAAACAAAGAACGTTTTCCAAATGTCATTATCATAGGAGAAGAGAAAATAAATTTGAATCAAATTAAAATAAAAGAGATGAAATCAGGTTAGGAAAGAACAGAATTTTTTCCATTTTAAAATAAAATTATGGTGTATAATGGAAAATATCACGACAGCAGGTGAGAAATATATATGAAAATACGAAAGCTTAATACGGGGGAATCAGTGCCATTCGATTTGTTACTTCAAGCTGATCCTTCTCCAAAAATAGTAGAAGAGTATATCAATAGGGGGGATTGCTATATAGCAGAAGATTCCAACATAATCGTTGGCGTGTACGTAATACTCCCTACTAGACCTGAAACCGTTGAACTAGTAAATCTGTCCGTTTTAGAGAGTAAACAAGGAAAAGGGCTCGGTAAAAAGCTTATTTTGCACGCCATTCAGATAGCGAAGGATCGAGGATTTCAACGAATAGAAATTGGTACCGGTAATTCCAGCATTGGACAGCTGGCTCTTTATCAAAAATGTGGCTTTCGGATTGTGGGAGTAGACATCGACTTTTTTAATAAGCACTACCCCGAGGAAATCTACGAAAATGGTATCCATTGTAGAGATATGATTCGACTATCAAGAAACTTGTAAGAAAAGAAAGGGGAATTTTTTTATGATATTAGAAGCGGTAATGCTTCAGGTAAGAGAGGGTCTTGAAGAGGAATACGAGGAGGCATTTCGACAAGCATCCGGGATTATTTCGAGTATGAGAGGCTATCTTTCACATGAGTTACAGCGCTGCTTAGAAGTAAAGGGCAAGTATTTATTACTTGTGAAATGGGACACACTAGAGGACCACACAATTGGATTTCGTGGGTCAGCAGAGTACCAGGAGTGGAAACTATTATTACACCGTTTTTATGACCCGTTTCCTACAGTAGAGCATTTTAGTAAGGTTGAACTTTAAGTCTGAGATATTTTATGAGGATCCTATTAGAACTGGTGCGAATCGTATTATTGTTCGGTTTTCTAGGGAGCTTATTTTGGACGCTATTTACACTTATTCATGAGTTTCTAGAAATAAATTTAGCTAATAAAGAGTGGATGCTTTTTCTTTCCATTTTTATTCTCTTTTTTGTTTTATATCGGAATAGATGGCAGTTTAGTGGATGGTATAATGGGAAGGGGAGAGAAAAGCTTCCCAAAAAAGTTACGAATGTATTAGTTTTTTGTGCATGTTTACTTCTCATTTTAGTTCCTTTTTTAAACATGAAATAGGTCCAGATAAACGATTAGGGGGTTGCACTGGCAATCCTATTTTACTTTCTGTTTGAGACATTGTAATTCATAAATTTAATTATATGATTGGAAAGTGATTTACGTTTTTGTGCCTTTATTGGTTTTAGAGCGGGGTGGGCAGTTTGAATTTTATTTACATTGCTTCTTCAGTAGGAGAGTTATTTATGGAAATATCTTTAATAAGACATGGAAGATCAAAATGGGTACGACTTTATAGGAATAATAAAGGATTAGCTGATTTGATATTAAGCTCTTCCTTTTTAATAATTAATATGTTACCATTTAGTCACATATAATAAGTGACCATAAGGTAACATGATATGTTTAAAACGAATCTGGAAAGGATCATTATGATGGAGGATGAACTTTCGGCTCTTTTTAAAGCACTGGGCCACCCGATCCGAAGACGCATTCTTGATATATTGAAACAATCGCCCCAAACGACGGGAGAACTAAATGATTTTTTCCCCGAAGTATCAAGATATGCAATAATGAAGCATTTATCAGCCTTGCAAGAAGGCAACTTAGTAATTGTTCGACGAGAAGGGAAGTACAGGTTTAATTATCTAAATGTCATTCCATTAGAGGAAATGAACAAAAGATGGGTTGGGAAATATATGAAGAAGGATGCCCAATCACTACTGAATTTAAAATCAGTAGCTGAACAAACAGGAGGAGAACTAGAAATGGATCAATCAAAACAAGCACGAGTGTTCCGTATTGAGCAAGAAGTAGTCATAAACGCACCACGGGAAAAGGTTTTTAAAGCGTTAACCGAGAAGGCAGAAGACTGGTGGGAATTTCGGTTAGCTCCAAAAGGTGTGCCGTCAACCTTTTCTTTTGACCCTGTACCAGGAGGACAATTTATTGAAAAATGGGGCGAAAATGATGGAGCAGTATGGGGAAATGTGTATTATGTAAATGCTCCAGAGGAAATTCGACTACATGGTCATTTAGGCATGCGTGGGGCTGTTAATAGTGCATATACCTATCGATTGATTGAAAAAGAAGGCGTTACAACCCTTCAATTATCTCATACAGCTTCAGGCGTTCTTGAAGAAGAATGGGAGGAATCACATACTCATGGATGGAAGCATCTTCTTGGCACGTTATTAAAAAAATATGTTGAAGAACAATAGCTGATCCAATCTCAACTGGAGGAACATAATCATGGTAGACGTGTTTACTGAAATCATCATAAATCGTCCGTTAGAAAAAGTAACAACGTATGCATCCAATCCGGAAAATGCTCCAGAAATGTATGTGAATATACAGTCGGCGGAATGGAAAACTGAAAAAACGGTACAGAAAGGATCTCAAATTGCATTTAAAGCAAATTTTCTTGGACGAGAACTTGCTTATGTATACGAGATTACTGAATTCCAACCAGGGAAGAAGTTAGTCATGAAGACTTCTTCTGGTCCGTTTCCAATGGAGACTATCTATACATGGGAGGAAATTGAAAGGGATGTTACTCGTATGACTCTTCGAAATAGGGGAATTCCCACTGGCTTCTCTAAACTTTTCTCTCCTTTTATGTCCACGATGATGAAGAAAGCAAATATAAAGGATTTGAAAAAGATAAAAGCCATTCTGGAGGATTAAGGATGAGGAATATTTTCCAGTATTGATGAGTAGGCATTCGCCCTTCCGATTTCTTTCTGTCATCATAGGATAGTATGGTAACGCTTTAGGGAGGTGTTTATGAATGTATAACAATAGTTTTGCGTTAATCGTTGTACTATTCATCTTGTTAATTATTGTTGGTTCTGCATTTGTTGCCTAAATGCCATAAATATGTAAAAGAGTCAGCCTTAACTGGTTGACTCTTTTTGACTTTAATAAAATTTTGTTATTGTGTGCAAGATTTTAGTGTGCTATTGTATTTTTGTAACTTATTAAAGATGTTTAATAAGTGTCTTGAAACGGTGGTGAAGTGATGAGTGATTTAATTGCAACTCCGAAATCAATGAAAAATGTCATCTTAAAGGGAATTCGAACTGGATTACTTGAACTAGGGAGTGCAACAAAAGTTGAATTAAGTAATAAATTAGGAATTAGTTTTCCTACGATTAGCAAGTTTCTCACGCAAATGGAAAAGGATGGAGAACTGTTGGTGGTTGGCCTTGATGATTCGAGTGGAGGAAGAAGGGCTAAACGCTATTCATACAATCCAGAGTATATGTTGGGCTTGGCAATATTTTTAGAAAGTAATGAAACTCACTATACCGTTTTTAATTGTTTGGGTGAGGTAAAGAAGCAAGGGAACACGTCAAGCGTATTAAAGAATAACGATTTAAGTCTGTTAACAAAGCGTATACAGGACATCATTGCGGAGTATCCAGGAATATCTTCCATTGCGATTGGCGTACCTGGGTCGGTCGATAATGGTCGTATATTTTACATACCTGATTATGACCATTTGCAGAATTTTGATTTAAAAGGATATTATGAAAATCTTTTTTCTATCCCTGTTGTAGTGGAAAACGATATGAATGCAGCTGTACTTGGCTACTTTAAATCGCTCGGGAATACGGACAAACCGTCTCTCGTATACTTGTATTTTGGCAAGAATGGTCCAGGTGCAGGGGTTCTAATTAATGGAGATGTGGTGCGTGGACGTTCTTTTTTTTCAGGAGAGGTATCCTTTGTTCCCCAGTACGATAAAGAAAACTTCTTTCAAGCCTTAGAAAATCGATCGGCATTTCTTGATGATCATTCATTGGATGCGGTATGTAGGTTAGTAGCTACATTTGTTGCAATAATAAACCCTCATATGGTTATTTTTTGTCATGGTGAAGTGAATGAAAAGGTTCTTGAAGAGATAAAAAAACAAAGTTCGATCTATGTTCCGAGTGAGCATCTTCCTGAACTAACCGAAAGTAACTGGAAGCAAGACTATTTGTTAGGATTACAGAATTTAGGGCTGGAGGTCATGATCACAAAAACAAATATATAAACAGACATGAGAGGAGAACTTCTAATGGCAACATTTTTCTTAGTGATCATTTATTTGGCTTTTATTAGCTTAGGTTTACCAGATTCTTTATTAGGGGTTACGTGGCCATTAATGCGATCAGAATATGGAGCACCAATGGAAATGGCTGGCTGGTTATTTATGACGATTGCAGGTGCCACGATTGTTTCGAGTCTATTTACAGGGAAAGTTCTTAATAGGTTCGGTACTGGTAAGGTGACTTTTATTAGCTGTCTCTTGACGGCTGTAGCCATACTTGGATTTAATTTTGCACCATCAATTATATGGTTGTTTATTTGTGCCATCCCACTTGGATTAGGAGCAGGTTGCGTGGATGCTGCTTTAAACAATTATGTGGCTGCTCACTATAAGGCACACCATATGAGTTGGCTCCATTGCTTTTGGGGAGTAGGGGCTACGCTTGGACCCATTATTATGTCTTCATTTCTGACAGGAGATCAATCGTGGAGAAGTGGATATTTTACCATTGCTGGTCTTCAGTTTGGATTAGTCGTTATTCTTTTCTTAACCTTGCCGTTATGGGAAAAGGTAGCTAGTAAATCGAACAACAAACTAAACACAGAAATAGATGTTTCTAACAGTCAGACTACAAAAAATGAAAAACCTCTTCAAATTAAGGGAGTAAAGTTAGCCATGGCTACTTTTTTATTTTATTGTGGTGCTGAAGCGGGAATAGGTCTTTGGGGAAGTAGTTATTTGGTAAACGTAAAGGATTTGTCAGTTGGAGTTGCTGCTCAGTGGGTTTCTTTGTATTATGGAGGCATTACGATAGGCAGGTTCTTGACCGGCTTTATTACGCTAAAGGTGGATAACAAAACGTTAATTCGCTCAGGCCAGCTTACAGCGCTTGCTGGTACGATCCTTTTGCTATTACCTCTACCTTCAATCTTTTCTCTGGTAGGTTTAATATTAATTGGTTTAGGTTTGGCACCCATTTTCCCTTGTATGTTACATGAAACTCCAACACGCTTTGGAAAAGAACATTCACAGACGATCATGGGTTATCAAATGGCGCTTGCCTATACGGGAAGTACCTTTTTACCACCATTACTAGGATTGCTGGCTGCTCAAACAACGATTGGAATATTCCCCTATGTGATCGTACTCTTTGCTTTTGGAATGTTTTTGGCTTCTGAAAGGTTGAATAGAATCATGGTCGAAAGGAAGACCTTATTGAAAAGAAATACTGAATCACCTGCCATATGACCCAAGAGGGAGGAGTAGAGAGATATGAAAATTGAGCATATAGCCATTTGGGTAAAAGATTTAGAAAAGATGAAAGCTTTTTATGAAAGATACTTTAACGGAAAATCAAATGAAAAGTATCATAATGTGAAAAAAGGCTTTGAATCTTATTTTATCCAATACGAAAGTGGAGCGCGTTTAGAGATAATGCGCAAAATAGGTGTGGATAAAGAAGATCAAGCTGACAGAATTGGTTGGGCACATGTCGCCTTTTCACTTGGCAGTAGAGAGAAAGTTAATGAATTTACGGAAACATTGCAAAAAGATGGGTTTATTCATGTAGATGGGCCTCGTTTAACGGGTGATGGTTATTATGAAAGTGTTATAAAAGACCCTGAAGGGAATCTTATTGAACTAACCGTATAAACCATAAGTAAAGGCTACCTTTCAGGGTGGCTTTTTTTATTTTTACTGATCTAGCTATCTTTTATCAGAACAGGGTCTAACCCTATTTTGAATCCATAAATTAATGGGGGCATTTTTTTCATTTAGGCATATGATGAAATGGTCAATTAATAAATAGATAACATGAGTAGGAGGTTGTATCTATGTACAACTACGGAAACCCGTATTACTATGCCTATAATTATCAACCAGTCCAACCTTATTATTATTATTTCGAAGATCCATCTGTTTCTGCTTTAAGACAACCAGTCGATTTAGGGAGAAGATGGGAAGTTGAAGAAGGTGGTTGGAGAGCTGTTTGGACAAGACGTGGAAACAGCAATGTGTTTGATGGTAGATGGACGAGAGCCGGACAAACGCCAATTACTGCTGTATTGAGAATGACTGTGGACGGCAATTTCGTCTGTATTTCAAGAAGAAATAGTAGCGACGGAAACAATTGTCAGTATGTAGGCAGAATTGAAGGGAACAGAGTTGTAGGTAGCAATGTATGTAACAGAGGCGGCGGGTCTTGGAGCGGTACGATTTTAAGAGGAGGTGCAGAACCAGATTTAGGCAGAAGATGGGAAGTAGAAGAAGGTGGCTGGAGAGGAGTTTGGACACGACGAGGAAATAGCAATGTATTTGATGGTAGATGGACTAGACAAGGGGCAACTCCAGTTACAGCCGTGTTAAGAATGCAACAACAAGGAAACCAGGTTCGAATTGAACGTAGAAATAGCAGCGATGGAAACAACTGTACCTACACAGGTAGAATAGAAGGACGAAGAGCATCTGGAAACTTCACATGTGACCAAGGTGGAGGAAATTGGAGTGCTACAATCACTGGATAATGAAATGGAGAAGGGCTACTGATTAGTAGTCCTTTTAGTTGTCTCTTCCCTTTAACTGTAGGATAAGGATGTAGAGCAAATAGATCCCTAAATAACCACCGGTCAGTAAGAAGAGAGGGTTAAGGAAAATTCCATGAATATTGGTCATAAATACGGACTCATCTTTGATAATGTCATAAATTGCAAAGGCAGAAATATTGCCAAATATAAGGGAGCTAATGAGAGCGGCTAGATGAAAAAAGTTTTGGGTGTTTTTCCATTTCATTTGTAGGATTACCATCAATAAAGGCAATACCGCACTGGTTAAAAGTAAAAAAAGTTTCATTAATATCCCTCCAAATTACCTAATTCTAATTAATATTACTCTTTCCCTTACAAGAAATTTACCCACTTTTAATAATAAAATCACTCTAATAAAACATACTAATTTTAGTATGAAACTTAATGGAAGGAGAATTCATATAATGAAAAAAACAAACGAATCCTCTAATAATGAACCTACCATTGCACCTGGAATGAACACGCAAGAGGAACTTGATCGAGACGCTACAAATAAGGATTTGGAAAGAGGAGAAGTAACACACGTAACAAGAGTGGAAGTAGATCCGATGTAAGGGTTGCGAAGGCAATCCTTTTTTTGTGTAAAGATGTGCTCTAATTTGCTAAAATGGATTAATAAGGATGATGGGAAAACTATGTGGATCCCAATAATTGTGGTGAAACAAGTAGGAGTGGTAAATTGAATAAGTCTGACAAACTCATCATTGTAATCCATGAGATATATGGAGTTAACCAACATATTAAGACATACTGTAATCATTTTGCCAAGTTGGGTTATGAGGTTTTTTGCCCTAATCTTTTAAATAAAGAACAACCCTTTCCCTATGACCAAGAAGAAACAGCATATCAGTATTTTACAAATGAAATCGGTTTTTTAAAGGCAAGAGACAAGATTAATATAATAATAAAAGAAAATAGGGAAAAGTATAAAAAAATTTACCTTGTCGGATTTAGTGTAGGAGCAACCATTTCTTGGCTTTGCAGTAATGTTAATGATGTTGATGGGGTAATTGGTTATTATGGGTCGAGAATTAGAAATTACATGAATGTCTATCCAAAATGTCCTGTATTACTATTTTTTCCTGAAAAAGAAGAAGCTTTTGATGTAGATGATATAAACCCTAAATTAATAGAAAAGAACGTAGAAGTACACAAATTCGAAGGAAAGCATGGATTTAGTGATCGCTTCTCTATGAAATATAATAAACATTCTGCCGAAGCAGCATTTCAAATTGTGGTAGATTTTTTAGAAAGTCTAGACGTGCGCCATATACCAATCAATTGAACGGTCAAAAACACAGTGGAGAGGGATAATCTCCACTGTGTTTTATTCTGAAAATGTAATCGGTGACCCCGTTGACGTGTGTTGATTCATCCATTCTAGAGAGACTTTTGAGACCGTGTGCCAATCAGGTATTTCTGATTTGTGTTGCTCGACCCAACTCATGCAGAATTGTGAGTCAATGCCGTTTTCTTCACATTGTTGTAAAAATGATTGGATACTGGATTCCGTACAATTTTCGAAAGAGCCACAGGTGGTTTGAAAAATCTTCTCCATTTTCATTTGTAGTGCATTTTCCTCGACCATTATTATTCCTCCCATCGATATTTGTTTGCCAACTTAAGTATCTCCATATGTGAAAAAATTATTTTAGATAACAGAATTTCTTAATACAACGATTCCAATTTCTGTATTCAATTTGATTCAATATTTAACTTTTTCATTCGGTACTGTAGACTTTGTCGACTGAGTCCAAGTAGGTTGGCTGACTTAGAAATGTTAAAGTCGTTTTTCTTTAGAACATGTTCGATATATGATCGTTCAAATAATTCCATTTGGTCTTTTAGTGGGACGGTAACATCATTGCTCTCTTTAATAAAATGGTCCACTGTTGATAAAGGGATCATCATTTCTTTCATTTGCATTTTGCTTCGATATTGGAAAGGTAAATGAGCGTATTGAATCTCTTCTTCATCCATAATAATGTTCATGGCAGCCTCAATGATATGTTCAAGTTCTCGAACATTTCCGAGCCAATCATATTCCATGAACGACCTCGTAACTTCTTCAGATAAACCCTTCACGTTCATTTGGAAACGATTATTGTATTTTTCAATAAAATGCTTAACTAAGAGGGGAATATCTTCCTTTCGATCCCTTAACGGTGGAACAAAGAGCGTGACAACTCCCAGTCGATAATACAAGTCTTTTCGTAAATGATCATTGGCAATCGCATCAATGGGGTCTTCATTAATATTGGCAATGACTCTCACATCTACCGAAGTATCTTTTGTATCACCTACACGACGTATCATTTTTTCCTGTAAAACACGTAATAATTTAGCTTGAAGATTTAGATTTAAGGAGTTGATTTCATCCAGTAATAAGGTACCACCATTTGCTTGTTCAAATAACCCTGGTGAGTCAACAGCACCTGTAAATGCTCCGCGCTTGGTTCCAAATAATAGACTTTCAATTAAATTGTCGGGTAGGGCTGCGCAGTTTTGTGAAATAAATGGAGCCGAAAACCGGTTGCTAGCATTATGAATGCTTTGTGCAAACAGCTCCTTTCCCGTTCCGGTTTCACCAACAATTAACACATAAGAAGAGGTTCGTGCAGCCCGTTTGGCAAATTCAATGACTTCCTTAATCGCAGGACTATTGCCGATAATATGATCAAACGTAAAACGAGTCGTCCCTTTAGTATTCATAT
The DNA here is from genome assembly GCF_042433785.1 of Robertmurraya beringensis. NCBI lineage: Bacteria > Bacillati > Bacillota > Bacilli > Caryophanales > Bacillaceae > Robertmurraya > Robertmurraya beringensis. The sequence continues at coordinate 48,958 of NZ_JBHLUU010000118.1, read as the reverse complement.
TTCCTTTCATAAGGCGTTCTAGTTTCGTAACATCATTGGCAATTTCAACGGCTCCTTGAATTTCACCATCTTTAAAAATAGGAAATGTATTATTGATCGTTGTAATTTCTCGACCTTTATTGTTGAAGTACGTTTGTTTGACATTCGTGGTCTCTTTGCCTTCTTGAAGTGCTTGTACAAGAGTACTAGATTGATCGTCTTTAAACATAAACACATCTAGTAGATTTTTATCAATGACATCATGTAAATCCATTGATTCCATCTGCATCATTTTTTTGTTATAGATAATGGTCTTTCCGGTTTCATCCACGGCATGAACGCCAACCTCTACCTCGTCCAAAATTCTCTCATATAACTTATTAACATATTGAAGATACGATAATGATTTCTTTGAATTCTCCATGAGCGTTCTCCCTTGATTTAGTCTCATTACCAACTATTTAATCAAAACAAACTTCATAACGCAAAATATTTTTTGCTATTTGTGACAAAAAATCGAAAATAGTGCAAAAAATCATTGCGTCTTCTTTAAGAGAAACCTTTATATGACGCAAAAATAAGAGTTGGCACGAAACTTGCATTAAACATGTTGAAGAATCAAAAGGGGGAAAAAGAATGAAACCTTATACACATGAACCATTTACCAATTTTTCGATTGAAAAGAATAAACAAGACTTTCAAGAAGCACTAGCTTATGTTCAAACACAAATTGGAAAAGACTATCCTGTGATTATTGGAGAAGAAGAAATTACAACAGAAGAGAAAATCGTTTCAATGAATCCAGCGAATAAGGAAGAGATGATCGGGACCGTATCGATGGCCAATCAAGAGCTAGCGGAGAAAGCAATGCAAGTTGCTCTGACAGCATTTGAAAGCTGGAAAAAGTGGAAACCTGAGCATCGTGCAAACATATTATTCCGTGCTGCTGCCATCATGCGCCGACGTAAACATGAATTTTCTAGTTATCTAGTAAAAGAAGCAGGTAAACCATGGAACGAAGCAGATGCGGACACAGCAGAAGCCATTGATTTTCTTGAGTATTACGCTCGTCAAATGCTGAAGCTGAAGAACGGAATGGATGTGCAAAGTCGTGACGGTGAGTACAATCAATTTCACTATATTCCACTTGGAGTAGGAGTCATTATTTCACCGTTTAATTTTCCGCTTGCCATTATGGCAGGAACGACGGTTGCAGCCATTGTCACAGGAAATACGGTGTTATTAAAACCAGCTAATTCAACACCAGTCATTGCGGCAAAATTTGTAGAGTTAATGTATGAGGCGGGATTGCCTAAGGGAGTATTGAATTACGTACCTGGTAGTGGTGCGCAAATCGGTGATTATCTTGTTGATCATCCAAAAACTCGCTTTGTTTCGTTCACGGGTTCTCGTGAAGTGGGTTGCCGGATCAACGAGCGTGCAGCCAAAGTTCATCCTGGACAAATTTGGATCAAACGTGTAATTGCTGAAATGGGTGGAAAAGACACGGTGGTCGTAGATAACGATGCGGATCTAGATCTAGCAGCAGCTTCAATTGTTTACTCCGCATTTGGATTTTCAGGACAAAAATGCTCTGCAGGATCACGAGCAGTCGTCCACCAAGATGTGTATGAAGAAGTGCTTGAAAAAGCTGTTTCCTTAACAAATCAGCTGACTGTAGGGAATCCAGAATTACTAGAAACTTACATGGGACCTGTTATTGATGAAAAAGCATATAAAAAAATCATGGAGTATATTGAAATTGGCAAACAAGAGGGCATGTTAATGGCTGGTGGTGAAGGAGACGATTCTAAAGGATTCTTCATTAAGCCAACCATATTTGCCGATGTAGATGAAAAAGCACGCTTAATGCAAGAAGAAATCTTTGGGCCCGTTCTAGCATTCTGTAAAGCTCGAGATTTTGACCATATGTTGGAGATAGCGAATAACACGGATTATGGACTAACGGGTGCCCTCATTTCCAACAACAGAGAGCATATTGAAAAAGCTAGAGAAGAATTTCATGTTGGAAATCTTTACTTCAACCGTACGTGTACAGGTGCTATCGTTGGCTATCAACCGTTTGGAGGCTTTAATATGTCAGGAACCGACTCTAAAGCTGGTGGCCCTGATTATTTACTATTGCATATGCAAGCAAAAACAACTTCAGAAACTCTATAAAACAAGGAGGCAACACAATGAATCAAACAACTTCAAAAACTACTAATATTATTGCACAAACTCAAAAATTTGGAGCAAACAACTATCATCCGCTACCAATCGTGATTGAAAAGGCAGAAGGTGTATGGGTGGAAAATCCGGAAGGCGATCGTTATATGGATATGCTGAGTGCTTACTCAGCAGTGAATCAAGGGCATCGTCATCCGAAAATCATTCAAGCTCTAAAGACTCAAGCAGATAAAGTCACACTAACGTCACGTGCCTTCCATAATGATCAGTTAGGTCCTTGGTACGAAAAAATTTGTAAGATAACCAAAAAAGACATGGCACTTCCAATGAACACAGGGGCAGAAGCGGTGGAAACAGCTCTAAAAGCAGCACGTCGCTGGGGGTACGATGTAAAAGGGATTGTAGAGAATCAAGCAGAAATCATCGCTTGTACAGGCAACTTTCATGGGAGAACTCTTGGGGCAGTATCCTTATCATCAGATCCTGAATACAAGCGTGGCTTCGGTCCACTTTTACCAGGGATTACGTTAATTCCTTACGGTGATTTAGAAGCTCTAAGAGGAGCGATCGCGCCAAATACGGCCGCTTTCTTAATGGAACCAATCCAAGGAGAAGCTGGAATTCTTTTACCACCAGAGGGATTTTTAAAGGCTGCTTCTGACTTATGTAAAGAACATAATGTATTGTTTATTGCAGACGAAATTCAGGTAGGCTTAGCGCGTACAGGGAAAATGTTTGCATGTGATTGGGAGGAAGTTGATCCAGATATTCTTATTTTAGGAAAAGCACTTGGCGGCGGAGTATTCCCAATCTCTTGTGTGGTCGCAAACTCTGATGTACTAGGAGTATTCAACCCAGGTTCACACGGATCTACATTTGGAGGTAATCCTCTAGCTTGTGCTGTGTCGCTTGCTTCTCTTGAAGTGATTGAGGAAGAAAAACTAGCTGAGCGTTCCCTAGAATTAGGAGAGTATTTCCTGAATCAACTAAAAACAATCAACAATTCGAAGATAAAAGAAATTAGAGGAAAAGGGTTGTTTATCGGTGTTGAGCTTACTGAGGCTGCTAGACCATATTGTGAGCAACTAAAGGAAGCTGGTTTATTGTGTAAAGAAACGCATGAAACGGTGATTCGTTTTGCACCGCCACTAATCATAACAAAGGAAGAAATTGATTGGGCGTTTGAAAAAATTAAACACGTGTTAGGTTCTTAATTGTTAACGGTAGCCAACCAATATTACTAATTCGACGAGGGGTAGAATGATGCCTAATAATACTGTGGTTAATGCGATCGAAAAGGATCAACAAAAAGAACAAGAATCACTTAACTTGTTTTACTCAACACAAACGGTTATTCAGAAAGCCTTAAATAAGCTAGGGTATACTCAAGAAATGTATGAATTGTTAAAAGATCCTATCAGAATGCTAACGGTTCGTATTCCTGTCCGTATGGATGATGGGACGGTTCAAATATTTACAGGATACCGTTCACAGCACAACGATGCCGTGGGACCGACAAAGGGTGGCGTCCGTTTCCATCCGGAAGTAGATGAAGAAGAAGTAAAAGCCTTATCGATCTGGATGAGCTTGAAATGTGGAATCACGGACCTTCCTTATGGAGGCGGAAAAGGTGGAATTATTTGTGATCCGCGAAAGATGTCTTTCAGAGAACTTGAGCGATTAAGTAGAGGATATGTGAGGGCAATCAGCCAAATTGTGGGACCAACAAAGGATATACCAGCACCAGATGTGTACACGAATTCACAAATTATGGCGTGGATGATGGATGAGTATAGCCGTTTGCGAGAGTTTGATTCTCCCGGTTTTATCACAGGAAAACCAATTGTATTAGGCGGATCTAAGGGCAGAGAAACTGCAACTGCCCGAGGAGTAACGATTTGCGTCGAAGAAGCGGTAAAGAAAAAAGGCTTTGAATTACAAGGAGCAAGAGTGGTTATTCAAGGGTTTGGAAATGCGGGAAGCTATTTAGCAAAATTTATGCACGATGCCGGGGCGAAGGTGATCGCTGTTTCAGATGTATATGGCGGAGTTCACGATCCAAATGGGCTCGATATCGATTATCTTTTAGACCGACGCGATAGTTTCGGAACCTTTTCTAAAATTTTTGAACACACGATAAGTAATTCAGAGCTATTAGAGCTTGACTGTGACATTTTAGTCCCTGCTGCCATTTCAAATCAAATTACCGCACTAAATGCAGCCAATATTAAAGCGAAAATTGTGGTCGAAGCTGCTAATGGTCCAACCACCCTTGAAGCAACAACCATTTTAACAGAACGAGGAGTATTATTAGTGCCAGATATTTTGGCAAGTGCCGGAGGAGTTACGGTTTCTTACTTTGAATGGGTGCAAAATAATCAAGGCTATTATTGGTCAGAGGAAGAGGTCGATGACAAACTATCTAGAGTAATGATTCATTCCTTTGAAAATATATATCAAACAGCTGCGCTTCACCGTGTAGATATGCGATTAGCAGCCTATATGGTAGGGATTAAAAAGGTGGCAGAAGCTGCTAGATTCCGAGGATGGGTATAAAGTGAGCTGTTGAACCAACATTACCGAATCCGATTAGAATTAAAAAACTCTTTCCGAGAAAAGGGAAAGAGTTTTTTGCATCTCATATGCAAAATTAACGCTCATATGCCAAATCTGTTTGAAAAAAGTTCATAAATATACTTTTCAATTTGGCATGAAATTTGCATCACTAAGAATGTAATCGCATACTTACATGGGGAAAAGGGGGATAAAATGAATATTCCGGAAAACAACACTTCACATGAGTTAAAAAGAACAATGAAGACTCGTCACTTATTTATGATCTCATTAGGAGGGGTAATAGGATCAGGTTTGTTTTTAGGATCTGGCTGCCGTGAACTTTTCCTTTCAGGGTACAGAATTGATTGGGATAGCTGCAGGAGAAAGTGAAAACCCAGAGAAAACAATTCCAAAATCTATCAAGCAAACGGTTTGGAGAACTCTTGTATTCTTTGTACTAGCGATCTTTGTGGTTGCTGGATTAATTCCGATGGAAAAAGCCGGAGTGATTGAGAGTCCGTTTGTTGTTGTATTTGATAGTATTGGAATTCCATTTGCTGCTGATATTATGAATTTTGTTATTCTTACAGCCTTGTTATCGGTTGGGAATTCAGGATTATATGCAGCTACTCGTATGCTGTATGCGATGTCAAAAGAAAAAATGGCCAGTCCTGTTTTGACAAAAGTAAACAAAAATGGTGTACCAATGAATGCCTTGATTTTAACCATGGGAATTTCTCTTTTGTCACTACTTTCAGGATTTTTTGCAGCGGAAACCGTGTTTGTATGGCTGCTTTCAATTGCTGGACTCGGTGCACAAGTTGGTTGGATTTCAATTACGGCATCTCAGATTGCTTTCCGTAGAAAATTTATTCGGGATGGTGGTAAGTTGGAGGATTTGAAATTCAAAACACCGTTTTTTCCAGTGCTTCCACTGATTGCGCTTACATTAAATGTTATTGTCCTTGCTAGTTTAGCATTTGACTCTGAGCAACGATTAGCTCTTTATTTTGGCGTTCCGTTTGTTGTTGCTTGCTACTTGATTTATCACTTCAAAATAAAAGCACAACATGAACACAAAGAAGAAGCAAATTACCAAATACGAAAAGTACAATAAACATACAAAACAAGAAAGCTTTATGACCTCTATGGATATAAAGCTTTTTTTAGTTAGTTTGTACTATTCATAATATTAGAAATGAAAAAATCCACTCATTGCATTATACTTAACTTACTACGTATAGGTGAGGTATTTATGGAAAATAAAATTGTACCTTTAACGAATTTGATAGACTTAAAAAATCATGGTCATATATTGTATACATACAATAAGCTTGATAATTATATTGAAAATGCCATCTCATATATCGTATCGGGGATTGAACAAGGTCATCACATCATTTTTATCGAAAGTAATGATACCTATGAAAAAATGAAAGGCATATTAAGAGGGATGTTGACGCAGGATGCTCTTGACTGTATCCATTTTCTTGATAACTATGAGTTTTATCGACTTTATGATGATTTTCATTGTGACTTAATTGTCAGTCATTTTTCAGATGTTATTAGTCATTTTTAAGAAAATCATATTACCGTTAGAACGTGGGCCAATGTTTGTTGGAATGATGAAAGGGAAATTGAGTTGAAACTTGAGAGTTTCGAAAAAACCGCTGATCAATGTGTTCGACATTCCAATCTCATATCGGTTTGTGCTTATAACGGGAACAAAATAACCGCCACTCTCCAAAATAGCATGCTAAAATCCCACGAGTATATTATGACCGATCATGAATTAGTGAAATCTTATTTTTATAAAAATAATTCCGTTCATTTACCTTTGTTAACTATCGCAAAAGAAACCCAACTAGAAGAAAAATTAATTGCAACAAAGCATCAGTTACAGTCTTTTATCTTTCAAAATTTAGATCCTGTTGTCATCATTGATAAGTGGGACAAAGTCATTACAGTAAACGCAGCATTTCACTCAACCTTTGGATTCACCGCAATTGAAGTGTTGGGTCTAGATGCTAGCGAACTTCCTATCCTACCAGATGATAGAAAATTCGAAGTGATACTTAATAGAAGTTTTACTGTTCTTGGTGAAAAGGTGAAAGGGTATGAAACGATAAGAAAAACAAAGGATGGCAAAGTGCTTCAGGTACACTTGTCTTGTTTCCCATTGCTTGATGAAAAAAATGAGTTAGATGGCTGGGCTGTAATCATACGGGATATTACCGAAAGAAAGCAAGCTCAGGAGTTGTTAATTAAGTCAGAAAAATTGTCTATTGCTGGTGAGCTAGCTGCCGGCATTGCTCATGAGATTCGAAATCCAATTACTTCGGTGAAAGGATTCCTTCAATTGATGCAATCAAGTAACTTTGAAAAGCAGATTTATTATGACATTATGTCTTCTGAAATTACACGAATAGAGCAAATTCTTAGTGAACTTCTTATGTTAGCAAAACCACAAGCCGTTCATTTTGCACGTAAAGATGTAATGGTACTTATTCGAGATGTAGTTACGTTACTAGGACCTCAAGCAACGCTCAATAATGTTCAAATCATCACGGATCTAAAAACAGAATTAACACAGATTATGTGTGAAGAAAATCAAATCAAACAGGTTTGCATCAATTTTATTAAAAATGCGATAGATGCAATGCCTGATGGAGGAAACTTAACCATACAACTGATTTCTAGTAAAACACAGGAGTTAATCATTCGTTTTATAGACGAAGGAAACGGAATTCCAGATGAACTAATTTCAAAGCTTGGTCAACCATTTTATACGACGAAGGAGAAAGGGACGGGTCTTGGGTTCATGGTGAGTAAAAGGATTGTAGAGAATCATCAAGGGACAGTCAACATTTGTAGTGAGGTAGGGAAAGGTACTACCATTGAAGTGAAATTGCCGAACTAAAATACTTGTAACATTGAAAGGAGAACAAGAATGAAACAAATGCTAAAGTCAACTGAATATGCATCTTATTATTCCAGGTATGTAGACTTGGTTCCTGAGGGAGATTTGACTAGTATCTTATTGCAACAAATGAACGAAACAGTGGATATTCTTAAGGGTTTAACTGAGCAACAGGCCCATTTTTCTTATGGAGTAGGAAAGTGGAGTATCAAAGAAGTGATCGGACATATTACGGATACTGAACGAATCATGGGATATAGGCTATTATCTTTTGCACGTGGCGAAAAAGCTGAACTACCAGGCTATGATGATAATGAATACGTAAGAAATGCTTACTTCAATTCTCTATTCCTACAAGATTTACTTGAAAACTTTGAAATCACTCGGGAATCTACGTTACAGTTAATAAAAAGCCTTCCAAAAGAAGCATACATACGTAGAGGAAAAGCTAATGGATCAGAGGTTTCTGTTCGTGCAATAGTATGCATTATTGCAGGTCATGAATTACATCACCGTAAACTTATTGAGGAGTACTATATTGGTTCGAAGGAATTTCCTGAATAATGAGTGCGTAAAAAATTTATAATTCGTGTTTCTTTGGATATGATTGGTCGAAATGGGTAAGGATACAGTTATTATTGTATTTTTAAAGGATGATTAAATTGTCAAATACCCGTCTTGAACAATTCGACAAAGCCGTACAATTGAGAGAAGACTCAACCGATTTATTAATTCAGATTTGGAAAGAATATCATTTGTACTCTACATTGGAGTTCTGGATAATGGTATCGATACTTGTTGTTCCATTGTTAATATTATTTTTTAAAATTGATAAAAGTAAGATTTTTTTAATTGGATTTTATGGCTATAGTGTACACGTAATTCTTGCTTATGTTGATATTTATGGTATGAATGCAGGATATTGGCACTATCCTTTTCAGTTACTACCTTCCTTGCCAAGTTTATCAGTAGATGCCAGTATTGTCCCGGTAGTTTGTATGCTTATGTATCAATGGACGTTAAATCATAAGAAGAACTACTATTTATATGCTATATTAACGGCAGGTGGTTTTGCGCTTGTATTTAAACCATTACTTGTAGGACTTGGTTTATTTAAACTGTATGGAAAAGCTAATTATATTTATTTGTTTGTCGGGTACGTTTTAATCTTACTTACAGCAAAATTCATGACCAATGTATTTTTATGGGCTCAAAAAAGATATGGACCTTCAACTAAACAATATTGACCTTGCCTTTACAAAAAGTAAAGGTTTTTTTTATGGAAAAGTGTGTAAGAGAAGGGATAAAGTACCTAAATGTAGAATTAGTTAAACTTGTGTTTCTGCAAACAATAAAAGAAGAGGAAAGGGAAGTTTATCATCCACTAGAAAAAGTACTGGAATTGTTAAATAGGGGGAATAAATAAATGGAAGTATCATTATTGTTACAATATGGTTGGGTTTTGCTTATTTTAATTGTGCTAGAAGGTTTATTATCTGCTGATAATGCCCTGGTCTTAGCGATTATGGCAAAGCATTTACCAGAAGACCAACAGAAAAAAGCGATAAATATCGGATTGCTTTTAGCATTCGTGTTTAGAATAGGGGCTATCTTCATCATTTCGTTTCTATTCCATGTGTGGCAAGTACAAGCCATTGGAGCAGCGTACTTAATTTATATTGCTTTAAAGCATTTGTTCACGAAGCACGAGCGTGAAAAGGACGCGAAAGGGAAAAGTTATCGTGCAACTGTAGCTTCCATCGCTTTAGCCGATATTGCCTTTGCAGTGGATTCTATTTTGGCTGCCGTTGCTCTTGTTCTTGCTTTACCAGACACACCGCTAGGAGATATTGGTGGAATGGATGCAGCTCAATTCATTGTTATCCTAATAGGTGCAATTGCAGGGTTAATTGTTATCCGATTTGCTGCAGCATTCTTTGTTAAGATCTTAACTGAACGTCCAAGTCTAGAGCGTGCTGCCATGCTATTAGTTGGTTGGGTAGGGATTAAACTCCTTATGCACACTCTTGCCCATCCATCTGTTCACATTATTTCACACGATTTTGTTGAAGGTCCAATTTGGAATACCATCTTCTGGTCTGTCATGTTATTAATCGCGCTTGGTGGTTGGTTCATGTCGGGTAAACAAAAAGCAGTTGGTCACTAATTTTAAGAGGTGCATGAATCCTACTGGATTTGTGCACCTTTTTCATTACTTATGTATTAGTGCAAGTGCTGTAAAGCATCCTCTATGCTCCCATATCCTTTTTTGTCATCAAATTTTGGTTCATCCGCTTCTATAGTCCATTCTTTATTAATAAGTGAAAATTGTCCATCTTGATTCATTTTATATGTTTGATGAAGCATATATGTTCCACCATTTTGGTTAATGGTATAGCCAATATAATATTCTCCATTTTGCCCTTGCTCTTCGAAAAGACCTATATCTTCTAACTTATAGGTATCCATTAACGTGTGAAAAGATTGTTGTAATGTGTTCATAATTTCCTCACGTGTACCATATTCCATCTTAATCATCCTTTCAGGGTGTATGTAAAATAAATCCTCTATCAGTAGTAATATCCTACAGAGTTAAATTTATTAGAAAAAAAGTGAAATTACGAACGTTTCCTTATAAAACCAATAAATGTTTGGAAAGCTAAAATAACTACACAACTTAAAGGGTGTTATATGGAATGGATGATAAGACAAAAATTCGGTTGACGGCCGCTGAAATGGCGATGTTATGGACTCAATATATTAACGACACAGCTTCCATTTGTGTAAATAGTTATTTTTTAGAAAAGGTAGAAGATATGGAAGTCAAAACCGTAATTGAATATGCTCTAAACGCTTCAAAACAAAATATCACCTTTTTAAAGGAGCTATTTACAAAAGAAAGCTTTCCCGTCCCGATGGGTTTTACTGAAAAAGATGTACACGTAAACGCACCGAGACTTTTCTCGGATACATATTTCTTAATGTACTTAAGAAATATGTCTGTCCTTGGGATGACGGCAGGAGGAGTTTCACTAGGTTTGGTCACTAGGCCAGAAGTGGTAACCTTTTTTAAAAGTGTTCTGAAAAAAGCAGTTGGCTTACAAGATTTAACACGAGATTTAATGCTAAAGCAAGGGACTTATGTCCGACCACCCTTTATTTCTACTCCAGATAAAGTTGATTTTATTGAAAGACAAAGCTTTTTAACTGGATTTTTAGGAGAAAAAAGGGCACTTTTGGCACAAGAAATTACGATGTTGTTTAATAATATCCAAACAAATGCCATAGGAAAAACGTTAATTACAGGTTTTGCTCAAACAGCTCAATCAAGAGAGGTAAAAGATTACTTTATAAGAGGAAAACGAATTGCGCAAAAGCATATCGATATTTTTAGTGACATTCTAAAAAAGGAAGATTTACCTGCCCCAATGACATGGGATACCGCTCTGTCGGATTCGACCATACCTGTTTTTTCAGAGAAACTAATGATGTTTCACGTTTCTGGTATGATTGCGGCTGGTATAGGAAATTATGGTGCATCCATGTCTGGGAGTCCTCGTAGAGATTTAGGGTTAAAATATGCATCCCTTATACCTGAGATCGCCCTCTATGCAGAGGATGGAGCGAATATTATGATCAAACATGGTTGGTTAGAGGAACCACCTCAATCGGACAATCGAGAGAAATTAATAAATGGGGAATAAAAAGACCAAATGTAGGAGGATGATACATTTGGTCTTTTAATTGGTAGTATTCTTTACTACTTTTTTCAATCATTATATAAGTGTCATGAGTGCTCCGCCGATCACACCAGTTAGTACAATAATCCATGGAGGGAGCTTCCAGTATACGAGCATACTGAATAAAATCGCAGCAAATGCAAAATCAATTGGTGCTAAAATGGAACTGGTCCAAATAGGTTGATAGAAGGCGGATATTAGAATGCCTACCACCGCCGCATTTACCCCCATTAATGCCCCTTTTATTTTAGGATTACGGCGTATAGTATCCCAGAAGGGTAGGGCTCCCAACACAAGAAGAAATGCAGGTAAGAAGATGGCAACTGTCGCTAATAACCCACCTTGCCAACCGCTTATGACTGTTCCTAAATAAGCAGCAAAGGTAAAGAGGGGACCAGGTACGGCTTGAGTAGCGCCATAACCAGCTAAAAATGCTTCTTCCGTTAACATTCCAGTCGGAACAAATTCACGTTCTAGTAATGGTAATACTACGTGTCCGCCACCGAAAACTAAAGAACCTGATCGATAAAAACTATCAAATAAAGCTACCCAATGAAGTGATGTGGCCTCTCTTAAAATTGGTAGCAATAGTAAAAGGCTGAAAAATACTAATAAAGAAATGACTCCAAAACGACGACTTATTGGAAAATTCATGTTTTGTTCATGTGTATCTGTTTGCTGTCTGTAAAGGAAAAATCCGAGAATCCCTGCAATGACGATCACTCCAACCTGAGTGAAGGCTGTTTGCCAAAGGAGTGTTACAATTAGTGCAAATAGTGCAATTGCTTTTCTTTTCATATCAGGAGTTAAATTGCTTGCCATACCTAAGATTGCATGTGCAACGACTGTAACAGCAACAATTTTTAATCCGTGTATCCAACCCGCTTCACCTACTTCAAATCCACGAAGTAAAAGAGCAAATACCATAAGGGCAACAACCGAGGGGAGAGTAAAACCGATAAATGAGACAATTCCTCCAAGAACTCCAGCTCTCATGACACCAATTCCAATCCCGACTTGGCTACTAGCTGGACCTGGGAGGAATTGACATAGTGCGACTAAATCAGCGTAACTTTTTTCATCTAACCACTTTCTTTTGCGAATATACTCATTGTGGAAATAACCTAAATGGGCAATTGGACCGCCAAAGGATGTTAATCCTAATTTGGTAGACACAATAAGAATTTCCAATAATGATTTCAGTTGATTCACCATATCACCTCAAAAGCTAATCTTTTATTTCTTTAAATAATTCATATGCCTTAATTCTAGCCTCATTTAAAATGTGAATGCCTTTATCGGTTGTTGAATAATACTTTCGTATTTTCCCTTCAACGTTTTTCTCTTCCTTTGATAACAATCCATCTTCTTCCATGGAGTGAAGAATAGGGTAGAGAGTACCAGAACTTATGTTGTAGCCATGTTCTTTTAGTTCCTCTAGCATCCACACACCAAAGATTGGTTTTTCCTTGGCATGATGCAAAATATGAATGTGAATAAAGCCTAGAAATAGTTTCCTCAATACCTTGTCTTCCAAAGATTCACCTCCAAATTACCAATATAGGAAACCGATATTGACTTTCGAAATCGATTATACCATTAATCCCTAGTATTTCTACTTATAACACACATTATTTACAAAACCTTTACATGGTTGGAGTGTTTTGTTGCTTGATAGGTTACGATTTGTGGATAAGCAATGCCTGACAAAATAATCAAAACACCTAACCATTGCACCCAGGTTACCTGTTCTTGAAGTACCCATACAGAAGCGATTACAGCTACTGGGAGTTCTCCAGCACTAAGGATACTAGCAAGAGCCGGACTTATCTTAGGGGCTCCTAGGGAAAAGAGAACTATGGGAATAACTGTTCCGAAGGCACCTAAAAGGAAGCTATAAAACCATATATCGTCTCCGAATGAAGAAAACAACACTTTAGGTGTGAAAATGGTTAGTAGTACTAATAAACCCCCAGTAGATATGTAGAAACTACGAGTAATTAAAGGGAGTTGAGTTTCCACTTTGCCACTTAATAATATAAATAAGGACATCATAAAAGCAGCAAGTAGACCAAAAATCATTCCTAATATATCTATTTCCTTGACATTGCCTCCAACCATTCCACCTGCTAAAATAGTGCCTGATATTAAGAAAATGAGAGATAGAAGAGTGGATTTAGATGGCCATTTTTTGGTTGCTATTGAATGAATCAATATTCCCATCCACGTGAATTGAAAAAGTAAAATGATCGCTATAGAGGCTGGAATAGTTTGTAAGGAATAGTAGTAAAAAACGCCAGTCAGTGCCGTGCAGGCGCCAACTGCCGCCAAACGTATAAACTGTTTCAAACTAACTTTTTGTCTAGAGAAAATAATCATTAGGATAAGCATAATTCCCCATCCAAATCCATATTGTCCGGCTGTTACTTCTCGAAAACTAAACCCTTCTTTGTAAGCCAATTTCACAATCGTTGACAAAATACCGAACGAACAGGCTCCTAGAAAAACATAAAATGAATATAAAACCAAGCGATACAAAATCTAACCCCTCCTAAAAATATAAAGAACCCATCTTTATTGTTTTAGTTTCCAGAAAACAATAAAAATGGGTTCTTTGAGTTAACAAAATTATACTTTTTACATAGGGAATATGACAAGGGAGTACTTCTATTTTTTAGAGTTTGAGGAAATAAGTTTTTATCATTCATATCAAACGGTGATCACGACTTTACCTTGAGCATGACCTTCTGAGAAATAATCGAAAGCATCAGTAATCTCACTTAATTTATATGTTCTATCGATAATTGGCTTCACTTGACCTGATTCCAGTAATTGTTTCACATAGATTAAGTCTTTTTGATTAGCTCTCTGAAGTATATTTCTAACTTTCTTCTTTCCTATGATCGATGTCCATGGTGCTTGTAGCATGGTTTGAAATAACTGTTCTCCTGATCCTCCGACGTGAAGAAAGATGCCATTTGGATTCAATGATCTCTTATAAACGGATAAGGGCTGGCTTCCATTTACACCTAAAATCAAGTCATACTTTTCCTGTGTTTGGGAGAAATTCTCTTTCTGATAATCGATGACATGGTCAGCACCAATTGAGAGTAAAATGTCTATATTTCTTGTGCTGCACACCCCTGTCACTTCAGCACCAAGGGATTTTGCGATTTGCACAGCAAATGTTCCGACACCACCAGATGCTCCATATATCAAAACTTTTTGTCCAGGTTGAATGTTCCCTTTATTCCGAAGTGCTTGCAAAGCAGTAACTGCAGCCATAGGAACCGCTGCTGCTTCCTCAAATGATATATTTTTCGGTTTTAGTGCAAGAGCATCTTCAGGAACACAAACATAATCTGCAAATCCACCCCAGCCGTATGCAGATAAATCACCGAACACCTCCTCACCTAGTTGAAATTGTTTTACTCCAGTGCCTATTGATTCAACTTCACCTGCAATATCGCCTCCAGGTATGGAGTATTTGGGTTTAAATAAACCAAAAGCCAATCGAGCCAAATACGGTTCGCCTTTTAAAAGGACGAGATTCCCATAATTAACGGAAGAGGCATGTATTTTCACTAACACTTCCTTTTCTTTAGGAATAGGTTTATCCACCTCTTTTAATGAAAGTGCTTCAGAATTCCCATACTTTGAACAAACAACTGCCTGCATGTAAATCCCTCCTAAATCAATCGATCTAAATAAAAATTCACCTAGTGTAAAGATATTCCATCAAGTAGGACTTAAAAACCGATTAGGTTCTTTTTAACAAACAAAAGATTGTTATTAAAAAATTTTAATTATTTTTTAAATTCCTAGTTTACAGGTAGGGATAATATGGATTATAGTATAGAAACAAAGTTACTTGAGAAGTTTGGAGGCTATGAAATGAAAAAGTTTATTGTATTTGCGTTTATTGGTTTATTTGCTCAACTAATAGACGGCGCATTAGGAATGGCGTACGGGGTGACATCCTCATCCATGTTACTTGCTTTTGGAATTGCACCAGCAGTTGCATCCGCATCGGTTCATTTAGCAGAAGTGGTAACAACAGCTGCATCTGGAGCTTCACACATTAAATTTGGGAATGTTGATAAGCAAACCGTAGTCAGACTCGTCATACCTGGATCAATTGGAGCATTTTTAGGTGCTACATTTTTGAGTAATATTCCTGGTGATCTTGCAAAACCCTATATTTCTATTTTTTTACTTGCCCTAGGGGTATATGTTTTAGCTAGATTCTTATTTATGTTTAAAGTTGGAGAACAGAAAAATAATATTGGATTATCAAGAAAAAAATCCATTCCACTAGGATTGATCGCAGGTTTTGCTGATGCAACTGGTGGAGGAGGCTGGGGTCCCATTGCAACGCCTGTTTTACTATCTCAAAAAGGAATCAGTGCACGTAAAGTAGTTGGTACAGTGGATACAAGTGAATTTGCCATTGCCGTATCTGCTACGCTTGGATTTTTAATCTCGCTTGGTTGGGAACAAGTAAATTGGTTATGGGTAGGAGCTTTAATGATTGGTGGATTAATTGCTGCACCGATTGCTGCCTGGTTAGTACAAAAAATCCATGCTCAATTAATGGGTGTATTTGTAGGCGGATTTATTATCCTAGTTAATTCTAGAACTCTTGTAACCACATGGATTGACCAAACAAGTGTTTATCCGTTTGTTTACACAGGTATTGCTGGTATTTGGATAGCTTCTATTGTATATATCGTAATAAAAATCAAAAATACAAATACGAATGCAAGTGAAGTATTAAATTAAGTCCGAACCCCCCTAAAGATCACAAAGTAATTCATTTTATATGCAAAAGTCGACTGATTTACTCAACAATTAATTTTTTATGTTAAAATGTTGACTAGAATACTCGACTTTTCGAATAACTGAATGAGGGGAAAATAGGGGGAAAACAAATGAAGGTTTCAAGTAAGGGAGAATATGCGCTAAGAGCATTACTTGTTCTTGGGGAACATCACGGAAGAGTAATATCGATTCAAGAAATTTCAGATAAAACTTTAGTTACTGTAAGTTACTTAGAACAAATTTTATTAAAGCTAAAAAAATTAGGGTATTTAGAAAGTAAAAGAGGGACAAATGGCGGATATATCCTAAAACGCGAGACAAGGGACATAAACATTGGTGAAGTCATTCGGGTGTTAGAGGGACCACTTTCTCCTATGGGATGTGCATCCATTACGAAATACGAACCCTGTCAATTAGAGCCTTCATGTCAACTGAAACCGCTCTGGTCGCTTGTAAGAGATACCATCGCGTATGTGTTGGATCAAGCAACTTTAGAGGATTTATTGGAGAATCGATTAACTTTGAACAAAGGGGATGATTTTCTTGCTTTCAAAAGGACAAATTGATGAGCAAGTACTAGAAAAAGTGAAGGTTTTACTCGAGAACCTAGAATATGGGACGGTTCAAATAACTGTACATGACTCTCAAGTGACTCAAATCGACAAAATAGAAAAACACCGTTTACCTTTACAAGCAAAAGGAAAAACACAACAAAAACATGCTAGATAACAAAAATAAATACATGCCGATCGGACAACCGAAGGCTCCTGTTAGTTAACAGTTCATGAACATGGACCGTTTCTAAGGGGGCTTTTTATTTTATCCAGAATATAAAAATTTCAGTTTGGTTTTCCAAAAGTACAGTAGTAAGACTTGTTGGTAAATGAATAAACTAAACTGGAGGTATAGAGGATGTCAAAACAATTAAGATCAGCAGTAGAAAAAAGAAAGAATTATTTAATTAATTACTTAATCAAAGCAGGAATCTACAAGAAGAACGAGCGACATTTGTTTGAGTTAACACTTACAGACTTAGAATTAGAGTATAAAAAGTGGAACCGAGATCGTAAAGAATAAGTGTGGACCTTCGTTTAGCGAAGGTCTATTTTTTATAAGTTCATTCGTTAGTGACTGGTCATGGGTAACACGCCTAAAAGAGTTGAATATAATTTAACATACAATATTAAGGAGTTTGTTATGGACGATCAGGTTAAAGAAATATTTGGAGCGGTAATAACCGCAATAGGGACAATACTTTCAGCGATAGCTAGTATACCTACACAGTCCACTAGAATCACAGAACTATACAAAAGCTTAGATATTGTTGGTAATACACTTCAAGGGACGGGCAATGCACTTCAAGCAGATGGGCAAATAACCCCCTCACTCGAGAAACTAGGTAATGAGATTCAAGCAATAGGAAACAGTACGGTTGTTGCTGGCCTTCTTTTGGATGTAGAAGAAGTAACGGAAGAAAAATTAGTGATCACGGGTAATTTATTACAAGCATTAGGGGGCGGTGTAGCATTAGGGGAGGAATTTGAGGACCCGTCCGCTCCTGGGCAAATTTACAATATATACGGGAACCTACTCCAATCTACAGGGAATTCGCTTCAAGCAATTGGAGGGTCTATTAACTTAAGAGATAAGGAAGAGTCTGAATCAGTATCTGAATCTAATTCAGATTCGCCTGGTGATATAATTATCTTTACTGGAAGTTGGATTCAAGCAGTTGGTTCAGTAATTTCGGTATTGGGTACTCTTCCGGAAGAAAGCAAACGGGGTGTTCCTTCTCCTTAACACCCCGTAAGTTCTTCTCTACCTACTTAAAAGAAGTAATTTTATCCCCAACCCAGCAAAAATCGTTCCCTTAAAGTAATTTATAATGTTAGATACCAAAGGGTTTCCACTCAACTTGTCCCTTAATCGGGAAGAGAATAATGACACAACAAAAAAGACAATAAAGGTTTCAATAATGAAGATCATCCCTAAGAAAAAGATTTGAAATGATTCATCACCTGTACCTATATGCACAAATTGTGGTAAAAAGGTCAAAAAGAAAATGGGCATTTTGGGGTTAGCGATATTGGTGATAAAACCTTTTCTAAAGAAGCCTTTTAGTTGTGCACCTTCTGGTTCTAATTGAGTTGGTTGACTTTTTTCACGAAAAGATTGAATGGCTAAGAATAGTAAATAAACAGCTCCTACATACTTAATTACTTCAAAGATAAATGGTGATTTTTGAACGATGATGGACAAGCCAAACGCAGCAAGCAAGGTATGAATAAAGGTTCCAGTTAAGGAACCTAAAATCGTACGGACTCCTGCTTTTATACCTGATGAAATACTTTGTGTAAGGACAAATATCATATCGGGACCAGGTATAAGAATGATAGATAGAGACATGCAAATGTAGAAAAACATCGTACTACTCCTTCAATTTTCTTTTTTACATATTAAAACATAGAAAAAGAAAATCTCTCAAGAGAGTCTACTAATGTGTTAGCAATCTACCAGACTAAAGAAATGTTCTAGCTTTGTCTATGTACCTCACGTGCAAGAGATTCTAGAATATAAACGACGGGCACTTGAGTGGTAATATTGGCTTTTTCATAAATCTCTTCCGTCACGTAATAGGCAATGTTTACATCAGATATTTTGGCAATTGTTGAACGTGTGTTATTAGTGATGCTAATAATTGTACTTCCTTCTTGTTTTAATTGGTTCAAGTGTTCAATTGTAAAATAGTTTTCACCTGACACGGATAACGCGATCGTCACGCTTTTATCATGGTGTTTGGAATGAAGCTGTAAGAAAGGGTCCTTTATATAAAGGGAAAATTTACCCAAACTAGAGAAGTATCTGGCTCCATATTCAGCAACAATACCTGAGCTTCCACTCCCGATAAAAAGAACATGATCGGCTTCTGCAATTAGTTTTGCTGCCTCTATAATTTTTTCTTCTAAATCTCCATTTAATGTCCGCTCGAAAAACTCAACTACTGAATGGTCTGAATACTTTAGTGTTGTTTTTTTCTCTTCACCCAGATGCATTTTAAGCTTAACTTTAAATTCTGAAAAACCTTCGCAATTAAGTTTACGGCAAAAACGTAATATGGTAGCTGTGGATACATGTGTTTCATCGGCTAATTCACGTATTCTCATATAGGCAACTTTCTCACCATTTTGGCAAACATAATTATATATAGATGTTTCTAATTCATTGAATGATTTAATGACCTCATTTGTAAACATAAAAGGAACCACTCCTTAAAAATCGCTGCTCTTTAATCATACTTTTATTAATGTAACATAGTGTTACAACTTTGTAACGTATAACAACCGTTGTTATTAAAAACTAGATACTCCACAAATATTTACTATCAGACGAATTAAAATTACTATATTCCTATAGACTAACTAAAGTCATTTTAGAGAAAATACTAGGAGGAACAATCATGAAAAACAATCAATTCCCAGATGGGTTTTTATGGGGTGGAGCTACGGCTGCAAACCAATTAGAAGGAGCATATAACGAAGGTGGTAAAGGATTATCCATCTTTGACATGGTTCAATTTGTTCCAAAAGAAGAACGTGGTAATGAGATCGAAATGGACGTGAAAAGCAAAAAAGAACTAGAAGATCTTTTAGCAGGTAAAGGCGGAGATAACTTCCCTAAGCGTCGTGGAATCGACTTTTACCATCGTTATAAAGAAGATATTGCTTTGTTTGCAGAAATGGGCTTTAAAACATTCCGTATGTCTATCTCTTGGCCTCGTATATTTCCAAACGGTGATGATAGAGAGCCAAATGAAGAAGGACTAGCTTTCTATGACAAGGTATTTGATGAGTTATTAAAGTATGGAATTGAGCCACTTGTCACTTTATCACATTACGAAATTCCACTTAGCTTAGTACAAAATTACAATGGTTGGGCAGATCGTCGTGTAGTTGATTTATTTGTAAATTATGCTGAAACGGTATTCAACCGTTATAAAGGAAAAGTAAAATACTGGTTAACTTTTAATGAGATCAATATCTCTACACTTTCTCCGTATATCGGAAGCGGAATCTTAATTGACGAAGTGGAGCATAAAGAACAAACGGTATATCAAGCTCTACATCATCAATTTGTTGCTAGTGCAAGAGCGGTTAAAGCATGTCATGAAATTATTCCTGAAGCTATGATTGGATGTATGTTAGCTCGTATGGAAGTATATCCTGAAACATGTAGTCCAGATGATGTGTTAGAAGCACAAAAAGAAGATCAAATGAACTTATTCTTCACTGATGTTCAAGTTCGTGGATATTATCCAAGCTATATGTTGAGCTATTTTGAAGAAAATGATATTAAAATTAACATGCTTCCTGGAGACGAAGAAATTTTATTACAACATACTGTAGACTTCCTATCATTCAGCTACTACATGTCTATGGTTGCTAGTGGGGCACCAGGTAAGAAAAAGGAAAAAGGAAACTTCTTTAGCGGAGTGAAAAATCCTTACTTAGAGTCTTCGGATTGGGGATGGCAAATCGATCCTAAAGGCTTACGTATCACATTAAAGAAAATGTACGATCGCTACCAAGTACCTTTATTTATTGTTGAGAATGGTCTAGGCGCTTACGATAAAGTAGAAGAAGATGGTTCTATCAACGATGATTACCGTATTGATTATATGCGTGCACATATTGAACAAATGAAAGAAGCTATTAAAGAGGGCGTAAATCTTATTGGTTACACAAGCTGGGGCTGTATTGATTTAATTAGTGCAGGTACATCAGAAATGTCTAAACGCTATGGTTTCATCTACGTAGACCAAGACGATTATGGCAATGGTACATTAGCAAGAAGCAAGAAGAAATCGTTTGATTGGTATAAAAATGTGATTGCTTCCAATGGGGAAGAACTATAAAAACATATTATATTTTAGGAAGGCATCTCAATTTTGAGATGTCTTTTTTCTAGTTTTGGAGTCAAACACATTTATAGCATCGAGCCATTGCTTTCTACTTTGCCCATAATATTACTGTTTTTCATTTTTAAAAAGGAATAAAATGGTATGATAGAAAGTGAATCAATTAACCCAAAGGAGTAATTATGACATTTCTATTAAATCAAAAAACCAATGTAATGGCAGTTTTATTTCTAATAGGAATTATTGTTATCTCGTATGGAATGTGGCTTTGGGCTGGAACAGTATTATTGCTGTTATTGATAGTTATGAAGAATACTAATTTCCGGTTTTTAGCTTCCATTTTTATATGTTTTCTTGTTAGTTTAATGATTTACCAGTTAATCAATAATGAGATTGGCCAATATGATTTTCAGAAAGAGACAAGAATTATATTAAACCGTAGTCTACTTTTGATAATTGTAACGGGCTTATACATTTTTCATCGATTAAGTAAAAAGGAGTTCTTTTTTTACCATCACCATCCTCGGTGGAGTCAAGTGATTAAATTACCCTTTCACACGATAAAGCTCTCCAATTTATTGGTTGTCGTGGTTGTATCTTCTGGAGCAGCGTTTCTCCCATTTGTTTTACAAAAAGATCTGCTTATAAGTAATTCATTCATTGTTTTTTGTATTTTATTTTCTCTTATTAACGCTACACTAGAAGAATGGATATGGAGGGGGATTTTATTATCATCCTTAGTTAAATATGTTTCGGCTTCTTATGCACTGATTGTTACAAGTATTGGATTTGGACTAATGCATCTGATTATTGGCATTCCATTTATTCTTTGTCTCTTCTTTTCATTAGGAGGATTTTTCTATGGAGTGATAGTTTTAAAAACAAATAGCCTTTACCCATCTATTATTTTTCATATCGTGTTCAATATAGGCATGGTGTCTAGTGGTTTTATTCTTTAATTTATGGGGGAATTATTTTGAAAAAAGTAGGAAAGATTATTTTAGGTTTTTTGTTGTTATTGGATTTGGTAAGATTACATAGAAGAACTCAAAACGGAGTGACAATATGACAACAATTGCAGATATTGCTCGTATCGCTGGTGTGGCGAAAAGTACCGTTTCACGTTACTTGAACGGTGGGTCGATTGGAGATGCGACAAAACTGAAAATAGAGAGAGTGATAAACGAGACGGGGTATGTTCCGAATACGTTTGCTCAAAGCTTAAAAGCAAAGAGAACGAGTATTATTGGAACGGTTGTTCCGCGATTAGATTCTTTTGCTTCTGCAAGAACGCTCATTGGGATTGACGAACAACTCAGAGAAGCTGGATGCCAAATGGTCATTTCCAATACAAGTCAAGATGAAGAAAGAGAAATTGAGAGTCTTTATAGCTTTGCAAGACAAAAGGTAGCAGGCATTATTTTGTTAGCTACTAAAATAACTGATCAGCATCTAGAAGCTTTTGAAAAAATTGATATTCCGATTCTTCTAGTAGGTCAACAGCATGATGAAGTATATAGTATTATTCATCAAGATTACGAAGCAGCAAAAATAATGGGAAAACATGTTTTGGAGAAAGGTCATAGAAAAATAGCATATTTAGGTGTAACTCCGAAGGATATTTCTGTTGGTGTGCAACGGAGAGATGGCTTTAAAGATGCAGTATCAGGTATTGATGAGTGTGAAGTCAAATATTATGAAACAGGGTTTGGTATGGGTGAGGCTCTTGATCAAGCCACACGAATTATTGAAGATTTTCAGCCATCGATTATCGTTTGTGCGACAGATAATATTGCTCTTGGTGCCTGTAAAGCAGCCTTTATAAAGGGGTTAAATATACCAAAGGATTTATCTGTTACTGGGTTTGGGGGATATGAGGTTACAGAGTACATTCATCCAAGCCTTACGACTGTTAAATATGAATTTAAACATGCGGGGAAAATAGCAGCGAAAAAAATGCTTAAATTAATTGAAGGGGAACAAATAGAAAAAATTACCTACACAAATTTTGAATTAATTTCTCGTGGAAGCGTTGACAGTTTCATAAAGTATGAATTATAATCAACTCATCGGAACCGGTTCCAAACCAACAAGTCTAGGAACCGGTGATATAATACTTAAAAAAGGAACCGGTTCCACAGGTGGATAATTTTTTAACAAAGTTTGGAATCGGTTCCACGATAGAATAATAAGGAGGAAATACCAATGAATTATTCATTAATTGCTGAAGAAATCCTTAAAGCTATTGGTGGCAAGGAAAATGTGTCAGCTGCTGCACATTGTGCGACAAGACTTCGACTAGTTTTAGAGGATGAAAGCTTAGTAAATACAAATGTTCTTGAAGAAATGGATGTAGTAAAGGGAACGTTCTCAACGGGAGGTCAGTATCAGATTATCCTTGGATCCGGAACGGTAAATGAAGTATATAAAGAGTTTACTAGGTTAACAAATATAGAAGAAATGTCTACGAGCGACGTAAAGGATGCTGGATCAAAGAAAATGAATCCGCTTCAACGTTTTGTAAAGATGCTTTCTGATATATTCGTACCTATTATTCCAGCGATTGTAGCCGGTGGTTTATTAATGGGGATTAACAATCTATTAACGGCTCAAGACTTATTTATTGCGGGAAAGTCGCTTGTGGAAGCAAAGCCTGAACTCGCTGATTTAGCCGCACTAATAAACACTTTTGCAAATGCTGCTTTTGTTTTCTTACCGATTTTAATTGGATTTTCAGCCACCAAACGTTTTGGTGGGAATCAGTATTTAGGAGCAGCTCTTGGAATGCTGATGGTGCACCCAGACTTATTGAATGGGTATGGTTACGGAGATGCTTTGTTAAATGGGACGATTCCGGTTTGGAATATTTTTGGATTAGAAATCGAAAAGGTCGGTTATCAAGGAAGTGTTTTACCAGTTCTTGCAGCATCGTTTATTTTAGCAAAGATTGAAAACGGTTTACGAAAAGTCATTCCATCTGCATTAGATAACTTATTAACACCATTATTAACTATATTTGTTACAGGACTTTTAACTTTCACAGCAGTTGGACCGATTACACGTTCGGCAGGGAACTTACTAACAGACGGCTTAATTTGGTTGTATGACACGACTGGTTTTATCGGGGGAGCAATCTTTGGACTACTTTATGCGCCAATTGTAATCACAGGTATGCACCACAGTTTTATTGCAGTAGAAACGCAATTGCTAGCAGATATGGCTAAAACAGGCGGTTCTTTTATCTTCGTTATTGCTGCCATGTCAAATATTGCTCAAGGTGCGTCAACACTAGCAGTCCTATTAATTACGAAAAATGCCAAAACAAAGGGTGTGGCTTCAGCAGCAGGTATCTCAGCATTACTGGGTATTACGGAGCCAGCTATGTTTGGAGTGAATTTAAAACTGCGTTTTCCATTTATCGGTGCCATTATCGGGTCAGCAGTTGGAGCAGCGTTTGTGACGCTATTTAAAGTAAAAGCTGTTGCTCTTGGTGCGGCGGGTCTTCCAGGTATTATCTCTATTAAGCCTGGATCCATTATCTCTTATATTATCGGAATGGCAATTGCCTTTGCAGTAGCCTTTGCTATGACATTTGTATTAGGAAAGCGTGAGGAAATGAAAGAAAAAGAAAAAAACGGTCGTAAAGCAGCTTAAAGATTTAAAAATGAGGAGGGAGAATCAAATTTTGATTCCCCTCTGTTTGCATAAGGAGAATACTAACATGGAATGGACAAGAGAACGAAGATATCGAAGGTTGGAAGAAGTAAGTCAGGAAGAATTATTTGAGTTGGAACGAAGAGTGAATCATTCTTTATGGAGACAAACTTTCCATATACAACCGAAAACAGGATTGTTAAACGATCCAAACGGTTTTTCCTACTTTAACGGAGAATACCATTTATTTTATCAGTGGTTCCCTCTAGGACCGGTTCACGGGTTGAAATATTGGTATCATGTGAAATCAAAGGATTTGGTGAACTGGGAAGATGCTGGAATTGGGATCAAGCCAGGTGACTATTTTGATAGTCATGGAGCATACTCAGGGAGTGCCATCGAACATGAGGGGAAGCTGTATTTACTTTATACGGGAAACACGCGTGATAATGATTGGGGAAGGAATCCCTATCAATGTTTAGCCGTGATGAATCGAGAGGGGGAAATATCAAAGCTTCCTCCGGTTATATCTGAGGTGCCAGAAGGATATACCGATCATTTTCGTGATCCGAAAATATGGAAAAAAGACGATCAGTTTTTTATGGTGATCGGGGCTCAAAGATCAAATGAAACAGGGTGTATAGTCCTTTATCAATCAAATGATTTATTGAGTTGGTCTTTTAAAGGTGAAATGAAAACAGAGCTTCCCCCCTTCGGTTATATGTGGGAATGCCCTGATTATTTTGAATTGGGAGATCGAGGCATTCTAGTTTTTTCACCACAAGGAATTGCTCCAGACGGTGATTTGTATCAAAATATCTATCAATCTGGATACTTGATAGGGAATCCGCTTGATGTGGAGAATGGTTTATTTTCCCACGGGAAGTTTCAAGAACTGGATCGTGGCTTTGATTTCTACGCACCACAAACGATGGAAGATCAAAAGGGGAGACGGATTTTAGTTGGATGGGTGGGTCTTCCAGAAATCGACTATCCCACGGATGCGGATGGTTGGGCTCATTGTCTATCCTTACCAAGAGAGTTAACCGAAAAAAACGGGAAACTACTTCAAAATCCAGTAAAAGAACTACAAGAGTTAAGAAAAAATGAAAAAGGTATAGAAGATATCCTACAGGATGAAGGTGAATCTTACGTTGGGTTCACCGGCACTACTTACGAGCTAACCACTGAATTTCAAAACCATGATGCTAAGACCTTTGGGATTGAATTTCGAACAGGAAAAAATGAAAAAACGATCATTACTTATGATACGATAGAAAAGAAGCTAGTCCTCGATCGGACACATTCTGGTATATCTTTTGCTACGTCTTATGGGACAGTGAGAAAATGTGCGCTGGACAGCAAGAAAATTAAGCTTCAGATGTTTGTTGATGTGTCTTCAGTTGAGATTTTTGTAAATGATGGAGAAGAAGTTTTTACAAGTAGAATCTTTCCTAGTCAAGAGAGTCAGGGAATTCGCTTTTTTGCTACAGGAGGGAAGGTTTCTTTTCAGGCGAAAAAATGGGAATTACAAACAAATCAGTAGAAAGAGGTAGGGAAATGGGGAAGTTATTTTCTATCGGAGAAGTATTAATTGATTTTATCCCTTTGGAAAAAGGTAAAGCATTAAAGGATGTAGTCTCTTTTGAACGTGCACCAGGTGGAGCTCCGGCAAACGTAGCGGCAGCCGTAGCCAAATATGGTGGATCCTCTTCAATGATTACTAAGCTCGGAGTAGATGCGTTTGGCGATTTTTTAGTAGAGAAGTTGGAAGAAGCCGGTGTAGAGACAGATAAAGTTAGCCGAACGACAGAGGCCAATACAGGTCTTGCCTTTGTATCTCTTCGACTTGACGGGGAGAGGGATTTTTCTTTTTACCGTAATCCATCAGCTGATTTACTTTTAGATGAATCAGAAATTGATGAAGAGTGGTTTAATAAGGGAGACATTCTCCACTTTTGTTCGGTTGACTTAGTTGAAAGCCCAATGAAGCAGGCGCATACGAAAGCGATTCGAGCGATGAAAGCAAAAGGCGGCCTTGTTAGCTTTGACCCGAATGTTAGACTTCCTCTATGGAAGGATGCAGAAGATTGTAAACATACTATTCTGGCATTTATTCCAGAGGCACATATCGTCAAAATTTCGGATGAAGAGCTCGAATTCATAACAGGAATAGCTGACGAACAAAAAGCCCTTACTTCTCTGTTTCAAGGAGAGGTAAAAGCGATC
Source organism: Robertmurraya beringensis (assembly GCF_042433785.1). Lineage (NCBI taxonomy): Bacteria > Bacillati > Bacillota > Bacilli > Caryophanales > Bacillaceae > Robertmurraya > Robertmurraya beringensis. Next base: position 21,954 of record NZ_JBHLUU010000118.1, on the reverse strand, counting down.
ATTTATACAAAAGGTGCCAGCGGTGCAGAACTTTATGTAAATGGTAAAAAGTATGAATCTCATGGGTTTAAGGCAGATGTTCAGGATACAACAGGTGCTGGAGATGCTTTTATTGGGGGCTTTTTATACAAGCTTTTAGAAAATAACGCCAGTATGGAAGAATTGGAACAACTGCTAGAGACAAAAGCAGAGGAGTTTCTTACATTTGCGAATGCAAGTGGGGCGTTAACGACAGAAGGCAAGGGAGCGATTTCTGCCCTTCCTACAATAGAGAATATTAATAAATTGATCAATAAATAGCGAATAGGAGCTTGCTGTGGATATAGCAAGCTCCTTTTTGAACTGTGATTAAACACATCAATTTATCGAGTAATGACGATCGGTCCATTTTTAGTAAGAATGATGGTATGCTCACATTGAGCAACAAAACTTTTTTCTGTCACGTATGTCCAGTCATCACCTTCGTTTTGGAACACCTCCTCTTCTTGGGTGGAGATGAATGGTTCAAAAGCGATAACCATACCATCTTTTAATAGTTCATCATCCCAGGTTTCATTGTAATTATAAATATGATCTGGGGCTTCATGAATTCTCCGTCCGATACCATGACCAGTTAGATTTTTAATAACTGTTAATCCATTCTTTCGGGCTACAGACATTACTGCTTTTCCGAGTCCACTTTTCTTTGAGCCAGGTTTTGCTTTCTTCAAGCCCATTTCGAATGCTTCTTTTGCTGTTTCACAAATCTTCGTAAGAATAGGGTCTCCCTCACCAACAACAAAGGAAATACCTGTATCGGCGAAGTAACCATTTTTGGAGCCGGATACATCAATATTAACAATATCTCCTTCTTGTATCACACGTTTTCCGGGAATACCATGTGCCACTTCTTCATTCACGCTTATGCAAGTATAACCAGGAAAGTTATATTCACCCTTAGGTGCAGAAATAGCTCCGTGCTCTTCAAAAAGAATACCAGCCATATCATCAAGCTCTTGAGTAGTAATCCCTGGAACCGTCTTTTTTACCAATTCCTCACGAATCAAGGAAACGATTCTCCCGATTTCCTTCAATCCATTAAAATCTTCTTCTGTTTTTGCAATCATAATAAATCCCCTTCAAATTAAATAAAAGTTCGATTGTTCTAGAATACCCTTTTCTTGCGGGAAAATCCACTTTTACTAATCGAGAAAAGGTGATGAAAAAAGTTCTCTAAAACTACATATTGTTAGCACCAGATACTAATAGTTAGTTATAATGGATATAAATATGTTTATGAGGTGAAGGAATGAACAATTCTAGAGCACAAATCACTGCCGTAGGTTCATATGTACCAGAGAAAATACTAACGAATGAAGATCTAGAACGGATGGTTGACACTAACGATGAATGGATCATCAAACGAACGGGTATAAAGGAAAGAAGAATGGCAAGCGAACAAGAGTTTACAAGTGATATTTGTGTAAAAGCGGTAGAAAATTTAATCGAAAAAAATAACAAGTCTGTACATGATGTAGATATGATCATTGTATGTACCATGACTCCAGATTTCAAAACTCCAAGTGTCGCTGCATTAGTCCAAGCTAAACTAGGAATTCCTCATACCGGAGCAATTGATCTGAATGCAGCATGCGCAGGGTTTACCTATGGTTTACACGTTGCCAATGGTTTAGTTACTGCTGGATTGAATAAAAAGGTTTTGGTTATTGGTGCAGAAACGATGTCAAAGATAACTGATTTTACTGATAGAACCACTTGCGTTTTATTTGGTGATGGTGGGGGAGCGGTTCTTGTGGAATATAATGAACAGTACCCTAGTTTCCTCTCCTCTCATTTAGGTTCACAAGGGGAATTAGGGAAGAACTTATACTGTACAGATTTATCTGAGAGTATAAACGGAGAAAGCCTAACGACAACAGGAAACATTACACAAAATGGGCGAGAAGTATATAAATGGGCTGTTAATACGGTTCCAAAAGGGATGTTGTCGGTATTAGAAAAGACACAAATAAGCTTACAAGAAGTTGATTGGTTTATACCACACAGTGCGAATCTTAGAATCATTGAGTCCATTTGTGAAAGAAGCCAATTTCCGATAGAAAAAACACTAAAAAGCTTAGTGGAATACGGGAATACCTCTGCAGCAACGATTCCACTTGCATTGGATAAAGGGGTAACGGAGGGGAAAATAAAACGTGGGGATAAAATTTTGTTGTACGGATTCGGTGGAGGATTAACTCACGCCGGGGTGTTATTGGAATGGACAGTTTAGCATGATTTTCCTATCAAATTTAAATGAATGCTTTAGTTTTATTGAGGGAAGATATGGTGTAGGATATCCAATCCTATTTGAGCACATGCTTAATAAAAATTAAAGTAGCATGGAGGGACCAATATGGGAAAAAAACATCGTGCACAAGCGAATCGTCCGAAAAAAAATAATCATATTCCTGCTGAAGCTATCGTTGCTGAACACGAAGCGCATGCAAAAGAAAATTCTGCAAAAGGTAGAAAAAATACGTAGGGAGGCAATTGCCTCCCCAATATTAATCAACTGCTACTTTTAGTAAGAATAACCAATTCATCATGATCTTTACTTGTCAGGTTATCTGAGTAGACAAGATTTGTATGGAATCGATAGGTAATATTGCTAGTGGTTGGTTGGAATTTATCAGTTATCACAAAAGTGAAAGGGAATTTAAGCGTTTCATTTTCACTTAATTGCTCTGACATTAAAATCGTTGTCACTTCTTCAACCGTATCGAAGCTTCCATCATCGTACGTTTTAACTAAACTACATTCAAGCCTCTTAACCTTTTGAGTTTTACGTCCTCCATGAAGATTAAAACAACCAGTTATTGTCTCACCGATTTGAGCAGATGTCTGATTAATTTTAAGGTCAACAGTAGGTGCACCGGCTTTTAGTAGAGTAGTAAATATATTAAACAATTGATACCCTCCATTTTATGGATAAACTAATTATTTGAGTATTTATATTTTCAGTATTAGATTGTAAAGCTATAAATCTAGGTGGCGAATATGTTTCCAAGGTCAATATTGAAAGTACATAAAGTTTTATTGTAATAAATAGCGTTAGTAAAATAAAAATACTCCTGTGTGAATCACTGTCCAACTAAACTTTCTTCTCCTCTATTATAAAGTTTATATTAGTAGGTGATGGTTGGATTTAGATCGTTTTTCTCCTCCTTAAAAATAAAAAACCTCTACCAAATATGGTAAAGGTTGGATGAAGTAAGAAATGATCCTTTACCGAATGGCAAAGGTCTCGCAAACAACAATGACGTTGCCAGTTAAGCCGGTGATTGTAATCACGTAATGTCGACATAACTGTTAGCTACTCCCCTTTGGAGTATATAACTTATTGTACAGTCGTAACTCGAAGACTGTATAAATATAATAATATATTAACTTAATTCGCGTCAATAGGATTTATTTTAGTCTTCGTCTCCTCCAAAGATATCTCCAAGATCAAAATCCTCAACTTCTTCCATCTCATCATCAAAGCCCATCGCCTCAACTGCACTTCCCATCAATTCACTTAAAAGAAGACCGCCAAAAACTCCCATAGCTAAACCTCCGATCATTCCACCCATTGGATTAGATGAACGTGGGCGGTAGCCGCCAGGGGTTGAATAGGAGAATGGTTGAGAATAAGAATGAGGACGTTCGCTTGCTTCAGCCAAGTACTGTTTAAGGATATTTGTGAGTTTTTGTTCATCAAGTAAGAGTGCTTCTTCCAAAAAGAACTCACGTTTTGCTTCAATCTCATGGAAGCCATTTCGGCAATCGACTTCCATCCATACATATAGCCCATTCTCTTCTTGAGCAAATCGGAATTCTACCTCATTTACAGAGCCATTCAAGAATTCAGTTGGAAAGAAAGCAAACTCTTGGCCATATTGATCTAACTTTCCAGATTCATGCTTTTCTCGAAACCCTAAACTACTGAGTACACGGAAGAGATTTTGAATATTTGCTGGAAAATCAACCGTTAAACGATCAACATCTGAGCGGTCCACTCCACCTTCAATGTCTAATTCTGTGTCAAAATAATAGGAGACGATGTTTCTTGTAATAGCTAAATTAGTAGGTAGTGGGAATGAAAAAGCAACTATCTGTTGTTCTTTCGGTAGTATACGATTAGCTGTATTTAACCTTATGCTACTAACTTCCCGATCCGCTGTACCTTGTGAAGTTCTTACGCTCATCATTAGTCGAACAGCTAATGAATTTATATTTTGCTCAACTTCTCCTCCTTGAATACTAATTTCTCCATCAACTGTTTCACCTGGAGTATATGGACGGTTTTCAAATCGTAAATCAACGTTTGCAGCACCTTTTCCAAAACGAGCTAGTATTTTTTTGAACATCATTATTCTCCTTTTTATTTAAAAATATGTATGTAATACATTGTCCAATATATAAACATTTATCAATGTATTAATTCTTTGTAATGTACATACGTTAGAAAAATAAATTAGTTTCATTAATTTATAAAAAATATACATTGATTAGCATAATCAAAAAGGGAATAAATCTTCATCCTAGCGATGATAGAAATACTGCGATTGCAGCAAAAAAAATATTACAGGAACTATAAGTGGAAGTTCGGAGAAAATTGGAGTTCATCTAAAACTAAAAGACCATCTCCTAACTAAGATGGTCTATTGTGGTAGTAATTGTCTTAAAAAGTCAGCATGCCTACGATTGGTATCAATCACTTCTTCAACGATTTGTTTGCTTTCAGGATCTAAATCTCCTCTTACAAGTTCTTCGGAATAGTGTACACCATAATCATCTACACCTTTTATGGCATCCTCAAGGATGTCTTTAGGGTCCTCTGAGAGCATCATTCGATGCAAATAACCTTGCATGGCTCCCGTTATTCCTTCACTATCAGCTGGTACACCACTTAAATTTTGAATCCGCTCGGCAAGTATTTGGGCATTGTGTTTGGTTTCCTGTTGCATTGATTGAAAATGTCTTCTTAATTCCTCGTCAGCGACCTTTTCAATATAATGTTCCATCGAGCGAATCCCCATATACGTACCCTTTAAAAGTGCATTTAGCTCTGCAATTACGGTCTCATTTTTCATAAAAGCACATCCTTTCATTCTATTTTTAGGAGTTCCTCTTGAAATATTCGTTTTTTTCTAAGGCTCTTTTCTTAAACTTTGTTGCTTTTTGGAACCTAATTTTTAAAATTTTGCTAAATTCCAGCAGAAAATAGCATGAATTTAATAAGAAAAGAGCCTGCAAACTAAATTCTTAAGCACAAAATAGCTATTTCCACGTTAAAATCGGCTTTTAGATTTTAACAACAATCTTTACAAAAACAGCCTTTCCTAAAAAGGATAAGTTATCCGTATCAACGAATGTGTGTGCTTTTTGAGAATATATTTTAGTAAGGGAACGGAGACTAGCTCCACTTTTTAATGCGTTCGATATTGTCTAAATAATGGGAGACAATGTCAGTAAATGAATAACGAGAATCTCCAATGAAATATTCAATCGAGTGTTCATCACCGATGTCATTGTTTCGTGTGTGACTGAACCTTGGCTGCACATGGCTATTTTGAATTAATGCTTTTGCAAGCTCAATGGCTAACTTTTTATTTTCGTTCACTCCAACCACCTCCAGGATAATAAATACCTATTAATGGGTTGTCCATTATATGACAGGTCATAATATTTTATTAACTTGAATGATTGTGATACCCTAACTAAGTAGATTTCAAGATAGATAGGTGGCTGTATATGGAAAAAGAATTTGAAATTGTTGATAAGCTCCTGTCCCATATAACTATTTCTTCGAATCCAAATAATCAACCCGTTTCGATTCATGGGAATGTAAAAGAATTGAAGTGTATTGGTATTGGTACGGATGCAGCTGTTTTTCAATATATTCATGGGCCAGCCTACGCATATAAACTGTTTGCTGATGATAAATTAGAAAAAGTCCAGATGGAAGCAAAGGTGTATGAAAAACTTGGAACTTCTCCTTATTTTTCGACTTTCTATGAAGCCAAAGACCGGTATCTAGTCGTAAGTTATGAGTCCGGCATTACCCTTTATAATTGTCTCCAGCAAGGAATTCATATTCCATCACAAGTGATTCAAGAGGTGGATAAAGCAAGAGCTTACGCAAGAAAGAAGGGTTTGAATCCTCGTGATATTCATCTGAAAAATATACTATTGCAAGGTGACAATGTGAAAATCATCGATGTCTCTGAATATTTATTACCTGGAGATGACGGTCGCTGGGAGCATTTAAAAAGAGGATACGAGGAGTATTACCGTTTAATAGATGGAAAATCCATTCCAACATGGTTGTTAGAAACCGTTAGGAAGAGCTATAACAATAGACAAACAACCAGCATTGAAGAATTCTTTAAGGATGTCTTGAAGTTGAAGTGGTTTTAGGAGGAAGTGTGAACTTTCTCTTTTTTTTGAGAAAGTTTAAAAGAAAAGTTTATGAAATACGAGTAAAATACGAACAATAAATGTTTACGAATGTTAAAAGTTCGTATATAATACATTTTGTTGTGATATTTCATTCGTATATTCTTAGAAATATGGTCTAAGAGTCTCTACTAGGAACCGTTAATTCCTAACTACGAATGGGTAGGACAAGTCTACCCATTTATAGTTAGGAATTTTTATTTCTTAGGAGGATTTATGGAACGCTTTTTTCAGTTAAAGGAATTAGGAACAAATGTAAAAACAGAGATTCTCGCTGGAATCACTACTTTTTTAACGATGGTGTATATCATTTTTGTAAACCCTGCGATTCTTTCAGCGGCAGGAGTACCTTTTAATCAAGTGTTTGTGGCGACGATTGCCTCAGCCGTTATCGGTACGTTGATCATGGCTTTATTTGCTAAATATCCAATCGCTATTGCTCCAGGGATGGGGATGAATGCTTATTTCACAAGTGTAGTAGCTGTTCATGGAATCAGTTATCAAGTTGTTTTTGGAACTGTGTTTTTAGCAGGTGTGTTATTTCTATTATTATCTTTTACGAAGTTGCGAGAAACATTAATACATTCCATTCCAGATTCTTTAAAATATGGGATTACATCAGGAATTGGCCTTTTTATCGCTTTTATTGGATTAAAAATGGCGGGAATTGTCGTTGCGAATCCAGGTAATTTAGTAGCTTTTGGGGATCTTCATCAACCGGTAACGATTTTATCTATCGTCGGATTGTTCGTAACTCTTATTCTGATTGCACGTAAAGTAAATGGTGCATTGTTTATTGGAATGCTTGTAACAGCTGTAATTGGTTACTTTACAGGTGACTTAAAATTTGATGGAGTGGTTGCCACTCCACCACCAATTGTCTTTTTTGACATTGATATCTTGGGTGTTTTCACCAACGGATTGTATACGGTTGTTTTTGCCTTTTTACTCGTTACGATTTTTGATACAACTGGAACGATGATTGGAGTAGCAGAACAAGCTGGACTGATGAAAAATGGAAATCTACCAAAAGTAAAATCTGCACTGATGGCAGATGCTGTAGCAACAACTGTAGGGTCAACGTTAGGAACTAGTCCATCAAGTGCATATATTGAATCATCAACTGGAGTGGCTGCTGGTGGTCGTTCCGGTTTGACTTCAATCGTAGTAGCTATTCTGTTTTTCTTGGCATTATTCTTTTCACCAATCGTCTCAGCTATTTCATCATTACCTGCGATAACAGCTCCTACATTAATTATCGTTGGCTGTTATATGATGGAGGGGTTATCAAAAATCAACTGGAAGACTTTTGATGAAGCTTTTCCTGCGTTTGCTATCATTCTCACGATGCCATTAACAGCAAGTATTGCGACGGGAATCTCCATTGGATTTATTACGTACCCATTAATGAAATTGGTAAGTGGCAAAGGTAAAGAAGTTCATCCTATTTTGTATGTTTTTGGAGCGATCTTTATTTTGCAAATGATTTTCTTTCCTTCCCATTAATCTTAAAAAATGAGTTTCTTAGCATCAAGAAAAGGACGTTGACTTATGGTCTAACGTCCTTTTTCTAATTAACAATTAATTATACATTTACACATCTGAAGAATCATCGTAATCATATCTGAAACCATCTTTTTGAGCGGAGACGTTTTGATCTGAGTTCATATCCTTTTTATTTTGTAATTCTTGGTTGTCATTGGTTACCGATAAGTTTTGTTGATTTTTATTTTCATTCATTTATTTGGCCCCCTTATGCGATGTTTCTTCATTATATTGTTCCTGAATTTTTCCTTCCTATTCTGTTAAGGAGTCTTTTATAAGTCTATACATTAAAGACGTTTCTTTAGGTTAAACTGTGAATAAACACTTGAGAGGATAGTGGGTATGCACGTTACTATTGCGATACTAACGATCTGTGCAGCGATAAAGTGGGGAAAAGGGAAAAACTGGCGCGAATATCATCCCAGTATGCTTTTTATTTCCACAGGTGGTTTGCTGTATGAATATATTGTACAAGAGAATACATTGTGGAAATTTCATCCTGATTTTCTCTATGGTCATGAATTGGTTGTCATTATTTATGCAATAAACACGATGCCCTTAAGTATCTTTTTATTTCTCTCCCACTTTCCTAAGAAATGGCTTCAACGGGTCTTTTACATATTTATTTGGTCAGTAATTTATATTTCAGTAGAATGGATTTTACACATGTTTGACCGAATATCGTATCAAAATGGGTGGTCCTTAATGTATTCATTTCTATTTGACCTTGTGATGTTTTCGGTTATTGCTTTACATCACTATAAACCACTCCCAGCATATATCATTTCTTTGGTTATTATTATTTTCTTAATTGTGCAGTTTGAAGTTCCGTTTAAAATTGCAAAATAGCCAAAGTTGTTTAGACTTTTGTTCGATACATCTTTGGCTTCTATGTTATGTCAAGCTCTTGACTTATAAAATCATCTATTTTATAATATCTCTAAATCAAGATATTTAATTTCAAGGTAATATTAAGATATATCTCAGTTTCGAGATATAAATGGTATAACTTTTAAAAAATGGGAGTGGTTTATAATGGTCAAAAAAAGTATGGGAATTCATCATATTACAGCTATTGTCGGTCATCCTCAGGAAAATGTGGATTTTTATTCGGGTGTGTTAGGGCTTCGTTTAGTTAAACAAACGGTGAACTTTGATGATCCGGGAACGTATCATCTCTATTTTGGAGATAAAGGTGGAAAACCAGGAACCATTATTACCTTTTTTCCGTGGGCTGGTGCTCGTCAGGGGGTTATTGGTGACGGTCAAGTGGGGGTTACTTCGTATGTAGTTCCTAAAGGAGCGATAACATTTTGGGAAGAAAGGTTAGAGAAGTTTAATATCCCATTTACCAAGCTCGAGCGCTTTGGGGAAAATTATCTTGAATTTGATGATCCACATGGATTACATCTTGAGATCGTTGAAAGAGAAGAAGGGGAAGCGAACCAGTGGGAATTCGGAGGAATTACAGCAGAGTATGCGATTAAAGGATTTGGTGGAGCAACACTATTATCGACTCAACCGAACAAAACAGCAGACCTGTTAGAGAAAGTAATGGGGCTTGAAAAAGTAGGTGAGGAAGGTGATATGGTTCGTTTCCAGTCTACGGCAGACATCGGAAACATTATTGAGTTAAAACGAACACCGATTGGGCGTGGACAAATGGGAGTTGGGACGGTTCACCATATCGCGTGGAGAGCTGCGGATGATGCCGATCAACTGGACTGGAAAAAACACGTGGAAGATAATGGATATGGAGTAACTCCTGTGCAAGATCGAAATTACTTTAATGCCATATACTTTAGAGAGCATGGAGAAATCTTATTTGAAATTGCAACAGATCCTCCAGGATTTGCTCATGATGAGTCTGTAGAAACGATGGGAGAAAAGCTTATGTTGCCAAGCCAATATGAACCACATCGAAATCAAATAGAACAAGTTCTGCTTCCGTTTGAAGTTAGAGAGCTAGATTAAGACGAGGGGATTGATTACATGCTTTCCATTGATCCGTCAACATTGACCGAAAGAGAAAATTACAAGCTCTTAATTGGTAGTATTATCCCAAGACCGATTGCCTTTGTTACTTCATTATCGGATGAAAGGGTACTAAACGGTGCTCCTTTCAGCTACTTTAATATTGTATCCTCGAATCCTCCGATGATTTCCTTATCGATACAGAGATCAGGTGGGAAACAAAAGGATACAGCTAGAAACATACTTCATTCAAAGGAATTTGTTATTCATATCGTTGATGAAGATAATGTAATGAAAATAAACGAAACAGCAGCAACTCTTCCACCGGATAAAAGTGAAATTGAACTAGCTCAATTAACTCCGGTGAAAAGTGCGAATGTTGATGTACCAGGAATAAAAGAGGCGAAAATCCGTTTCGAGTGTACGTTAGAGCAGGCTCTAGAGTTAGGTGGGGGAGATACACCTGGCTGTGATTTAATCATTGGAAAAATCGTTCACTTTCACATCGACCCAGCCATTTATCACGAGGGAAAGATTGATCCAAAAGGCTTGGGAGCCGTAAGTCGGCTAGCCGGAATCCATTATGCCAAAATAGGTGACATCTTTTCGATTGAAAGACCAAAATAAAAGCGGGTGGGGAAAACATGTTAAAAACAGTGGGGATCCATCACATAACAGCCATGGTAAATGATGCTCAGCGTAATATCGATTTTTACGCAGGAGTATTAGGTTTAAGGCTAGTGAAAAAAACGATTAATTTTGATCGTCCGGAAGTGTATCATCTGTATTTTGGAAATGACTCCGGACAACCTGGAACGGTGATTACTTTTTTCCCTTGGGCTCATCAGTTTAAAGGGAGAATCGGAACCGGGCAGGTTGGAGTCACCAGTTATATTATTCCAGAGAACTCATTCTCCTTTTGGGAGGATCGTTTACAATCGTTTGGAATTCGTTTTGTAAAAACGAAACGATTTAACGAAACGTATTTGAGCTTTCAAGATCCTGATGGATTGGAGATTGAATTGGTACAACGACCAAACGGTCCCGTAAATGAGTGGAATGTGAACGGTGTTGGTCCAGAGGTTGCGATAAGAGGATTTGCAGGAGCTACTCTATTGTCCGCAAAACCCCATATGACGGCAGATGTGTTAGAAAATGTTCTCGGACTTACATGCTTCGGGCAAGAAGAAAACTTTTTACGGTTTCAGTCAGAAGGGGAGCTAGGAAACACAATTGATATTAAACTATCTCCGTCTGTTCGAGGCTTGATGGGTGCAGGAACCGTTCACCATCTTGCATGGAGAGCTAAAGATGAAAACGAGCACCAGAAGTGGCGAGAACGATTAGTGGAAAAGGATTATTATCCAACTGACATTCTTGATAGAAATTACTTTCAAGCGCTATACTTTCATGAAGAGGGTGGCATTCTTTTTGAAATAGCTACTGACCCACCAGGCTTTACTGTTGATGAACCCCAAATAGACCTTGGTAAGAATTTAATGTTACCATCTTGGTTAGAGTCAAAAAGAGAAGAATTAGAAAATACGTTGCCACCAGTTGAGGTACGAGTGTTGAAAGGAGAAAAACGATGAAACATATTTATCAAAAGGGAAAAGACCTACAAAAACCAACTTTGTTATTGCTACACGGTACAGGTGGAAATGAATTAGATTTACTACCTATAGCTGGTATGATTGACGATTCTGCAGGTGTGTTAAGTGTGAGAGGAAATATTTTAGAGAACGGCATGCCTCGATTCTTTAGGCGTTTAGCTGAAGGGGTATTTGATATCGAAGATTTAATTTTCCGTACAAAAGAGTTAAATGAGTTCCTAGATGAAGCGGCAGCAAAATACGAATTTGACCGAAACAACATCGTAGCGGTTGGATATTCAAATGGTGCCAACATTGCGGCAAGTCTGTTATTCCATTATGAAAATGCCCTGAAAGCTGCCGTTTTACACCATCCAATGGTCCCTCTGAGAGGAATCGAGCTTCCTAATTTGGAAGGAACATCGGTGTTTATTGGTGCTGGGACAAATGATCCTATTTGCTCGCCGGAAGAATCAACAGAGCTACAAAAGCTATTAGAAGGTGCGAATGCAACAGTCGAGCTTCATTGGGAGAACCGAGGGCACCAACTTACTGCAGATGAAGTCGAAGCAGCAGCTAAATGGTATCGAAATTTATAAAAATACAAGTGTTATGTTCAGGGTAAACTAACATATCTAACTTTGAGGAGTGAAGATATGTTTTTGAATGGCGAAATTATCGACGGTATCTTTGATTCCTCTGTAAATGAATTCACTTTACAGAGAGTGAAAAGCTTTGATACACAATCGGTTCTTAATGAATCGCAAATAAACAATATTTATCAATACTTACACTTGCATCGGGATAATGAGGACGGACAAATCATTACTCTCTATGATCAAATGCCACTACGACTTTCAAAAGAGGAAAGCAACCAATTGATTGGGGATATAGAGAAAGTGATGGCAATGTACCACTAATGGGTTTTTAAATGGAAAAATGTAAACATAGACCGCATACATTTCTTCGGGAAAGTTGCGGTCTATACATGTTTTAAAGAAACTTCTTAATATCTAAAATGGCTTGCATATGTAAGCCTTCGTGGAAAATTGTACGAATGAGTACTTGTTCAATCGTATGCATTCCCATCTCAGTTGGCGGAAATTCTTCCTCTAATCTTTCTCCATACATTTCTTTAATCTTAACAGGTTGTTCACTTAGTAACTGCTTTAACTCTTGGAAAGATGGAGTGTCCTTTTCAAAACTATAAGGGCTTGATCCATATCCAAACCATGATTGAAATTGCTCTGGCACACCTGCTTTTTCATTCGTAACCGCTTGGATCCATAAATACTGATCTAGATAAATATGTCCAACATTCCATCGAATATTATTTTTAAATCCGTCAGGTATGATTTCCGCTTGTTCTTCCGATATACCCTTTAAGACTCCCAATAACTCACTTCGATAGCTTTCCAATTGAGTCAACAACACCTCATGACGTGGATTCATTATACTTTCCCCCTTATTTTTGAATATGTAATTATTCGATAAGTTGAACAATTATCCTGCTAACAGAAGAAAATTAATGGTAGGGATATGCTATAATTGTAATAAATTTCATATTAATAATTTACCAATCTTGAATTACAAAGGGAGCGAGTCATGAACTATAAAATAATGAAAGCGGATTCAAAAGAAATGGATTTACTACAAAATTTACTTCAATTTTATATTTATGATTTCTCGGAGTTTATTGATATCGATGTTGAAGAAAATGGGGAACAATATCTGTCTAATTGTAATAATTTTTTGTGGTGTCTTCAAAATGTAGCAAAGGGGATTTGGCGTGACGAATTGCCTTATAGCAAGCAAATGTTTGAGTTGGTTATTCGATCAGAATTACATCAAATGGTTGATTGGTGGATTGGAAGTCAGCACAATTTTAAGATATCACCTGGGAAATTTGGGAAGTATTATAAAAAACATTTGCCCAAGAGGTTTTGGGAGATGTATAAAAAAACTTATTGCGATAGTGAGTATGATCATATGTGGGAATCGCTTTTTACAGCCTGTGAATTATTTCGGATTTTGGCAGTTGATGTGGGGGAAGAATTGGGTGTGGAGTACCCGTATATAGAGGATAAGAACATGATGATGTATTTAGAAGGGGTTCGGAACTTACCTAAGGATGCAACGGATATTTATTAATGATTTTGATCATTTATTATTGTTAGATATTCCAATTAGGGTGGACCTATTATGTGCCGATCTCTTTGTGTGAAAAGGCAGGTGAAACCCATTTTTCACCTGCTACATTTTTGTAAATTGTTTAAATAGCTGTATGTTATTGATTTCCTCTAAATGAATTTCTGATAATTTTTCCAATATATTTAGTCCTTTATTGGTCACACGAATGAGCACGCTACGGCCATCTTCTGGGTTACTTTCTCTTTCAACAAGACCAGCTTCCTCACAGCGGTCGATCAGGCCAACACATGCATGATGAGTAATTTGAAGTCTTTCTGCTAGCTCGCCTGTTGTAACAATACTCTTTCCAGGGAACCCTTGAATGGCTAATATTAATTGATGCTGCTGAGAGGTGATCCCTTGTTCTTTTGCAGCTGCTTCACTGAATTTTAGAAATTTACGAAGCTGATAACGAAATTCACCTAAATATTCATATATTTCCTTTGATAATAGAGAACTCAACTACTTTCAACCTTTCTCGTCTGATTGATATTTATATCTTAACATGATATAATCAAAATACCAAATAATATCTTAATACGATATAAATAACTTGAGGTGATGGGGATGCATGAAGAAGTGGGGAAATGTAAGAAATGTGGGAAGACGATTTTCTGCTTGGATGGTTTTCTCAATGGGGTAGTGGACACTAATGGCGAGATTGAATGTTTTCCTTGTTCAGAGGAACAGTTTCAGGAGTAAAAAGTTCTCGAATAATAGTAAGTGGATGTCTGTGGAAGATCAATAGAAGGGAAGATAAGAATTGAGTGAATCATTAATTAGGGTAGGAACGACGTATATACCGGTAACTAATGTGGAAGACTCTGCTGACTGGTACGTTACGAATCTAGCTGCAGAACTTAGTTATCAAGATGCAGACAAAGCGATTATTAATCTAGCGAACCAAAGTTTTTTCTTAGTTAAGGCCAATGAAAATCAATCTTCTAATTTCTTAGATTATAAAGGGGGAAAATGGTTTTCAGTCACATTCGAGGTGGATGGAATGGATGCCTTACAGAATTTACATAAAGAATTTAAAGAAAAAGGTGTGAGAGTTGGCGACATCGAAAATAGAGGTCATGCAGGAAGAAACTTTGTCTTTTATGATCTTGATGGAAATGGGTTTGATGTGTGGAGTGAATTGAGTCCTACATTTAAAAGATAAACAACTTATGGCCCGAGGAGCTAGAAAAAGTGCTCCTTCGGGTCATAAAGCCTGTTTTATAACCCGATGATAGAGGGAAAAAGATCTTTTGAGTCATAAAAAGTCTTTTATAACCCGAGCTTAGATGTTATTGGGTGTTAAAAGTCATAAACCTAAAAGACTAAATTTACAATCCATATTTCTTCATCTTATTATATAAAGTCACACGTGACCATCCGAGCATTTTGGCTGCAGCGGATTTATTTCCATACGTTTGATGAAGAACTTGAGTGATTTTGGACCGTTCATCCTCAAACGTTTCCTCACGCAACACATTGACGGTAGGCTGGGACTTGCTTTTAAAAAGGGCGGTTGGCAGTTCGGCAACAGTGATCATATTGTCATCAGCCAAAATCATCATTCGTTCCACCGTGTTTTTGAGCTGACGAATGTTTCCGTTCCATGGGTAATGCATGAATGTGACCATTACCTCTGGGGCAACAACGGGAACAGGCTTATCATATTTAGCAGAGAACTCTTTTAAAAATAATTGGACGAGTTCTGGTAAATCCTCGATCCTCTCGCGTAAAGGTGGGAGAGGCACCACAACAACATTTAATCGGTAATACAGATCTTCACGGAACAATCCTTCTTCCACCATCTTCTCTAAGTCCCGATTGGTTGCAGCGATAATTCGTAAATCAATGGGGATGGGTTCATTCCCGCCCACACGATAGTATTGCTTTTCTTGTAATACGCGGAGCAGTTTCACTTGCAACTCAAGTGGAAGCTCGCCGATTTCATCTAAAAACAAAGTTCCATTCTTCGCAGCTCCAATTTTACCTAGTTTTCCTTCCTTTACAGCGCCTGTAAATGCTCCTTTTTCATATCCAAACAGTTCACTTTCAAAAAGGGCAGCAGGAATTGCTCCACAGTTCAAGTCGACAAAGGGTCCCTCCGCGCGTGTACTCGCCTTATGAATGGCTTGCGCAAATAACTCTTTTCCAACCCCACTTTCACCTGTAATCATGACGGTAGCATCCGTCCGAGCTACTTTTTTGGCAAGCGTAATAGATGTATTTAATGCTTGACTACGACCTTTAATTTTATAAAAAGGGTCATCGATTTCATTCGGCTCAATTTGACTTTCTAAATCCTGAATATATGCAGCTGTGGTGGATAGCTCATCATTTAGTTTTACGATATCGGTAATATCACGTTCTACCGAAATTCCTCCAACAATCTCTCCGTTACTCAGTAAAGGAAGGGAGTTAATCAACACGTGTACATCTTGTTTTGGCTGGTTGTATTGTCGAGTAACCGTAGATCCGTCTGATAATGTCTTCATTAATACGACCGATTCTTTTTGGAAAAAGTTCGTAATGGGATTTCCGATGATCGTTTCAGCAGCTGTCTCGTAAAGTTCTTCTGCCTTTGGATTCCAGGCGACCACCTGCCCCGATTGATCGACGATCGTAATGGCGTCATCAACCGCTTGTAATAGTGTTTCGTACATATTGGACAAACTTTTCCATTCTTGAAAAATACATTCGAAAAGTGCAGACTTCGGAACAACAAAGGCTGGATCACCAGAATCATCTACTAAAAGGACATCCTCTAAAGCTTTTACATCTGACAAACGAGCATGTAGGGGATAGGTTTGCATTTCTTCTATATAAATAGCTCCATCAATTGGTTGGGAAAGAGCTTGAAGCAGAATGTTTTTATTTATCATCCGATCACCTTCACTACTGTTAATTTGGTTTACAAAATTGTAAAGACTTTACACATATTTTACAATCTTGTAAATGTACTGTACAGATAATTTTCCCATTTTCGTACTTTTTTAAGTTGGCATGCTTCTTGCATATTAAATGGATATACAAACAAAGAGGAGGATGTTTATGTATTCTTACAAACATGAACCATTTACAAATTTTTCACTTGAGGACAACCAACAAGCATTTAAAAAAGCTTTAGAATTAGTAAATTCACAGTTAGGAAAAGAATATCCGCTAACCATTGGCGGAAAGAAGATCACAACAGAGTCAAAAATTACTTCGTATAACCCAGCAAACAAAGAAGAAATAGTAGGGGTAGTTTCAAAAGCAAGCAAGGAAATCGCTGAAGAAGCCATGCAAGCGGCGTTAACCGCGTTTGAATCTTGGAAAAATGTTGAGCCAGCCACGCGTGCCAATGTTTTATTCCGTGCGGCAAACATCATGCGTCGACGTAAGCATGAATTCTCTGCCTATCTAGTAAAAGAAGCAGGAAAGCCGTGGAAAGAAGCGGATGCTGATACAGCTGAAGCAATCGATTTCTTAGAGTTTTACGCAAGACAAATGAATCAGCTTTCTGCTGGGGTACCGGTTCAAAGCCGTGATGGAGAATTTAATCAATACAATTATATTCCACTTGGGGTAGGTGTCATTATTTCTCCTTTTAACTTCCCGTTAGCCATCATGGCTGGAACAACCGTAGCGGCAATTGTTGCAGGAAACTCTGTATTACTAAAGCCTGCAAATAACACGCCTGTAGTGGCAGCTAAGTTTGTTGAATTAATGGAAGAAGCCGGACTGCCAGAAGGGGTTCTTAACTTCGTTCCTGGAAGTGGAGCAGAAATTGGTGATTACCTAGTGGATCATCCAAAAACTCGTTTCGTTTCCTTCACAGGTTCACGCGAAGTTGGTTGCCGTATTTATGAGCGTGCTGCAAAGGTACAACCAGGTCAAATTTGGTTAAAGCGCGTGATCGCTGAGATGGGCGGTAAGGACACAGTGGTTGTAGATAAAGATGCGGATCTAGAGTTAGCTGCAACGTCCATCGTTTACTCTGCGTTTGGTTTCTCTGGTCAAAAATGTTCAGCCGGTTCACGTGCAGTTATCCATGAGGATGTGTACGACGTTGTATTAGAAAAAGCAGTCGCTCTTACAAAGACTTTATCACTTGGAAATCCAGAAGATGTGAACACATATATGGGACCAGTAATTGATAAGGCAGCTTACGATAAAATTATGAGCTATATTGCAGTAGGAAAAGAAGAGGGGCGTATCGCAGCTGGTGGAAATGGTGATGATTCAAAAGGATACTTCATTGAACCAACCATTGTAGCGGATGTGAAGGAAAAGGACCGTCTGATGCAAGAAGAGATTTTTGGACCTGTAGTGGCGTTCTGTAAAGCTCGTGACTTCGACCATATGATGACGATTGCCAATAACACAGACTACGGTTTAACAGGAGCTCTGATTTCTAATAATCGTGCCCATATCGAAAGAGCGAGAAAAGAGTTCCACGTAGGAAATCTTTACTTCAACCGTACGTGTACAGGGGCCATCGTTGGGTACCAGCCATTTGGTGGATTCAATATGTCAGGTACTGACTCAAAAGCAGGCGGACCAGACTACCTGGTATTACACATGCAAGCGAAAACAACTTCTGAAATGTTCTAATTGAATTCTGGCTCGGGCTGCACGTACCAATGTGCAGCCCCGATATAATGGGGGAGAAAGAGAATGATAGAGGCGATTTCAAAAAACTTCTTTTTAAAAGTATCGCAAAACAAGTCGATGAACAAAGCTGCTCGAAAATGGGGTCTTCGCTTTGGGGCTAGTCAGGTCGTTGCGGGAGAAACGATTGACACAGCGATTACAGCGGTAAAAAAGTTAAATAAAAATGGAATCGTTGCCACACTCGATCATCTTGGTGAGTTTGTATCGAGCAAAGCAGAAGCTAGTGAAGCAACTGATTATTGTGTACGTACATTACATGCGATGGCATCTGCGAAGGTAGATGGCAATCTTTCAGTAAAAATGACGCAATTAGGTTTAGACATCGATAAGCAGTTTTGCTTAGACAATATGAGAAAAATCGTCTCCACGGCAATACAATACAACAACTTCGTTCGGATTGACATGGAGGATTCCACACGCACTCAAATTACACTAGATATTTTAAAGGAATTACGCAAAGATTATGATAATGTTGGTACAGTAATTCAAGCGTATTTGTATCGATCAGAGACAGACGTGAGAGAATTAGTGGGAGTTCCGCTTCGCTTAGTTAAAGGAGCGTACAAGGAGCCTGCAGAAGTCGCTTATCAGGAAAAGACTGACGTGGACAAGAACTATATGACGATCATTAAAGAGCATTTAAAAAGTGGAAGCTACACGGCAATTGCCAGCCATGACCACAACATCATTGCGAAGGTGAAGGAATTTACCAACCAAGAAAACATTCCTACCTCTCAATTTGAATTTCAATTTTTATACGGTTTTCGTAATGAACTTCAGCAAAGTCTCGTAAAAGAAGGCTACAAAGTTCGTGTGTATGTTCCGTTTGGGGATGACTGGTTCGGCTACTTTATGCGTCGTTTGGCGGAAAGACCGCAAAACATTGCGTTTGCTTTTAAAGGATTCTTTTTTAAATAAGGCTCTTTTCTAAAACATTGTTGCTAAATAAAAGTGTAATAAGAAGAGAAGCGTGAATGTGGAGATTCAGGCTTCTTTTTTGCTGAAAGTTGAAATCTCCCTTTTTATACGTGTAAAAGCGATAAAATCTATCATTTCTTCCTTCGATAATGATTCTCCGTCCAATGTGAGTGCCATTGATTCCTCCTCAACTAGTTTGGTTAGCTCTAACGATTGCTCACTTCGTCCAAGAATATGGTCCACACTTGTTTCAAATAAATCGGCAATATCAGATAATGCCTGCAGAGAAGGCTCTCTATATCCATACTCATAACCTGCGTATGTACTTTTTGCGATTTCTAGACGATCTGCCGTTTCCTGCATCGACCACTTTCTACTTTTCCTCAAAGTTACTAATCGAGATAACACGGTTCATTCTTCCTCCAATGACTGATTGTTTTGTTCATTATAGCATGTTAGTAATGACAAGAATACAAAAATGTGCGCGAATTGAAAACAAATATTGCTTTATTTAATGATTTTATTATAATAAGCTTATAATAAATTGCAAATCGCGTACATATACGTAGAGGAGAAGAGAAACCATGAAAAAAATATTACTGCTTGCAACTGGAGGGACCATTGCATCGTTAGAGGGAAAGGACGGATTGGTTCCAGGACTAGCGCCAGTGGACCTGTTAAGCTATTCTTCGGATGTATCCTTGGCTGCTGATGTGACTTGCGAGATTTTAATGAATAGAGACAGTACGAATATGCAGCCGGAACACTGGATAGAAATGGCGTCTAAAATTGCTGATAACTACGATCAATATGATGGATTTGTTATTACGCATGGAACTGACACGCTAGGGTATACATCTTCTGCATTATCCTATATGCTGCAGGGTTTAAATAAGCCGGTTGTAGTTACGGGATCTCAAGTTCCGATTAGTTTTAAAAGAACAGATGCGATTAAAAATCTAAACGACGCCATCTGCTTTGCTTGTGAAAACGTTGGTGGAGTTTATGTTGTTTTTGATGGACGAGTGATCATTGGGACAAGAGCGGTAAAAATGAGAACGAAAAGCTTTGATGCGTTTGAAAGTATTAATCATCCTTATGTAGCACAAGTAAGAGAAAACAAGGTTACGTATTACTGGAGACCAGAGCAAACGATTCAGTCATTAAAATTAGATGTTAGTCTTTGCCCAGATGTGTTTGTTCTTACCTTACATCCAGGTACGAAGCCTGAAATTTTTGATTACTTAAAAGGACTGTATAAGGGAATTATAATTGAAAGCTATGGAAACGGTGGGGTTCCATTCGAGGAAAGAAGCTTGCTACCAAAGATTAAAGAATTGACTGAAGCAGGTGTTGCAGTTCTCATTTCGACACAGTGTCTAGAAGAAGGTGGAGATCTGTATTTATATGAAGTCGGACGGAAAGTAAGTCAGTACAATGTGATCGTCTCCGGAGATATGAATAAAGAAGCAATCGTACCGAAGCTAATGTGGGCTTTAGGTCAAACGGACGATCTGTCTCAGGTGAAAGAAATGATGGAAACACCGATTTCGTATGATCTATCCGTTGAATGGGGTCAAGAAGAGTGAGACAAGCCTATCATTTATTTCTTTTACATGTAGGGATTGCCCTAGTAGCGATTAATATTCACTTTTTTCTAGCACCTAATCAATTTGCTGCCGGAGGATTAGGTGGTTTGACGATTGTGATGCATCACTTTTTTCCTAACGTTTCGATTGGTTTACTAATGTTATGTTTTAATGTAGTTTTGTTTGGATTAGGTTTCATGTTTCTCGGTTTTAGCTTTGGTCTAAAGACGATTTACTCTAGCTTTATGTTATCGTTTATGGTTTGGTTGTTTGGGGAAGTTGCTCCGATGGCTGAACCTCTAAGTGAAGATAAACTGATTCAACTGATGGTCGGTGTATTAATTGCTGCACTGGGATTGGTCATCGTGATGAAAGAGGGAGCTTCAACCGGAGGAATGGACCTGATCGGCATGATATTAAATAAGTATTTTTCAATTGATATAGGTAAAGCTGTGTTGTTTTCCGATATGATTATCGTACTGCTGTCGATTGTTGCGTTTGGTGTGGAAAATGGGTTATATGCACTATTTGGAATTGTGTTAAGAGGGGTCGTTATTGACTATTTAATTCAACAGTTTAGTTTAACGAAGGAAGTTGTCATTATTAGCTATAAATGCGATTTAATTAAGAACTTTATTATTGAAAATCTAGGCCGCAGTGCTACCGTGCATGAAGCCAAAGGAGCCTTTAGCAACGAGCAAAAGGAAGTCATAACAATCGTCCTAAAACGAAGCGAGTTTCATTCGTTGAAAAAATATATTAATGAAATCGACAAACGAGCTTTTATTAGTGTACATAATATGAGTGAGGTCGTCGGAAATGGATTTAAGAGTATGGTTTAGGTGGAAAAATCTCGTGTTACATTTCTGAAATATATGTAATATCACTAGTGTTGTATAAATAATGTCATAATTTTCAGTTTAATCATCTTTCTTGATTAGAGCCAAAAAGGTAAATACCCTATTAAAGGTGGCTCCATCCATTTGGATTTTATTTACAATTAGACCTGT
>NZ_JBHLUU010000117.1:0-67727 GCF_042433785.1 Robertmurraya beringensis | reverse complement strand
CCGATCACCCTCTCAGGTCGGCTACGCATCGTCGCCTTGGTGAGCCGTTACCTCACCAACTAGCTAATGCGCCGCGGGCCCATCTATGAGTGATAGCCGAAACCATCTTTCAGCTTTTCTACATGTGAAGAAAAGAATTATCCGGTATTAGCCCCGGTTTCCCGGAGTTATCCCAGTCTCATAGGCAGGTTGCCCACGTGTTACTCACCCGTCCGCCGCTAATCTTCGGGAGCAAGCTCCCAAAGATCCGCTCGACTTGCATGTATTAGGCACGCCGCCAGCGTTCGTCCTGAGCCAGGATCAAACTCTCCAATAAAGAGTAAGATTAGCTCTTAAAGTTTAAAACTTAGTTAAAACGTTGACGTTTGTTGTTATCTTGTTCAGTTTTCAAGGTTCAATTAAGCGCTTGATTATCATACTATATCATTTCACCGTTGTCAACTTCTACGAAAAAACTTTTTTAATCGTTATTTTCAAGTCGTTGTTGTCGGCTACATGTATTACTATATCATCTTGATTCGCAGAAGTCAACTTCTGTTTTAAAATTATTTTTTCTTAAGACTTCATTATTTGAAGCCAAGGATTATATATTACATAATTCTCTTATAAAACACAAGAGGTTTATAACAAAATATTAGCCATCTACAATTAACAACTATTAAAGCAAGGCACGAATGGCCCTGCTTATTATTTGACAACTACTTTTCCAACCATGCCTTCCTTGACATGGTACCTACATATTAGTTCATATGTACCGGATTCTTTCGGATTTACAGTAATCGTATTTTCTTTTCCCGGCTGCATTTCAACGTCAACTCCGAGTTTTTCCACTGTAAAGGTATGCTCTTTCTTACCCTTGTTTTTCAATATCAAGGTTGTTGTTTTTCCAGCGGGAATTGTAATAACTTCTGGATTAAAGTAATCATCGTTTAACTCGACCTCAATTGTTTTCTCCATTTCCGAAGGTTGTGTTACAGCATCGACTTCAGCAAACACACCGAATGATGTTGTCATAACCAATATCATCGAAAACAAAACGAATAATCCTCTTAACCGCATTTTCACAGACAATCCCTCCTTTCCTAAGAACTATTTTCTTCTAATTTATAAAATATTATCATTTTTAATTTATTTCCAACGCCCTTCTAAATAGATCATTTACACTAACTGTGTCTAAGATTATAAATCGATCTATAAATCAACTTCCACAGCACTTGTTTCATTCAATTATGTAATAATTTGTCCTTATTTAAATAGTCCAAACATGTCTACAATATTATACAATCAAACGGAACGAATGTTCTATAAGGAGGGAGTTAATTGAAGGAATGGGAAGCTTCATATGTAGCTGGAATTATTGATGGCGAGGGTTCAATAAGCCTAACTAGAATGCATAAAGGGGAATTCAGGAGACCTTGTATTTCGATCTCCTCTACTGATAAAGAATTATTAATTTATATAAAAAGGTTAACAGGTGGAGTAATAAACAATAAAAAAAATTATAATCCTGAAAGACATAAAAACTCTTACACATTAACTATTAAGAAAAAAGAAAATGTATTTGAAGTATTGGAAAAAATACATCCCTATTTAAGGATTAACAAAAAACGAGCACGAGCGCTCTGGATTCTTAGGTACTATGAAAATGTTAGTCCAAGGAATGGAAAATATTCATCAACATTATTAAAACAAAAACTTCAATTTGAAGAAGATTTTTTTCGGTTATAACTTTTTAGACAAAATAAAAACCACCAAATATGTATTTGGTGGAGACGGTGGGACGTGCTATTCCATTCTTTCGAGATGGCACTGACTATATCTTGAACCTGTTAGTTACAGGTTCTTCGGCGTATTATGCAGATCGTAGTTTTGCTTGCTTCACAAGCATGATGCTGCATCCTAGTACTACCATATTGGCAGCCTATAAGTCGATACACGGCTGTTGAATTACTTCACATACCGCTCGGCATTGCCTTATCGCCACGAGTGCGACTTAGGTTTCACCGATAAAGCCGAATTTTCACTTGCATGTTACCACACAAGGCGACTATGAACTAATCGAACCCACGTCCAAAGATATCGCCACTTAAGCGTCTACGAGTGTAGTCGACATATTCGTATTTCGCTGAGCCATCTGCCTATCGACAGGCGCCCGGTCAGCTAGTCTGGTTGTTCTCTTCCTTCACCCTCAGACGGTGGGATCCGGCGTAGTCCACTTAGAGTGAGTCCCTTACCCTACCACATGGACGATGGAGGGAGGAACAGCTACGCGCTATTAAGCAGCGAAAGCTAAGTTGTTGTTTGTTTTGCCAGTTATAGGCTTTGACGTTTTAACGAGGCCGATCCCCTCGACTCGCAACCTAAGCTCGAACTACCCCTGTCGAATCCGTAACGTCCCCTCGAAGTTTAAGGTGCGCTATTGGTATTTCACGCTAGCGTACGTTAGGAAAGTCTGAAGGTAACTTCAGAGCTAAGATTATGTTTGTCAGTTACCCGACATAAGTTATTATAGCATACTTCTTTATGATTTCAATTGTAAGTTTTTGTAAGAAACTTATTTCTGTCTTTCTCGGAAAGCTCGTTCGATATCACGCTTTGCTTCCTTCTTCTTCAGATCTTCACGCTTATCGTAGTTCTTCTTCCCTTTACCAAGACCTATTAAAATCTTTGCATAACCATTTTTCAAATAAACTTTCAGAGGAACTAGCGCGTAGCCCGCTTCCTTCGTTTCGCCTAATAGTTTATCAATTTCTCTCTTATGAAGCAATAACTTACGTTGGCGAAGAGGGTCGTGGTTGTAGCGATTTCCTTGCTCGTATGGGCTTATATGGGCATTTAAAAGATAGATTTCTCCATTTTGTATTCTGGCATACGAATCTTTTAAGTTAATACGTCCATTACGAATCGACTTAATTTCTGTTCCTTGGAGAACCATTCCTGCCTCATAAGTTTCTTCTATAAAGTAGTCGTGGTTTGCCTTTTTGTTTTGGGCAACGACCTTCCCCATTCCTTTTGGCACGATATTCTCCTCCTTTCGTGCTCGTCTGTTTCTCTATTGTAGCAAAATTCCCCAATAGAGGGAAGAAGAGAGCCATGCTGAATGGCTCTCTCTGTATGTTTATCGCTTTTTCTTTCGCTTCGCTTTAGGAGCATTTTCAAAATGCTTCTTTTTCTTACGGGCAGAGCCAGGGCCAGAACCTGATCCACCACGCGGCTTCGAGCCACTAGATCCGCCTTTCGCGTCCCCAGCACCTGCTTTTCTGCGAGGCTTTTTCTCGGTACTTCCTGTTTTAAATACCCTTGGTGTACGATCGCGATCGACTGGTCGAGCACCCTTCATACCAACAACTTCAAAGTCGATGGAACGCTCGTCTTTATCAACCTTTACGACACGTACGGTAATTTCGTCTCCAATTCGGTAGACCTTTCCCGTACGTTCACCAATCATTGCGTAGTGACGCTCATCGAAGCGATAATAATCATCCGTCATATAGCTAACGTGAACTAAACCTTCAATGGTATTCGGCAACTCAACAAACATTCCAAAGTTTGTCACCGAACTAATCATTCCATCGTATTCCTCGCCGATTTTATCCATCATATATTCCGCTTTTTTCAACTCATCTGTTTCACGCTCGGCATCAACCGCACGACGTTCCATCTTGGATGTATGCTCCGCAATGTCTGGTAAGCGAGCATCCCATTTCTCACGCGTTGCTTGATCCAGCTTGCCCTCAATTAGGTACGTTCGAATCAGACGGTGAACAATTAAGTCTGGATAACGACGGATTGGTGACGTAAAGTGCGTATAGAACTCCGTTGATAGTCCAAAGTGACCAAGACTTTCTGGATCGTACTTCGCCTGCTGCATCGAGCGTAGCATGACGGTTGATACAACCATCTCTTCCGGCTTCCCTTGTACTTCTTCAATGATCTCCTGAAGGGCACGCGGGTGAACATCATTGGCTGTTCCTTTCACGATATAGCCAAAGTTTGTGATAAACTCGAAAAACTTACGTAGCTTATCTTCCTTTGGATCCTCGTGGATACGATAAATAAACGGTACATCCAACCAATGGAAATGCTCTGCTACTGTTTCGTTGGCTGCAAGCATGAACTCTTCAATAAGTCTTTCTGCTACCGAACGCTCACGGAGAACCACATCCGTTGGTTTTCCATCTTCTTCGACGAGCACCTTAGCTTCTTTAAAATCAAAATCGATTGCTCCACGCTTCATCCGTTTATTACGAAGGATAGCCGCTAGCTCTTCCATTAACTCGAACATTGGAATTAGTGGCTCGTAGCGCTTCAGGAGCTCTTCGTCTTTATCAGTTAAGATCTTATTCACGTCACTATAGGTCATACGTTCTTTTGTTTTGATTACACTTTGGAAAATCTCGTGATTCACGACTTCTCCCGTCGATGTAATCTCCATTTCACAAGAAAGTGTCAGACGGTTAACTTGCGGATTCAAAGAGCATATTCCGTTTGAGAGTCGGTGCGGAATCATCGGTATTACTCGGTCCACAAGATACACACTCGTCCCTCTATCCGCTGCTTCACGGTCAATCGGAGACTCCTCTGTTACATAATATGTTACATCAGCGATATGTACGCCTAGCTTGTAATTTCCATTAGGAAGCTTTGTAACCGTTACAGCATCGTCCAGGTCTTTTGCATCTGCACCGTCAATTGTAACAATATCTTGGTCTCGAAGATCTCGGCGACCTACAAGATCCTTTTCATCAATTTCATCTGGTGTCTCATTTGCTTGCTTGATCGCTTCTTCCGGAAATGGTCCTGGAAGCCCATGCTTATGAATGACAGAAAGTATATCAACCCCTGGGTCATTTTTATGACCAAGAATTTCAATAACTTCACCTTCTGCACTCTTTCTTCCTTCTGGATACATTGTGAGAAGCACGACAACCTTATGCCCTTCCACTGCCCCTTTTGCAGCAGCTTTAGGAATAAAAATATCACTCGTAAACTTTTTATCATCTGGAATCACAAAGCCAAAATGTTTGCTTTCTGTATAGGTTCCAACCACTTGCTGAATCCCACGCTCGAGAATTCTTACGATCGTTCCTTCTCGTCTCTGACCAGAGGTTTCTGAGTTTACACGTGCTAAGACAGTATCACCGTGCATGGCGTTATTCGTTTCATTTGGAGGGATAAAAATATCATCCATTCCTGGTTCTTCAGGAATAACGAATGCAAATCCCTTCGAGTGACCTGTTAATTTTCCTCTTATCAGATTCATTTTGTCTGGTAGGCCGTAACGATTGCTTCTTGTTCGGACAACAAGTCCCTTTTCTTCCATATGTACAAGTGCTTTAACGAAATCTTTAAAATCACCAGAGTCCTGGATTCCAAATGCTTCTTCCAGCTCCTGTACAGTTAGAGGCTTGTAGGCTTCATCCTTCATATAATGAAGAAGTTTATCGACGTGTTGTTTAATACTTTCGTCCATAGTAAACCCTCCTTTTCATTTATTCTTCCCAATTTAAACTTTCTAAAAACTGAAAAACGTCCTCGTGAAGCTGTTCCTTTTCTTTATCCAGTGTGATGACGTGTCCAGATTCTTCATACCATTTAATAGCTTTTTCATCAGATTCAATACCATTGTAAATAATATTCGCACTGTCTGTATTAATCATATGATCATGTCGAGCTTGAACCACAAAGGTTGGAGCGTAAATATGGTCTACATGATCACGAACATCAGCTATTAAGTTTTGCAGTGCCTTTAACGTATTCATAGGTGTCTTTTTAAAATCATCCATCTCTGCTTCGACTTGCTCGGCTGATTTTCCTTCTCGTTTTTTGAATTCACGAGCGTAATCAAGAATTCCCTCATACATGATTTCTTCACTTTTTATGTACATTGGTGCACACATTGGAACAATTCCCTTAATAGGTACAGTGTAACCCAATTTCAGCGAAAATACGCCACCTAGAGAAAGTCCAGCCACTGCAATTTCCTTATGTCCCTTATTTTTAAGATATTCATACGCCTCGGTCACATCTTGCCACCAGTCTTCTGGTCCTGTATGGACAAGCTCTTCCGGTGGAACACCATGTCCTTTATAGTGCGGGGCATGACAGGTGTAGCCTCTTTTTTCTAAAAAACGACCTAGCATTCGAACGTCAGCACTGTTACCCGTAAAACCGTGTAGAAGAAGTACCGCTCGTGGTCCCCCCTCAAAAGTAAATGGCTTTGGCATAGCAATTTTCATATGTAAAACTCCTTTAAACTGTTCGTATCTATTTAGTTATTGTAATCATAGTTTGCAACGACAATCCAATGATATGTTTGAACTTTTCACAACACCACAAAAAAAACCTGACCCCGAAAGTGGCCAGGTTTGTAGACTCTTATAAAACGTACGCTAGTAAGATCGTTAAGATAAAGAAAAATACCGACAGAACGATCGTCGCACGGTGGAGGTAAAGGTCAAGTCCACGTGCCTTTTGCTTCCCGAATAATTGTTCCGCTCCACCCGAGATAGCACCAGAAAGACCTGTACTTTTTCCAGACTGAAGAAGCACAACCACAATCAAAGCGATCGAAACGACCACAAGTAATACAGTAACTAATGTTTCCATAAAAAGTCCACCTCCTAAAACGCACATTGCAGTAGTTTAAATGTACCATAACCAGCTTTGATAAACAATAGTTTTCCTTTTGGGAGGAAGTGACGGGGGGTGAGGAGAAAAGACAGAGTAGATTATTTTGATTGGAGTGATTAGTATTGATTGTTAAAAAGTTTGAAATGTCATTGGAAATTCTTAAGTTGAAATCCTTAGAAAAAAGGATAGGTTCTGGTCATGCAGTATACTCAGAGGTAAAAAGCAATTATTCAAAAGACTTGCCGGACATAAGGGCGAACAATCCCTCTTGTATTACCTACGTCAACTCCCCGAAAAAGAGCACTTTATTTTCCACAACCTACGGCTTCAAGAAAGAGATTATTACTTTCAGATTGATTTCCTTGTTCTAACAAAATACTCAATAGGTAAAAAGCCAGAATCGAAAAACAACGTACCCATAATATTTTTTGTTTCAAGTATCAATGCTAATCTAAGAGGGTGGCAAATGCCACCCTCTAGTTCTTATTCAACTTTCAGCGTTATTTCCTCTCCCATCATCCCACCAGTAGCTTTTAACACTAGTCCTGCTGCATCAGCTGGAACATCAAAAACAATCTTTCCTTCCTGAGTTAAACCAGGGTTAAGCTGCTTTAAGAAGAAATCAGAGCCGTTATCTTCTTCAACATCCATCGAAATCTGGGCAGAAGATGAGTAAGTAAATTCCCTCCCCTGACTGTCTACTAGTTTAAAACTATTAGCATCTACTGTTATGGCATCTTTCTGACCATTAGTTAAAGAAATAGTAACAACCTTAAATACTCCTTGAGCTGTTTCCTTCGTAAACTCACCGCCAACTTCTGACAATGTCTCAACACCTAGGACTTTAATTGTTACATCTGAGGAAATTCCTTCATTAGATAGAGGTTGTTCCTCATTGATTTCTTCCTTATTTTTTTCCTCGTTATCATTTGTACTAGTAGTAGTCGTAGTTGCAGGCTCAGCTGAGTCTTCTCCTCCACCCAAACTAGCCACAATACCCAGTAGGATGAGTATCCCCAAACCGATTAACCCTTTCATGAAAATACCCATCTTTAACTTTTCTCCACAGTGAGGGCAGCGTTTAGCTGATTTTGCTACTTGATTACCGCATGTTTTACAATTCTTTAACTTAGCCAATGTAATTCCTCCTATTAATCCTATAAAATTTGGTAAATATGTATCAAATTTTAATATAGAAAGAACTATACTATACAAATATTCATTATAAGTACGTTTATTGTCACAATTTGCTGTCACTTTTTCTCCACAAAAACCCAAAAACCCGCCCTCCCAAAGAGAGAGGCGGGTCCCACAATACAAAAGCGGGCCCAATAAAAGGCCCGCCCTCTTCAACTTGAATTACTTCTTCAAGTTATAAAGTGATTTCATTCCATCGTATACAGCTAGTTCGCCAAGCTCGTCTTCGATGCGAAGAAGTTGGTTGTACTTTGCAATACGATCTGTACGGCTCATAGAACCAGTTTTGATTTGGCCAGCGTTTGTTGCAACTGCGATGTCAGCGATTGTAGCATCTTCAGTTTCACCAGAACGGTGAGAAACAACTGCTGTGTAACCAGCGCGCTTCGCCATTTCGATTGCTTCGAAAGTTTCAGTAAGTGTACCGATTTGGTTTACTTTGATAAGGATTGAGTTAGCAATTCCTTTTTCGATACCTTCAGCAAGCTTCTTCGTGTTTGTAACGAATAGGTCGTCACCAACTAATTGAACGCGGTCACCGATGCGCTCAGTTAATAGCTTGTGGCCTTCCCAGTCGTTTTCGTCTAAACCATCTTCGATTGAGATGATTGGGAATTCGTTAACTAATTCTTCGTAGAAGTTAACCATTGCTTCAGAAGATAAACCAGTGCGGCCTTCTCCAGCTAGGTCATATTGCTTTGTTTCTTTGTTGAAGAACTCAGAAGAAGCAACGTCCATACCTAAGAAAATGTCTTTTCCAGGCTCGTAACCAGCGTTCTTGATTGCTTCCATGATCACTTGTAGAGCTTCACGGTTTGAACCAAGGTTTGGAGCGAATCCACCTTCGTCACCTACAGCTGTGTTAAGACCTTTGTCAGAAAGAACTTTCTTTAATGAATGGAAAATTTCAGCACCCATACGGATTGCTTCTTTGAAAGTAGGAGCTCCTACTGGTAAAATCATGAACTCTTGGAAGTCAACGTTGTTGTCAGCATGTGATCCACCGTTGATGATGTTCATCATTGGAGTTGGAAGTTGCTTCGCGTTGAATCCTCCAAGGTAACGGTATAATGGAAGACCTACAAATTCTGCAGCAGCGTGAGCAACAGCCATAGAAACACCTAGGATTGCGTTAGCGCCTAACTTACCTTTGTTTTCAGTTCCGTCTAATTGGATCATCGTACGGTCGATTCCAACTTGGTCAGTTACGTCCATACCGATGATTTCTTCAGCGATAATATTGTTTACGTTATCTACAGCTTTTTGAACACCTTTTCCAAGGTAGCGTGACTTGTCGCCATCACGTAGTTCAACTGCTTCGTGCTCACCAGTTGAAGCACCAGATGGAACGATTGCGCGTCCGAAAGAACCAGACTCCGTAATTACTTCTACTTCTACAGTTGGGTTTCCGCGAGAATCTAATACTTCACGAGCGTATACATGTTGAATATATGGCATAATAAAATCTCTCCTTATTATAAAAAATTTAGGTTTTATGTGTAGGTCAATTTCACCTTCCGGCGGCTGGTGTTGCTTTGCAACAAAGGCCTTCTTCAGGTGGAAACTGCCCTAAGCTTAGCTACTACAAGTGGTCAATTTCGTCAAAGACGTAAACTGCCTTTTCATTTTGAAAAAATGGTCAGTAACGTTTGCTTCCGCCATGTGCTAGCAGGTCCGGCATCCACATTCGATACTAAATTACTTCTTAAGTAATGTCTTCCCAGTCATTTCAGCTGGTTGTGCTACGTTTAATAGTTCAAGCATCGTTGGGGCAAGGTCGCCAAGGATTCCGTCTTCACGAAGCTCCACGCCTTCCTTTGTTACGATCACTGGAACGGGGTTAGTGGTGTGAGCAGTCATTGGGTTGCCTTCTAAAGTAACTACTTCATCAGCATTCCCATGATCCGCCGTGATTATCGCTGTTCCACCTTTTTTAATGATCAGATCAACGACACGACCTAGGCACTCATCCACTGTTTCAATCGCTTTGATTGTCGGTTCTAACATTCCAGAGTGTCCAACCATATCAGGGTTCGCATAGTTCAAGATAATCGCATCGAAGTTGTCTTCCTCGATTTCTTTTACTAATGCGTCTGTTACTTCATACGCACTCATTTCTGGTTGCAAATCGTATGTTGCCACCTTTGGTGAGTTGATCAAGATACGCTTTTCACCAGGGAATTCCGCCTCACGTCCACCGCTCATAAAGAACGTTACGTGTGGATATTTTTCTGTTTCAGCGATACGAAGCTGTGACAGATTGTTTTGAGATAACACTTCACCAAGTGTGTTATCAAGGTTTGTAGGTTCGAAGGCAACATATCCATCAACCGTTTCACTAAAGTGTGTTAAGCACACAAAGTTTAAGTGTTGTGGATGTTTATCACCGCGGTCAAACGAACGGAAATCTTTATTTGTGAACGTGTTAGAGATTTGGATGGCACGGTCTGGACGGAAGTTATAGAAAATAACTGCGTCGTTATCAGAAATCGTTGCAACCGGCTCTCCGTTTTCCTTTTTCAAAACAGAAGGAAGAACGAATTCGTCGAAGATTCCGTTGTTGTAAGAGTCTTCTACGACATCCATAGCGTTTGAGTAGGCAGGACCTTCTCCGTACACCATTGCACGGTAAGACTTTTCTACACGTTCCCAACGCTTATCACGGTCCATCGAGTAGTAACGACCAGAAATCGTTGCAAACTGACCCACACCGTATTCTTTCATCTTTTCTTCCGCTTGCTTAATAAAGTCACCAGCAGATTGAGGTGCTACGTCGCGGCCGTCTAAGAATGCGTGAACGTATACGTTGTTCACACCTTCCTGAGCAGCTAACTTAAGTAGCGCAAATAAATGCTGGATATGACTGTGAACTCCACCATCAGATAATAATCCGAATAAGTGAAGGTTTGTTCCTTTTTCTTTCACGTGATTAATGGCATTTAAAAACGTTTCATTACGTTCAAATTCGCCTTCACGAATAGATACGTTCACACGTGTTAAGCTTTGGTACACAATACGTCCTGCACCGATGTTCAAGTGGCCCACTTCGGAATTACCCATTTGACCTTCAGGTAATCCTACCGCTTCCCCAGAAGCAGTAAGCCGTGCGTGTGGGTAGCTGTTCCAAAAACGATCAAAATTTGGTTTTTTCGATTGTGCAACTGCATTTCCCATACGCTCGCCACGAAGAGCGAAGCCGTCAAGGATGATTAATGCAACAGGAGACTTACTCATTCTTACCTGCCTCCAGTAATTGTACAAACGAATCAGCTTCTAAGCTTGCTCCACCAACTAAAGCGCCGTCAATATCTGGTTGTGCCATATACTCCGCGATGTTACCTGGTTTTACACTTCCACCGTATTGAATGCGAACCGCAGCTGCTACTTCGTTAGAGTAGTTATCTGCAACCACTTGGCGAATATGTGCACATACTTCGTTTGCATCTTCAGCAGTAGAAGATTTACCTGTTCCGATTGCCCAGATTGGCTCATAAGCAATAACCGTTTGCTTTACTTGCTCATCTGTTAAGCCAACAAGTGCTTTTTTCACTTGATCGCCCACAAGCGCATTTGTTTCACCAGCTTCACGTTGCTCTAAAGTTTCCCCACAGCAAACGATTGGAGTGATACCATGCTTGAATGCAGCAAGAGTTTTCTTATTCACAGACTCATCTGTTTCATTGAACATTTCACGACGCTCAGAGTGACCGATGATCACATATTGAACACCAAGATCAGCAAGAGCTGGTGCAGAAACTTCACCTGTGAATGCTCCACTTTCTTCAAAGTGCATGTTTTGAGCACCAATTTTTACTTCTGTTCCTTTTGCTCCGTCAACTAAACGCTCTAAAAATAAAGCTGGTGCACAAATCACAGAATCTACTTTTTCAGAAGAAGGAACGATTGACTTTACTTCATTCAAAAAGCTCGTTGCTTCTGAAAGAGTTTTATGCATTTTCCAGTTACCTGCAATAATAGGTTTACGCATGGTTTTCATCCTCTCTAAAATTATTACTTATCGTTTAACGCAACGACTCCAGGAAGAACTTTTCCTTCCATGAACTCAAGAGAAGCTCCGCCACCTGTAGAAATATGGCTCATTTTATCAGCAAGGTTGAATTTTTCAACGGCTGCAGCTGAATCTCCACCGCCGATAACAGAATATGTACCTTCAGATGCTGCTAATGCTTCTGCTACTGCCTTTGTTCCGTTTGCAAACGAATCTAATTCGAATACACCCATTGGTCCGTTCCATATAACAAGCTTAGACTCTTTAATAACATTGCTGTAAAGCTCAGCTGTTTTTGGTCCGATATCTAGCGCTTCCCAATCAGCAGGGATTTCATTGATTGCTACTGCTTTTTTGTTTGCACTATCAGAGAAATCGTCAGCAACGATCACATCAACTGGCATATAAAACTTAACGCCTTTTTCTTCTGCTTTCTTAATGAAAGAAAGAGCTAAGTCAATCTTATCAGCTTCTAATAGTGACTTACCTACTTCATGACCCTGAGATTTAACAAATGTATAAGCTAAGCCACCACCGATGATTAGGTTGTCTACTTTATCTAAAAGATTGTCGATTACACCAATCTTGTCTTTTACTTTTGCTCCACCGATGATTGCAGTAAATGGTCTTTCCGGATTAGAAAGAGCTTTTCCAAGAACATCAAGTTCTTTTTCCATTAATAGACCAGATACAGCTGGTAAGTGGTGAGCGATTCCTTCTGTTGAAGCATGTGCACGGTGTGCCGCTCCGAATGCATCATTCACGTATACGTCAGCTAGCTCAGCGAATGCTTTTGCTAATTCTGGATCATTCTTTTCTTCACCAGCATAGAAACGAACGTTTTCTAATAAAAGAACATCGCCTTCAGCCATTTCAGAAACTAAAGCTTTTACGCTATCTCCGTAAGCTTCGTCCGCCTTCTTCACGTCTTTATTAAGAAGCTCTGATAAACGACCTGCCACTGGAGTTAAACGCATTTCCTCTACTACAGCACCCTTTGGACGACCAAGATGGCTAGCTAAAATAACTTTTGCACCTTGCTCTGTTAGGTATTGAATAGTTGGAAGTGCTGCACGAATACGAGTTTCGTCCGTAATTTGTCCATCCTTCATAGGTACGTTGAAATCTACGCGGCAAAATACTCTCTTACCTTTTAAATCAATGTCTTTTACGCTTTTCTTGTTCATCGGAAAATCCTCCTATTTAGCATAAGCTTTGAACATTAGAAAAGGAGGGGGATTTGATCCCTCTCCCCTTTTTAAACCTATTTTGCTACAAAATGGAAAGGGTTAAACCCATAATCCATTTATTAGCGCAATTGAAGTTTTTTTCCCCTAAGATTAAAGGCCTTTAGAAGCGATGTATTCAGCAAGGTCAACTACGCGGTTAGAGTAACCAGACTCGTTGTCATACCAAGAAATAACTTTCGCCATGTTGCCTTCCATAACCATAGTAGAAAGAGCATCGATTGTAGAAGAAGCTGGGCTACCGTTGTAGTCAGTAGAAACTAGTGGCTCTTCAGAGTAATCAAGGATTCCTTTTAAGTCACCTTCAGATGCTGCTTTAAGTGCTGCATTGATTTCGTCAACAGTTACATCTTTATCAAGTTCTACAACTAAGTCAACTAAAGAAACGTTTGGAGTTGGAACACGCATAGCCCCACCGTTTAACTTACCTTTAAGTTCAGGAAGAACTAAAGATACAGCTTTAGCAGCACCAGTTGATGTAGGGATGATGTTTTCAGCAGCTGCACGAGCACGACGTAAATCTTTGTGTGGTAAGTCTAAGATTTGTTGGTCGTTCGTGTAAGAGTGAACAGTTGTCATCATACCACGGCGAACACCGAAGTTGTCGTTAAGAACTTTAGCAAATGGAGCTAAACAGTTTGTCGTACAAGATGCGTTAGAGATAACGTGGTGGTTAGCTGCATCGTACTTGTCGTCGTTAACACCCATTACGATTGTGATATCTTCATCAGTTGCAGGAGCAGAGATGATTACTTTTTTAGCGCCAGCTTCTAAGTGCTTAGCAGCGTCAGAACGCTTAGTGAAACGACCAGTAGATTCAACTACTACTTCAACTCCAAGGTCTCCCCATCCAAGTTGAGCTGGGTCGCGCTCAGCGATAACTTTTACTTTTGTTCCGCCAACTACTAGGTAGTCGCCGTCAACAGTTACGTCTTCTTTAAGCTTGCCGTGAACTGTGTCATATTTTAAAAGGTGAGCAAGTGTGTTTGCATCAGTTAAGTCGTTTACTGCTACAACCTCTACGTTAGGGTTTGTTAATGCTGCGCGGAAAACGTTACGTCCAATTCTACCAAAACCGTTAATACCTAATTTTACTGCCATGATTTGTTTCCTCCTTTAATTCAATAAGGATATATTTTATTTAAGGGGGTTAACCCTGTAATAACTGTGTTGCGGCTCCTTCGTCCGTAATTAATACGGTGTTCTTTGGAGCTTGCTTCATATAAGAGCGAATTGCTTTTTCCTTTGAAGCTCCACCAGCAACGGCGAGCACATGCCCGGTCTTTACTAGGTCATCGAGTTGAAGTCCAACTGTTCTTACTTTGTGGACCACTTCTCCCGCTTCGTTAAAGTAATACCCGAATGCTTCACCAACCGCTTGCCTTTCTTCGATTTTACGTAAGTCCTCCGCGCTTGTTCGCCGGCGTTGGGCCATTGTCATAGCGTCTCCTACTCCGTGTAAAACCATGCTTGCAGATTTGATTAAACCTAGAACTTCTTTAATATGAGGTTCCTTCAACATCATGTGGTACGTTTCACTGCTTACTTGATCAGGGACATAGAGCACCTTGTGGCTTGATTTGGTTCTTTCAGCCATTTTGGCACAAATGGTATTGGCTTGATTTTGAACATCTTCCCCAATTCCCCCGCGTCCCGGTACAAAAAGAAGATCTTTGCCAAGGTCAGGAGTTAGCATCTCTGCTACAGTGGCCATTGTTGTACCACCAGTAACTGCGATGATATTTTTTCCCTGCAACGAATTTTTCATACAAAGAGCACAAGCTCTTCCTAATTCGCTTTTTACCCATGGTGACTCATCACTGTTACCCGCTACAATGATCACTTGCTGAATACCAAGTTTCCTTCGGAGTCTTTCTTCCATTTTGTCGATACCTGATATCTCACGCATAACCGCTTCTAATCCCTCTAGTAATTCCCTTCCATCTTCAGTTAGACTCATTCCTACACTTGATATAGTGATTAAATCTTGTTCTTTTAAGAAGGAAACTTCACTTCTGAGGACTCGTTCTGTTACACCAAGACTGACAGATAAGCTTCGACGACCTACTGGCTCCATGGAACCTATGTATTGTAAAATGTGAAAACGTTCCTGCATAACAGAGAGCAAATCAGGTAATAATCTTTTTTGGATATCAATGATCGACTGCATATTGATGTCTCCTTCATCCTATATGGACATTTTATGTCCCTCATAGACATAATGTGTCCCGCTGAAGGTAAAAAAAATCACCCCTGCTACAAAACTTATTCTAACAGGTGCGATTTCCCTTTTCAACTCATATACGGTGTATTTTTTTTGTAAGCGCTTCGTTTATGAACATTTTGTCTAACTGTCCATACTGAAGCTCCTCTCCGTCCAGAACAACGACAGGAATCATTAACCCATACTGCTCTGTCCATTCATCATTTGTATCAATGTCTTTCTCAACGATTTCAAACTCCCAGCTTTCCTGAAGTTCGGCTAGGATCGCTTTTCCTTTTTCACATAATGGGCATCTTTTTCTAGTATAAAACTCAATAATCATTAAACAATCTCCTTTAAAATCTCTTTCGCTTTGATGAAGATGGGATTCCGAGCTGATCCCGGTACTTAGCCACTGTTCTCCTGGATATCACAAATCCATCGTTTTCTTTTAATATATCTAAAATTTCCTGATCGGAATAAGGCTTTGCTTTATCTTCCCCTTCGATCAGTTTCTTAATGGCATCTTTCACCTGATTAGACGATGTGGCCTCTGAATTGGTCGTGGAAACCATGTTCGTAAAGAACGATTTTAATTCAAATGTTCCAAATGGGGTTTGCATATACTTTTCACGGACCGCCCGGCTAACCGTGGACTCATGAACCTCTATTTCCTCTGCAATTTCTCTCATCGTCATCGGCTTTATGTGCAACGGCCCTTTTTCGAAAAAGTCCTGCTGTCTTTGCACAATCGCAAGTGACACCTTAGTAATCGTTTCCTTCCGTTGTTCTAAGCTTCTAACGATCCATGAGTAGTCCTGTTGCTTTTCTTGCAAATATTTGTTGAGGTTGGCATCTTTCACAGATGAAAATTGCTGAAAATACTCCTGTTGGAACGTTAGCTTAGGGAGCACGTCATCGAACACACTAATTTCAAAGTGTTTCCCGTCCCATTTGACCGATACATCTGGAATCACATAAGACGGTGCTTCGTCCTGAAAGTCAGCCCCTGGACGCGGATTTAATGTTTGAACTAGGTCAAATGCCAATTGAATATCAGATAGACTAATGTTTAGTTGTTTGGATAATGTTTTCCATCTTTTTTCTGCAAACTCCTCAAAATGATTACTGACTAATTTTTCCGCTAAAGGATTTCGTTTCGGCATACGGATGAGCTGTAAATATAAACACTCCCCTAATGACCTCGCACCTACTCCAGCTGGTTCAAGGTCTTGTATAATAGAAACTAACGAGTCTACTTTCTCATGTGAAGTACCTAATTCAGTAGCAAGAGATTCTTCCTTCACACAAATGTAACCGTTTCCATCAATGTATTCTAAAAAAGTCTTAAGTAGCTCCACATCCGAGTGGTTCACCACTTGAGCATATAGATGGTCATAAAGGTTCGTAGCGGTTTTTCCTATTTGTTCAATCCAGTTTTGTTGATCTTTATCTATGACTCTCGTTTTTTTCGGTCGATCTTTGCGGGGATCCATCGTTTTAACATGGGAGGTTTCAATCTGAATAAGGGGATTTTCCAATGCTTTGCTTTCTAAAAAAGCCGTAAGCTCCTGGGAAGAATACTGAAGTAGCGTAATTGCCTGAGAAAGCTCTTGCGTCATCTTTAATTTTAACGTCTGCTGTTGCCACAAACCTGCTTTTAAGTTCATCTTCTCACCCCCACTATCTATTTTACATGAAGATATGTGGGAATTGAATGGGTAGTTAATAAAAAAACACCTGTCTATATAGTGACAAGTGTTTTTTACTTAATGACGCCCTCGGAGGGAATCGAACCCCCATTTCAAGAACCGGAATCTTACGTGCTATCCGTTGCACCACGAGGGCAGAAAAGTGCTTATATGCAAAATAAGCGCTCTTACATCATACTAAATGATTCATTATGCTGTCAACGACTAGACGTCACTGCTTCAACTCTACTTCATATACTTCTCTATAAATTTCTCTTCTTCTTTCATACTTAACAGGCCAGTCGCTTTTCCAACATTTCCGTCCTGTAATTCCCATATCGTGTTATGGTCACTGACTGCTTGGGAAAAATCCCCCTCAAGCCATCTTTCAAGAATCCTGATATATGTGTTCGCATACTTATATTCATTTTCATTGGCAACTACCACATCGTAAAGCCGCTTAATTCGCTCTTCCGTAATAAGAATGGCTCCCCATTTCTTTTCGGCTTCCACCTTTTGATGTGACATATGGTGAATGGCAGATTGTACTTCGAATTCTTTTAAGTCACTTGGAAAAACCTGCTCCACGTTTTCATCTATTTGGATTTCAAGTCCTCCGTCTTCAACGGATGCCTCCGCTTCCTCCGCCTGCTTGAGCACCCTGTCCGTTCCACCGCTTGATGGAGTGGCATTTGTCCAATACGAAAATACACCAAAACCAGCCATGATTACGAGTCCTGTACTAATTGCTGCGATTTGTATTTTGTTGAGTTTGAAGGCCTTTTTCGTTTCCAAGTTTTCCACTCCCTTTGTTAACTTTTTCTATATTTTTTATGTCGAATTGGCGGATTTCGTAGAGTTGAGGATGTTTTTGAATGTATTTTCGCGAACAACCAATCCCACTTCTCTCCCCCCATTATCATTATCCTACATTTTACAACAGTTCCTATTTCCAGCATAGTGGAAAAGCTCAACTTCTTGTTTAAAAAACTGCCCAGTGGGTATGATGGAAAGTGAGTTTATAAGTACATAGCAATTTGTGTCGAACAATTCTGTAGCTATTTGTTTGACCTTTATTGACCATGCGTGTATCATGAAAATACATACAGTTTTACTTTAAACATACTTAATCAATTGTATGTTTGACTCTCAATTAAAGGAGGAAAAAGAAATGAATTTAATCCCTACAGTTATTGAGCAAACGAACCGTGGAGAGCGTGCATACGATATTTACTCACGCCTATTAAAAGACCGCATTATCATGCTTGGAAGTGGAATTGATGATAATGTGGCGAATTCAATCGTCGCTCAGTTATTATTTTTAGAAGCAGAAAATCCTGAAAAAGACATATCCATCTACATTAACTCACCAGGCGGTAGCATTACAGCTGGTATGGCCATCTACGACACCATGCAGTTCATCAAGCCTGACGTTCAAACGATTTGTATCGGTATGGCGGCATCTATGGGTGCATTCCTTCTTGCTGCTGGTACAAAAGGAAAGCGTTATGCTCTTCCAAATGCAGAAGTAATGATTCACCAACCGCTTGGTGGAGCACAAGGTCAAGCAACAGAAATCGAGATCGCTGCGAAGCGTATCCTTTTCCTTCGTGAAAAGTTAAACGGCATTCTTGCTGAGCGTACTGGTCAACCAATGGAAGTCATTTCTAAAGACACAGACCGCGACAACTTCATGACAGCTGATCGTGCAAAGGAATATGGCCTAGTTGACCATATCATTTCACGCAACACGCTTGAAACGAAGAAGGAAGAAAAATAAGAATTCAACAGTAAAAAAACTCGCTCTCATACTGGAGCGAGTTTTCTTATTATGCTTCTTTTTGAACGTATTTTTCTAATGCTTCAAGCGCTGCTTCTTCATCCGTTCCATTGACAATCAAATTCACAGATGAACCTGAGCTAACAGCTAAGCTCATAAGACCCATGATGCTCTTTGCATTGACCTTCTTACCGTCTTTCTCTAAAAATACTTCTGACGAAAAAC
Source organism: Robertmurraya beringensis (assembly GCF_042433785.1). Classification (NCBI taxonomy): domain Bacteria; kingdom Bacillati; phylum Bacillota; class Bacilli; order Caryophanales; family Bacillaceae; genus Robertmurraya; species Robertmurraya beringensis. The sequence goes on along the minus strand of NZ_JBHLUU010000117.1, from coordinate 48,742 downwards.
GATTTGCTTCTTGTACAAACAACGCTGCAGGGCGTGCCTGTAAACCAGTCTTCAACTTGACTACTACTTGTTTTTCCACCATTCTTACTTTCCTCCCCTATCCTATTCTCTTTATCTATATCAATTACATGGTTTTACTCACGTTTTCCCCGACTCGGAGCTTTTCGGCAATTTCGTCAATTTTGCGCAGACGGTGATTGATACCTGATTTACTAATATTCCCTCCAGATACCATCTCCCCTAGCTCCTTCAATGTGACATCTTGGTAAGCAATCCGAAGCTCTGCAATTTCTCTAAGCTTTTCAGGTAAAATATGAAGACCTACTGTATCTTGAATAAATCGGATATTTTCAACCTGTCGTAAAGACGCACCAATCGTCTTGTTTAAGTTCGCCGTTTCACAATTGACCAACCGGTTCACCGAGTTACGCATATCTCGTACGATCCGAATGTCCTCAAACCTTAGTAAGGCATTATGGGCACCGATAATGTTTAGGAATTCGGTGATTTTTTCAGCTTCCTTTAAATACGTGATGAAGCCCTTTTTTCTTTCAAGCGTTTTACTATTTAAACCAAATGTATTCATCAATTCACATAAAGAGTCGTTATGCTCTTTATAAAGTGAAAAAATTTCGAGATGATAAGAGGAAGTTTCCGGATTGTTTACCGAACCTCCTGCTAAAAATGCTCCACGTAAATAGGAGCGCTTACAGCATTTCTTTTTAATAAGGACTTCTGCAATATTGTGGGCAAACACAAACCCTTCTTCTAGGATAAACAAATCTTCTAAGATGCTCTTTGCATCCTGTGAGAGCCTTACAATATACACATTGTTCTTTTTCAATCTCATTTTCTTTCGAACGAGAAGTTCTACTTGAACGTCGTAATATCGTTTTACCAACGTATAAATTCTTCGTGCAATCGCAGCATTTTCCGTTTGAATATCGACCACTAGTTTTCGATTAGAGAAGGACAATGAGCCATTCATTCGGATCAAAGCAGACAGTTCCGCCTTTCCGCAGCATCCTTTTCCTTCAATATTCGTTAACTCTTTTTTCGTTTCCGAAGCGAATGACACATCTTCACCTCCTACACAAACGGTTGCTTAAGTGTATCTACGCTTTAGACCGCTTGCGGGTTTCATTTATTAATAGAGAATATAAAATATTTGCTACTTCCCTTGTGTCATGGCGGATCACTCCATTTTCAAGGCTCATGATTTCTCCCTCTACCACTTCGAGTCCTAAATCATATAGAGTAGTTAAATCAAAGTGTACAGGTTTTGCTAGTTCTTCGCTATAGCGAGTAAGAACCTCTTCTGGGATATGTTCCCTATTTACTAAAATGGTGTTCATAAAATCCATGTTCATATGGTCATAAATCGCTTTCACATGATCGCTCGCTGTATAATCAAGCGTCTCACCCGCTTGAGTCATTAAGTTACAGATATATACCTTTTTCGCTTTGGCACGGCACACTTCCTCGCCAAGCTTCGGTACAAGAAGATTAGGTAAGATACTAGTATATAAGCTTCCTGGGCCAATCACGATCAAGTCTGCTTTTCGTATCGCTTGAAGAGTCTCAGGCAGCGTAGTCGCATCACCAGGTGTTAAAAACACTCGCTTGATCCGCTTTCCGGAGTAAGGAATTTTTGATTCCCCTGAAACGATCGTGCCGTCCTCCATTTCTGCATGCAACACCACACTTTGCGTGGCAGCTGGAAGCACCTTCCCACGCACGTTCAATACCTTGCTCATCTCTTGGATGGCATGGGTAAAATTCCCTGTAATCGATGTCATCGCTGCTAAAATCAAATTACCAAGCGAATGGCCAGATAATTCGTTAGCAGTTGCAAAACGGTGCTGAAACATTTCCTCAATTAACGGTTCTACATCGGATAATGCCGCTAGCACATTGCGGACATCTCCCGGAGGAGGAATGTCCATTTCATCTCGAAGGCGTCCAGAGCTACCGCCATCGTCAGCAACCGTAACGATGGCCGTAATATCAACGGGAAACTTCTTTAAACCACGAAGCAATACCGGTAGCCCTGTTCCACCCCCAATAATCACAATTCGAGGCTGTCGAATCTTCGTCATGTAGTTTGTTCCTTTCTCCTTTCGATGTCACGATGAGTGATTCGAGTTTCATAGTCTTTTTCGAAGTGGTGTGCAATGTATTCAGTCAATGCCACCGAGCGATGCTGCCCACCAGTACATCCAATGGCCACCACAAGTTGCGCTTTCCCCTCACGCTTGTAATGAGGAAGCATAAAGGCTAACAACTCTGTTACTTTTTCTAAGAACTTCGTCGTCTCATTCCACTTCAGTACATACTTTGAAACATCCTCATCAAGACCCGTTTTTGGTCTCATCGATTCAATATAGTGCGGGTTTGGTAAAAAGCGAACATCGAAAACTAAATCTGCGTCAATCGGAATTCCGTACTTAAACCCAAAGCTCATCACATTGACCGTAAAGATGGTTTGCTTATTCGCTGAAAACTCCGTTAAGATTTTTTCGCGCAATTCTTTCGGCTTCATTTGTGAGCTATTGTAAATGAGCTGTGCTCTTCCTTTTAGGTCCTCAAGCAACTCTCGCTCCAGCTGTATACCTTCTAAAGGAAGTCCGGACGGAGCAAGCGGATGAGTACGTCGAGTTTCCTTGTAGCGACGAACAAGCGTGGAGTCATCCGCATCTAAGTATAGAATTTGCGGTGTCACCCATGATGTTTCTGCAAGATCATCGAGCGCCTTGAATAAGTGGTCGAAAAACTCTCTCCCTCTTAAATCCATTACAAGCGCTACCTTATTCATCTTATTTCCAGACTCTTTCATAAGTTCAAGAAATTTTGGCAATAAGGTTGGTGGCAGGTTATCTACACAGAAAAAACCAAGATCTTCGAAACTTTGAATGGCGACGGTTTTCCCTGCACCCGACATCCCCGTTATAATCACCATTTGTGTATCTTGTGTCGCTCCAGTACTCATAAAAATTCCTCCTTAGCTAGGATCAAGACGATATTGAATTAACTGAAAATCGGTTGTATATGTAAAAGTGCCATAGATGATTCCTTGACCGTGGATCATGTAGTCCAATATATGATAATCTCCTTCTGCCATCGGTAAATCTTTAATCTGATGAAAGTCATGCCAAGCAAGCTTTCCTTCCTCTGACTCATCCAGATTTATCCCATCAGCTACTGTTCCAAAAAAGGTGAACATCATCCACTCAGAAACGACTTGGTCTCCATCTTTCATGATAAATGTAAAAATGCCCTTAATATTGGGGTTTCTCAAGTAAATACCGGTCTCTTCACGGTACTCTCGAATACAGCAGTCTCTCACTGATTCACCAGGCTCCATCTTTCCACCGGGAGCCACCCACCAGCCACGTCTAGGCTTTTGGAGCAGCAAGACTTTATTATCCTTTACCAATACACAATTTGTCACTCGTTGCACGCTTCAATCACCTCAGGGACTAGAATTAACGACTTTTATTCTTATTATTATACTATTTTTACAATGGGCTCACAATGAATAGGAAATGGACAAATATAAAAAAAGAGCACAGGACATGTTCCTGTGCCAAAGATATATATCTTAAAAGGGGGTCAATTTCAATTCTTATTCTACACGAACAATGTTTCACTACTGTTACAGTATAATTAATTGGAGATTACGTTTTGTAAAAAATAGGTGAAGCAATGCACCAAATATTTTATGAAGAAAAAAGCTAACCCCAAAAGGCTAGCTTTTCCTATGTTATGCTTTTTGCTTTAATGATTCCATTAGTTCTTCTACATAGTGTTGCGCAGCTTGAGCGGCGATACTTCCGTCACCTGTTGCGGTAACGATTTGACGAAGTGTTTTTTCGCGGATATCACCAGCGGCGAAAATACCAGGAACTTTTGTTTCCATACGGTCATTGGTTTCAATGTATCCGTCACTGTTAGTAATTCCAAGGTTCGCGAACGGCTTTGAAAGAGGAACCATTCCGATGTAGATGAAAACGCCATCTGCTTGGAATTCCCGCTCTGCCCCATCTTGTGTTGAAACAAGAGTGACACTACCTACCTTGCCGTCCTTATCATTGATCTGCTTCACTGTGTGATTCCAAATGAAATCAATTTTTTCATTGTCAAACGCACGTTGCTGAAGAATTTTTTGGGCACGAAGCTCGTCACGACGGTGAACGATTGTTACTTTAGAAGCGAAGCGTGTTAAGTACACTCCTTCTTCCACCGCAGAGTCTCCTCCACCAACAACGACAAGTTCTTTCCCTTTGAAAAAGGCGCCATCACAAACCGCACAGTAAGAAACCCCACGGCCTCCAAGCTCTTTTTCACCAGGAACGCCAATTTTCTTATATTCAGCACCAGTTGTAATAATGACTGCACGAGCTTTGTACTGCTTCGAACCAGCTACAACCGTCTTATACTCTTCACCATCAATGACTTCTTTTATATCGCCATACGCGTACTCAGCACCAAACTTTTTCGCGTGATCAAACATTTTTGTAGAAAGCTCAGGTCCTAATATATGGTCAAAACCTGGATAGTTTTCAACCTCTTCTGTGTTGGCCATTTGTCCGCCTGGCACACCGCGCTCGATCATTAATGTTGAAAGATTTGCACGTGATGTATACACAGCAGCCGTCATTCCAGCAGGACCAGCACCAGCGATAATGACATCATAAATTTTTTCTTCAGACACGTTTTATTCACTCCTTTTTAAAAAAGAAAACAATACTTGTATTAGTATTTCCTTGTTACTCTTATCCTATAAAACAAAGTGAGTGGAGTCCAAATATATGCTCACTAAATGAGCCCTTTTACAATTTTTACATATTTTTGGAGGGTGGAGCTGGATAAACTGTACAGCTTTGCCACCTGCTGCTGTGATGTTCGCTCCCCACGTTGCTTTCTCCACATATATTCGGTCGCAGCTGCCAAGGCCTTTGAGTTGTTTGCTTGCACATTTTCTTTCATAAGTCCTGGCAAAATGGTAAACCATAATAAAAACAAGCTCGACTGTGTCGTTCCAATCGGTTGATGCTGCTTATAAAGCTCCATGGCTGTTTCGTGTCCAGAACGCATGATAGGTTTTTCACATGCTTCCATGCTTAAAAAATCAACATATTCCTTTTCTATCAAATACTTTGGCTTCATAGAAGTTAAAAGCTGCTCTTTTTCTGCCGATAAAGAAGCAAGGAATAAACCGAATAAACGCTCTTCAATAAAGCTGCTTTCTAGCTTTTGATGAATCGCTTTTGGAATATGTTCAAAGCCGGCCGCTTCTGGCTTATTCTTTTCCCATGGCTCATGCCCTTCTTTTTCAGGGCTAAATTCAAGAACTCTTTTCCATGCTTGCTCAGCCATGGATTGACGTTTCGTATGGTAAGCAGAGTAAGATAACCAGTAATAAAACGGTCCGTCCCCTTCAAAGCCCACTCGTTGCAGCTTTCTTAGCCAACCGTAAGCTAGCTCATACTCTCCAACAAGAGCAAAGCTTGCACCAAGTTTGAATTGATGTTCGTGCAGCATCGGCTTAATCTTTTTCAACACTTCTTTCAAGCTGTTCACTTTCTCTTTATCCTTTAGATAAAAAGCAAATACAAGCTTGTTGCACAGCGCATGCAGGTTGCCTGGATTTTTCGTGAGTACATCCTCAAGAATGTCGTCCGCCTTGCTAGTTTCTCCTAAATAAAAATAAGCAAGAGCTAGGTTGTTGTAGGCTGACCAGTATTCAGGAAATTCCTCAATTACCTCTTCTAAAAGGTCAACTGCTCTTGGAAAATGTCCCGATTCTAATAAACGACGCGCCTCATCCTGTTTTACAATAAGATCGTCCTCTTCGTACAGATCCTCCTCAAGCTCCTCCGCCTCAAGAGTTAGCAAGTCGAGTAATTCTTCCGTATCCTCGACAAACTCTCCGTCCTGGTCAAGCTTTAAATACAGCGACGCGTGTGTGTATGCATCTTTAAAAAGACCGAGATGTGCGTAGTTGTTTGCCAAGAAATAATGGCACTCGAGCATATGCTCATCCAGCTCTTCTAAAATCTCGTGCAAATAGCGATTGGATTGCTGATAGTCACCAAGCTCCGTACAAACAATCGCCAGCTGACAATAAATCATCGGTTCGCCCGGCTCTAGTTGAATCGCACGCTCCAAATACTTTTTTGATTTATAAAAATCCTTCCGTTGATACGCCTTTAAGCCTTTCGCAAAGTAGTATTCACCAGTTGGATGAAAAGACAATAATTTACCTTTAGGTTGATATGCTTTAGAGTCTTTGCTCATGAAATCCTCCATTTAACGTGTTTACAAGCACTTCTTAGATGTAATGAAGTAATTTATAAAAAAATAAGTTTAACCTAATTATTATATCATAAGTCCTAGTTGGCTGAAACCATGAATGTAGAAAGACTATTAGACGAAGCTTGTCTAAAAACAAAAAACCAGCCCCTCGGCTGGTTATTTTGCTGATGATTTTTCATGTCGCTTATTTAATACAGATAAGACATCTCGAGCTGGCAAGCCTTGCTCCACCAACAATACATATAAGTGGTACAATAAATCGGCTGCTTCCCACTTTAGCTCCTCAGCATCGCGGTTTTTCGCAGCGATGATGACTTCAGATGCTTCTTCGCCGACCTTTTTCAAAATCTTATCAACGCCTTTTTCAAACAAGTACGTCGTGTATGCACCTTCTGGACGTTCTTTTTCACGGTTGCGAATCAACTGCTCAAGTTCAAATAAAATTTGGTAGTCTGCTAGGCTTTCCGCTCCAGACGCTGCCTCTTCACCTGTGAACACACTCTCTGTAAAACAGCTGGTTGTTCCGTTGTGGCAAGCAGGACCAGCTGGTTCTACTAGTACAACCACTGCATCTTGGTCACAATCAAACTTCATATCAACGATTTTCTGTGTATTCCCGCTTGTTGCCCCTTTATGCCAAAGTTCCTGTCGTGAACGACTGTAAAACCACGTTTCACGGGTTTCAATCGATTTATCTAAAGATTCCTTGTTCATATACGCAAGGGTTAATACTTCCTTCGTTAACGCATCTTGAACGATTGCCGGCAGCAAGCCATTTTCATCAAACTTTACATTCATCGTACGTTCACCCCTTTTTCTTTTAAAAATGATTTCACTTCTTCGACCGAGGTTTCCTTGTAGTGGAAAATTGACGCGGCTAAAGCTGCATCTGCTTTTGCTTCCAAAAAGGCTTCGGCAAAATGCTCCGAGTTTCCTGCTCCACCAGAGGCGATGACCGGAACCGATACCGCCTCACTTACCGCACGAGTTAAGGCCACATCAAAGCCCTTCTTTTCTCCGTCACTATCCATGCTTGTTAACAGGATCTCTCCTGCCCCACGACGAACGGCTTCTTTTGCCCATTCTATGACTTCATATTCGGTCGCTTTTCGACCACCATGAGTGAACACTCGCCACGAACCAAGCTCTTCATCATATTTCGCATCAATGGCAACGACGATACATTGTGTCCCGAAGAAGTTCGCTCCTTCAGTAATAAGCTCAGGGTTAAGCACAGCAGCCGTATTCAATGACACCTTATCCGCACCCGCACGTAAAATGCGCTTCATATCTTCAAGGGAATTAATGCCTCCACCTACAGTAAACGGAATTGCTAGCTCGGAAGCAACCGATTTAACCACATCCACCATGGTACCGCGACCTTCATGCGAAGCTGATATATCTAAAAAGACTAACTCATCTGCTCCTTGCTCATCATAAAAACGAGCCAGTTCCACGGGGTCTCCTGCATCGCGCAGCTGTACGAACTGAATTCCTTTTACCACACGACCGTCCTTCACATCCAGGCATGGAATAATACGCTTTGTTAGCATGTTATTTCACCTCTTTCAATGCATCAGGAACAGAGAATCGACCTTCATAAATGGCTTTTCCGACTATCGCACCGCTCACACCTTTGCCTACAAGCTCCTTCAATGCTCGCAGATCAGCAAGTTCACTTACCCCGCCAGAGGCGATGACGCTTTTTCCTGTTTCAACCGCCAGTTTCTCTACAGCCAATAAGTTCGGGCCAGAAAGCATCCCATCTGTTGCGATATCTGTAAAAATAAATGTCTCTGCACCGGCTTCAGCTAGACGCTTACCAAGCTCAACCGCTGTGACAGAAGAAGTATCGAGCCAACCATGCGTGGCCACATAGCCATCCTTCGCATCGAGCCCGATCGCGATCTTTTCTCCGTACTTTTGAATCATTTCAATAGCAAACTCTGGGTTTGACACGGCCACACTCCCGATAATGACACGTGACACGCCATTGTTTAGGTAATGAAGAATATCATCCTCCGTACGAATCCCACCACCAATTTGTACTTTCGCATCAAGCTTTTGAGCAGCCTCGATCACAAAGCGGTCGTTCACACGCTTGCCATCCTTAGCTCCATCAAGGTCGACCATATGTATCCACTCGGCTCCTGCATCGGCAAAGCTTTTCGCCATATCAAATGGAGAATCTCCATACACGGTTTCTTGATTATAATCTCCTTGTAAAAGGCGGACGCATTTGCCTCCGCGCATATCAATCGCTGGATAAATAGTAAAGCTCATCGTGCCACCCTTTCTTTCGTTAGCTCAGTAAAATTACGCAATAATTCCATGCCTAGCTTGCTGCTTTTTTCCGGATGAAATTGCATACCGAATACATTTCCTCGACCTACTACAGCAGGTACTTCCACGTCATAATCGCAGCTAGCGATGACAACCTCATGATCCGGTGTATTTACGTAATACGAGTGAACAAAATACACAAAGTCTTCATGAATATTTTCTAAAATCGGCGAGGTACGGAAGAAGTGAATATTGTTCCAGCCCATATGCGGAACCTTGTACGCCTCTCCTTCAGGAGTTTCTCCGGGAAAACGAATCACGTTTCCTGGTAGTAACGCTAACCCCTTTGTTAAGCCGTTCTCTTCGCTTTCTTCAAATAACAGCTGCATACCAAGGCAAATACCTAGCAATGGCTTTCCAGTTTTCACATATTCCTTGATCATCGTAGTCAGGCCTGATTCGTTCAGCTTTTCCATAGCATCTTTAAACGATCCAACCCCTGGTAAGATTAAGCTATCAGCTTGTAGCAGTTCGCTAGCATCCTCTGAAATGAAGTAAGGAGCTTCGAGCCGTTCGAGGGCCTTCGAAACGCTGAACAAATTTCCCATGCCGTAATCAATAATTCCGATCATTTACAACATCCCTTTCGTTGATGGAACGCCCTTAATTCTTGGGTCAATCGTGGTTGCTTCATCCAATGCTCTAGCTAATGCTTTAAAAATCGCTTCGATAATATGGTGTGTATTTTGACCATAGTGAACAATCACATGGAGGTTCATTCGTGCTTCAAGGGCAAGCTTCCAAAGGAATTCGTGAACTAACTCGGTGTCAAAGGTTCCAACCTTTTGACTTGGGAATTGTGCGCGCATTTCTAAATGCGGACGATTGCTTAAGTCAACGACGACTTGTGCAAGCGTCTCATCCATTGGTACAAAAGCATTTCCATAGCGTTTGATTCCTTTTTTATCGCCTAATGCTTCACGAAGGACTTGTCCTAAGCAGATGCCGATGTCCTCTGTTGTGTGGTGATCGTCCACCTCTGTGTCACCTTTAGCGTTGATGGTTAAATCAAATTGACCGTGCTTTGTGAAAAGATCAAGCATATGTGTCATAAAAGGAACGCCCGTCTCTAGTTCTGATTTCCCTTCTCCATCAATTGTTAAAGCAAGTTCTATATTGGTTTCACCTGTTTTTCTTGTAATGCTTGCTGTCCTTGTCATCCCGAATCCTCCTGTTCATAAACTAGTCTTATTCATGGGGTACATTTTCCCTTTCGGAAGCTGGTGTTGCTACGCAACAAAGGCTTCCTTCAGGGAAAATGACCCCAATCTATTATTTAAATCGTGATTCTACCGCTCTTGCGTGGGCTTCTAGGCCTTCGAGTCTTGCGAAGGCGGCGATTTTTTCGACGTTTTGTTGTAAGGCTTTTTCGCTGTATGAGATAATGCTTGATTTCTTTTGGAAATCGTCTACGTTTAATGGGCTTGAGAAACGGGCGGTTCCGTTAGTTGGTAGCACGTGGTTGGGGCCTGCGAAATAGTCTCCGACTGGTTCGGAACTGTATCGACCGATAAAAATGGCACCCGCATGTTTGATTTGCCCTAAAAGCTCCATTGGATTAGCCGTCATCACTTCTAAATGCTCTGGCGCCAATGTGTTAATCGTCGCAATTGCTTCTTCTAATGTGTCCGCCACATAAATCGCTCCATAATCAGCAATCGATTGTTCGGCAATTGCCTTACGAGGAAGTGTTTCGAGCTGACGAACAACCTCTTCAGAAACCTGTTCGGCTAATTCTTGTGATGTAGTAACAAGCACACAGCACGCTCTTTCATCATGCTCCGCTTGAGAAAGGAGATCCGCTGCCACTTCGCTTGCTCGAGCCGTGTCATCTGCTAAAACAGCAATTTCACTCGGACCTGCAATCATATCAATGTCCACGTCACCGAAAACTTCACGCTTGGCTAGGGCCACATAGATGTTACCTGGTCCGACGATTTTATCAACAGGCTGAATCGCTTCTGTTCCATAAGCAAGAGCGGCAACTGCTTGTGCTCCCCCTACCTTAAAAATCTCCTTCACACCAGCTTCTTGAGCCGCAACAACGACGGCTGCCGGTAACTTTCCATTAGCACCTGGAGGAGACACCATGACGATGCGTTCAACCCCAGCCACTTTTGCTGGCATCACATTCATAAGAACAGACGATGGGTACGCCGCAGTTCCACCTGGCACATACACCCCAACAGAATCAAGTGGAGTGACCTTTTGACCAAGAATCGTACCGTTCGCTTCAGTCGTGAGCCATGAATTGCGAACCTGCTTTTCGTGAAACGAGCGAATATTTTCAGCTGCTTCCTTAATAATCGCCACATACTCCGCACCTGTTTCCTCGTATGCTTCACGAATTTCTTCTTCAGAAACCTGCATCGATGTTAACGTGGCACGATCAAATTTTTCTGTATAGGAAAATAGAGCCGTATCTCCATTTTTTCGTACATCTTCAATAATTGCCTTTACCGTTTGGCGTTGCTCCTCGGTTCCTGCATCCACCGAACGCTTAATGCTAACTGCCTCACTCACCTTTAGAATTCTCATCCTATTTTAGCTCCTTACTCCGTGAATCACGTCTGTTAACTTATCAACGATCTCACTAATTCGCTCATCCTTTGTTCGGTAGCTGACCGGATTTACGATCAGACGAGAGGTAATATCGGCAATGCGCTCATATTCTACTAGTCCATTTTCAACTAGTGTTTTTCCTGTAGACACGATATCTACGATGCGATCAGATAATCCGATGATCGGTGCCAGTTCGATCGAACCATTCAGCTTGATGATCTCCACCTGTTCTCCTTGTTCACGGAAGTAGGCAGCAGCCACATTCGGATACTTGCTAGCCACCTTTGGAGCCACATCGTTCATTTTTGTATTTGGCAAACCTGCAACCGCCAAGTAGCAGGCACTAATTTTCAAATCTAATAGTTCATACACATCACGCTCTTCTTCAAGCATAACATCTTTCCCTGCAATTCCTAAATCAGCCACGCCGTGTTCTACATAAGTAGGGACGTCCATCGGCTTCGCTAAAATAAAGCGAAATTGCTCTTGTTCCACATCGATAATGAGCTTGCGAGAGTCTTCAAACTCTGGTGGAAGATTGAAGCCCGCTTGACGGAGAAGCTCGACTGCTTCGTCAAAAATTCGCCCCTTCGGCATTGCAATTGTTAGCATTTCCTTCACTGTTAAGACCCCCTGCCTGCTTTTCCGATTAAAAAGACGATATCTGTATATTGATTCGTACATGCATCAATATTTTTCACACCATTGATATCTTGTAACACGACTTTTTCTCCGATGGCGCGTCTTTCTTTTGCCACCGTGTACGCTTCTTGTCGTCTTTCATCACTGAATAAAATACATGTCATCGGTGTTTCTTCTGATACTCCACCAAGCGCTTCAATTAAGCGGTCTAAGTATAGTGCAAACCCGGTCGCTCCCGTTGCCTTCCCGAACTTTTCTAAAAGAAGATCATATCTGCCGCCATTTCCAATTGGTGTACCTACCGCGTGAGAATACACTTCAAACACGATTCCTGTGTAGTAGCTCATATGACTAATAAGTGTTAGGTCAAACTTCAGCTTATCTTCCTCACCAAAGGCTACGACAATCTCCCACAATTGCTGAAGCTGAGAAAGGGCTTCACGACCACTTTCGTTTTCAATAATATCATTCGCAAAGCTTAGAACCTCCTCGCCTCCGCGAAGCTTTAGGAAATCCAATAATCTTTGCTTATCAATGGAAGATAACGCAAGGTTTTTTACATGCTCACGGTATCCTACATAATTTTTTTCATATAAATATTTCGTTAATGCTTGGGCCCGCTCTTCCGTTCCTAGAATTTGCTGGAACAATGTCTGAACAAAGCCGATATGACCAACGGAAATTTGGAACTTAGGTAGTCCAACCTCACGTAATGACGAGATTAATAGAGCGATGACCTCTCCGTCTGCGCTAATCGTATGGTCGCCAATACACTCCACACCGATTTGCTCAAACTCTGCTGGTCTGCCCCCTTCTCTTTGCTGTGCTCTGTAAACATTCGCCGAGTAGGCCAAACGCAGTGGCAAGTCTTCCTTTAACAGCTTAGATGCTGCCACACGCGCGATTGGGGCAGTCATATCCGGTCTCAGCACAAGTGTATGACCTTGTGAATCTAATAATTTAAACAGCTGCTGGTCAAGAATAGCCGAAGCTGTTCCGACCGTTTCATAATATTCAAGTGCGGGCGTTTCAATAAACTGGAAGCCCCAACGTTTCATTTCAGATTTGATCGCATCTCTAGCAATGCTTTTCGTTTCGTATAATCCTGGAAGAGTATCCCTCATTCCAAGCGGTTTTTCGAACATAAACAAACGACTCAAGACAATCACCTCTATATCAAAATGTTCCGAATCCTTTAGTTCGCTAATATGTTAGCAAATTGAAGTTATATGTAGTTTACTCCTTTCTCAAGGAAGTCGTCAACTGAAAAATTGGTAACAAAGTCGATTGGCGTCCATTCTCTTCGCTGTTATTGCTAGCGCAATAAAGGCTCGATTATGTACACCAATCGACAATGATATAAAAAAAGCCTCACTAACTACTGTTAATGAAGCTTTTCTTTTCCGTAAATCGGATCCTCTTCCCATCTTGCTGTGAGCTCTTCTTTTGTGTAAATCACTCGCATGGGGTTGCCACCAACGAACGCTCCTGCTGGAACATCCTTATGGACGAGCGTTCCCGCTGATACAATGGCTCCGTCTCCAATCGTGATGCCAGGTAAAATCGTGGTATTTGCTCCGATCATTACTTCGCTCCCGATTTGCACTTCTCCTAACCGGTACTCTTTGATTAAGTATTCGTGTGCAAGGATCGTGGTGTTATAACCGATGACCGTATTTTTGCCCACGCTGATTTTTTCTGGAAACATAATGTCAAGCATAACCATAAGAGCAAACGAGGTTTGGTCACCAATATTCATTTTTAGAAATGTTCGATACAACCAGTTTTTCATTCCTAAAAATGGTGTATATCGTGCGAGTTGGATTACAATGAAGTTTTTAACCACTTTTACAAAAGGGACGGTTTTGTATACATGCCAGAGAGAGTTCGCTCCTTCGACGGGGTAGCGAGTCGTCCTCCTCATTATCCTTCTGCCTCTAAAATCGCCAATAAATCAGTCATGTTTTCAAGCATATAATCTGGATTATACTTGGCTAAATAGTCGCGACCTTTAATCGACCAGGCAACTGCAGCCGTTCTTACTCCCGCATTTCTTCCTCCTAAAATATCATGATGGTTATCTCCAACCATGATCGCCTCCTCTGGAGTAGAATGCAGTTTTTCTAATGCCATACGTACCGGACCTGGGTCTGGCTTTGCTTTTTCCACGTGATCAAGTGCCACGACAATTTCAAAATAAGGATCTAGCTCGGTTAGCTTCAACCCTTTCATCACGACGTCAGACATTTTCGACGTTACGATTCCAATCTTATAACCTTTTTCCTTTAAGGCAATTACCGTTTCTTTTACACCCTCGAACTCCTTTACTAGCGAATCGTGATTGCTAATATTAAAGGAACGATAAGTCTTTATCATTTCCTCGACATTATCCGGATTCATACCGCCAAATGTTTCTACGAGTGTTGGTCCCATAAACGGGATCACATCCTCACGCTTGTATTGATCAGGATAGTAGTGCTGTAAGGTGTGTAGAAAGGATTGAATAATTAGTTCGTTAGTATCGATTAATGTTCCGTCTAAATCAAATAAGATGGTTGTTGTTTTAGTGGTCATAGACTGTTTCCTTTCGTTTTGAGAACTCCACGCGCTTCCATACTTTCACCACGATGGCGGTCAATACGATCGCCATTACTAAACGGATGAGTAGTAATGGAAGGACAGGTATTCCTAATGGTATAAAGATGAGGGTATCTTCCACAACGGCGTGGCAGGCTGCGAGGAAAATGAATGCAATCGTTACGTCCTTCTTGCTCACTCCATCCTCTTTTACGGCCTGAATCATGACGCCCGCTCCATACGCAAGGCCAAAGATCAATCCTGCCGCAAGAGTGGTTGATGTATTTTCCTTCATTCCTAATGCTCTTGTCACTGGTGCCATCCATCGAGAAAACACCTGAAGCCATTTTAAGTCCTTTAAAATTTGAATCACAATCATTAACGGCATGACAATCATAGCTAACTGAACAATTCCAAGTGCGGCTGTTTGCAAAGCATCGAGAAGAACAGGAATGACTCCACTCACACTTTCTTCTTTCGCTGCCACCAGCCCGTATTGCGCACGTTCACTTCCACCTTGCCACACAAGGTTTATCACAATTCCTGAAAAAATGGCCAATCCAATTCTAACGGTAAGAGCAATCCAAAGCTTCACGCCTACCTTTATGGCGACGCTCGATTCCACGAGCATATTATGTGAAAAAGAAAGCATAACTGCGATAATAAACACTTCTTTTACCGATAAATCAATCGTAAGCATGGCGCCGATGGCCGCGTACAGGTTGAGAAAGTTTCCTAGTACGAGAGGAATTGCTGCGTCACCAGAAAGTCCAAAAATCCCCATCAAAGGAGTAATTAACTGTATCACCCATGGCAGAACAGGGGTGTGCTGCAGCAATGCAACGATAAGGGCAACCGGAAATATAATCTTCCCCAATGCCCAAACGGTCTTCAAACCGACGAAAAACCCTGCTTTCGTAGATTGTAGCATCTTCTCTCCGTGCTCCCTTATTTGTATTAGGATGAGGGTAGTTTCCCCTGAAGCTAGCCTTTGTTGCGTAGCAACACCAGCTAGCGGAAGGGGAAACTATCCCTCTCCCTTATTTCATATTGGGTGGAGTTTCTCCTGAAGAACCTTTATTACGTAAGGAGAAATGACACCCTTTTCTCTCTATGTTTTACACACTCTGGTCCAAATACCGGACCTTCGCGTATCCTTTTACTCTTCGATAAACGAATAATGCAACGGCTATAACAATTAAGGCAATCGAAATCGTTTGGGCAATACGTAAAGATTCTGTTAACATCAAGCTGTCCGTACGCATTCCTTCCACGAAGAAACGACCGATGGAATACCAAATCACATAGGAAAGGAAAATCTCACCTTGTCGTAAATTCACTCTTCTTAGTGACATTAATAAAATAAAACCTAAAAGATTCCAGATTGATTCATATAAGAAGGTTGGGTGATAATAGGTGCCATTAATATACATTTGGTTGATGATAAACTCTGGTAAGAATAAGCCTTCTAAAAAGCTTCTCGTTACCTCGCCCCCATGTGCCTCTTGGTTGATAAAATTTCCCCAACGACCAATGGCTTGCCCAATGATAATACTTGGGGCAGCAATATCCGCAAGCTTCCAAAACGAAATATTTCTCTTCCTAGAAAACACAATCGCAGTAATAACCGAACCGATGAGTGCGCCATGAATCGCTATACCACCGTTCCAAATTTTGATAATATCACCTGGGTTTTGCGAGTAATAATCCCATTCAAATGCCACATAATAAATACGAGCTGAAATGATGGCAATAGGGATCGCCCAAAGCATCAAATCTGGGAAAATATCTTTATGCAGCCCCCTTCTTTCTCCTTCTCGCATCGCTAAATACAATGCAAGTGCAATTCCCACCCCAATGATCACACCGTACCAATGGATCTGGATTGGACCGAGTGACAACGCAATTGGGTCAATCGGTTGAATAGTTGATTCCATTACAGCTCATCCCCCTTAGGATTAATGTTCTTCGTCATGCTCGCCTTCTTCAATCACATCAGCCAAACGATTCGTAAACTGCTCCGCTGCGTTCACTCCCATTCGTTTTAGACGGAAGTTCATCGCTGCTACTTCAATAATAACGGCTAAGTTCCGACCAGGTCGAACAGGAACCGTTAATTTTGTTAAATCTGTGTCAATGATTCGCATTTTTTCTTCGTCCAACCCTAAGCGGTCGTACTGCTTGTTTTGATCCCATAACTCTAAGTTAATGACTAATGTAATGCGTTTATGACTGCGAACGGCCCCTGCTCCGAACAGTGTCATCACGTTAATGATTCCTAATCCACGAATTTCAAGTAAATGCTCAATCAATTCTGGAGAATTACCAATAAGCGTATCTTCATCTTCCTGACGAATTTCTACGCAATCATCTGCAACCAATCGATGTCCACGTTTGACGAGTTCAAGAGCCGTTTCACTTTTCCCGACGCCACTTTTCCCCGTGATTAGAACTCCTACTCCATAAATATCAATGAGAACCCCATGAACAGCGGTTGTAGGTGCAAGCTTACTTTCTAAAAAATTCGTCAATCGTCCAGAAAAACGAGTCGTCTTCTGTCTTGAACGCATAAGCGGCACAGCCTCACGTTCACACGCTTCGATCAGTTCTTCAGGTACCTCAAGCTCCCTTGTTACAATGATTCCGGGAGTTACATCCGTACAAAGCTTTTCCATACGAATGGCACGCTCCGTTGGCGACAATTTTTCCGCAAAGGTTAGCTCTGTTTTACCAAGAAGTTGGATCCGCTCAGCTGGATAATAATCGAAAAACCCTGCTATCTCAATACCCGGTCTAGAGATATCGCTCATCGTGATCGGGCGATTTATTCCTTCTTCTCCACTAATTAACTCAAGGTCAAATTTTTCAATAATATCTTTTGTGCGAACTTTCGCCATGGTCGTGTTCCTCCTCTGTATGTAAAGAGACAATTCCTATCTATTTTACCATCTTTTTATAAAGAACCAAATTTGATCCGCGTATTTTGTCAAAAAAATGACCCTCCTCAAAATTGAGAAGGGCTAGAAATTAAGGGGTAAACTCTTTTACTTGTTCACTCACAAAGAAATCCCTTCCATTGAATATCGAGATCCCCCTTAGAGGATACTGCTTTCCATTTACCGTAATGATATTTTTATTCGCGGGGATTTCAATGGAGATGTCTCTTTTAGTAGCTACAAATACAGGATTATATTTTTTCGAGTGATCAATTTTTGTGATGTAGCCTTGCTTCTCAAATGCATCCTTTGCATTTATGAACAACGATTGACTCAACTTTTCTAAGTTAAACCCCATGAACTCTGCCATTTTTTCAGGTAACTCCGTATTCTCTAGGAAGCCTGTCGGATGAGACGGACCGTACGCGTACAGAAATACATCTTCTCCCGTATGACCATATGTTGTAAAACCAAGTTGGGCTTTTTCTGCTAACATAGCAGATAGATCGGCTCCAACATGATTGGAGTTGATCAGCATTCTTACTTCATTGTTTGATAAATGATCCAGCCCATACTGCTTTGCCACTTGTTTGATATTGGATCGATCAGGCTTAAGGTCCTGTAGTGCACCCTCGATCGTCCGCTGGGCTTTTTTCAATGGCTGAATAATGCTTTCAACGGGAGTATGCGCATACGATCTAGATGTTTGCCGATTCCCTATCGAGATTCCACTATTTCCATGATCCGTCACGGCAATCACCATCGTGTTTCCATCTCTTTCAGCAAACCTAACTGCTTCCTTTACCGCCTCGTCGAAGGCTAACACATCGCTAATCATACCTACAATATCATTATTGTGTGCAGCCCAGTCAATCTTGCTTCCTTCCACAAACAGGAAAAATCCATCTTCGTCTTTTGAAAGAGTTTGAATCGCTTTGTTTGTCATCTCAGCAAGAGTAGGCTCGGAAGGCTTTGTTGCTGGACGGTCTATATCATAGGCAAGCGACTGCTCGGCAAAGCTTCCCCAGATTTTTGGCCCGTTCGCCTTTTGTAATTCACTTCTCGTGTTGACCCATTGATAGCCTTTTTCTTTAATGATCTTTTGTAGATCTTCCTGGTCTTTACGATTTGTTAAATGAACGGCTCCCCCACCAAGTACAACATCGATTCCTTGATACACCTGTTGCTCAGCAATATCTTCTTTTTGCTTCCGGCTCGGAACATGTGTGGAAAATCCAGCTGGTGTGGCGTGTTGAATTTCAGAGGTAGCAATTATACCAGTCGCTTTCCCTACTTGCTTCGCTCCTTCTAGAACATTGGCTACCGGCATGAGTGCATGCTTCGGATTTTCGTCCTGCTTGCCTGGTGTCGTAATTTTCGATGGAAGAAGCCCAATATAATGCTCATCCGTTTTGTTTCCAGTTGCCAGAGCAGTGGCCGCAGCCGCTGAGTCCGTGATCGCAGATTCTGCCGAATACGTTCGCACGCCCCCCGTCAAGATCTGATCTAGCGCAAGATCTCTTCCTTTATACCACCGGGCTAATGCGATCGCTCCCGAACTTGTTCCGTCCATCACCATCATAATGACATTTCTCGGGGACTCGGTTTGCGGCTGCTCGGCTTTCATCTCTGTACACCCTACACTTCCAAGTAAAATGATACATGCTAAGGTTGTAATCAGCAGTTTCTTGCTCATAAAAGCCTCCTTTCCCAATCGTTGTTTATTTTACTCATGTTGTTGGAAAGTAACCGGGGAAATGGAAATTAGTGTGGGAAAATGCCAATAAAAAAACCTCCTTTGCTTTAAAAGGAGGGTGGAAACTTAGTCATTTTCCTTTTTTCTCGAAAAAACAGTTTTCTGAAGGATGACATTTACGATCGACATGATGAGTGCGATGAAGAAGGCCATCCAGAATCCGTCGATTTCAAAGGAAGAACCGACCAGTTCATCGGTGAGCAGAAGTGTCAATGCATTGATGACTAGCAAGAATGCACCAAGTGTCACAAATGTGATCGGTAGAGTTAATATGATTAATATCGGCCTTACCAGCATATTTAGAATCGCTAATATGAAACTCGCGGCCAATGCCGCCCCAAAGTCTTCTATATAAAAGGAGTTTTCAAAATAGCCTGCCAGTGCGATAAACAAAATCGCATTAATTCCTATTCCTATAAGCCATCTCATCGCAATCATCCATTCTTATTTCACTTTTTTCAACGAAACCGAACCGGTCTTTGTATCTGCAAGAATCGTTGTAAAGGTATCCAGCGGTCTTGTAGATTTAAAACTAACCATTTTTTGAACCACTTCACTTTTATTTTCTACAACTGAAATATCGTCAACGTCTACTTGGAAACCACCAAGATTGGACTTTAGTTCGCCGCTTAATGCCCATGAAGCGGGTACCTTCACTTTGATGGATCCTGTTGTTGCTTTGGCTACAACCACATCACTTTGGTCACCAGCCAGTTCACATTCAATATTTCCGTTAAAGGATTGGAGGTCGAGCTTTTTATACGAACCATCCACTCTGATAGCTCCATTAATCGTTTCTGCTTCAAAATCTTCTATTTGACTTTGCGTAACCGTAATTTGTCCATTTGCTGTTTCTAGTTCTGTCTTTGAAGCCTTAATGTTCGACACATCCACTTTTCCGTTTGCTGTTTTTGCTTTAAATGAAGCCACCACTAGGTTTTCGCTTGTGATCGGCCCGTTAAACATGCGAATACGAATATGCTCAAATTCCGTAGAAGGTACGTATACCTTTGCCTGCACCTTCATCCACTTTTGTTGTGCTCCGAAACGTAGTTTATCCCCTTCGACCGAAAATAACACATCTTTAATAAAGAGGCTTTTCGCTTCTTCTGGTGATTCCACACGGTACACCTTTGCTTCACATTCGACTCGAACATCTGATTGATCCCAAGGGATAAGGGTCACCGAACCATTGGCCACGTCAATATCTATATCCTTAACTCTTGCATGTGTTTGTTGATAGATATGAGAAACATCTACCGATTGACCAAAATTCCAATCAAGATCAAAATCCTTGATCTTTTTAAACGCCACATCAACAAACTCTAGTATCTTATCTTTGGCAGATTGAGCCTTTTGATAAGAAAAACCTGACGACTTTTTCCCTTCCTCAATATTCACAACCGTTGAAAGCTCATGGTATAACTTTTGTTGCTTTTCTTCCATCGAGGTATTGGATTTCTCCAATTCTTCTAATAGCAGTAACGCTTCATCTACTTTAAGCTTTCCTTCCTCAACCATCTGCAAGATTCGTTTTCTCTCTTCTTTCATGTTTATACCCTCCCCAATGCTCAATAATCTTCAATCGCAAAGACTTTTATGGCTTTGACCAGATTCCAAATCGTAACGATGATAGCGATTAATCCTGTTAAAAGCGCACCTATCATGATAGCAATCGGTGCTGTGTCTGTTATCTGGTTGGTCATATCTAGATATACCGCTGAACCGACTAAAAACGGAACGGGAACTATTGGAATCAAATGCGACAAAAAGGCTTTCTTCGCATGCTGCTTAACATAAGAACTAGAAGAAACTAAAAATACAACCAATGGAAAAATAAAACCAGCAAAAAAGATACTCAAGTCACTCAGTCCAGCCAACACTTTCTCTGTATTCATTTTCCTTCATCTCCTCTGCTCATATGTACGTTCTTAATAAATAAAAGTTTCATGAATTTTGAGGAGAGTGATACAAATAGGAGCAATTCCTTATACGGAACTGCTCCCCTCTTTACGCATTAGTGACTTGTTCTTCTTTTTGCTGAATTTGCTTCTTCATTCGCTCACGGTCACGGTCGAGAATCGGCTTTAAGTATTTCCCTGTATACGATATGGGCACTTCTGATACCTGTTCCGGGGTTCCCATCGCAATAATGGTACCACCCTTATCGCCACCCTCCGGCCCGAGGTCAATAATATAGTCGGCTGCTTTAATGACATCGAGATTGTGTTCAATGACTAACACGGTATCTCCGTTTTCCACGAGGCGCTGAAGTACGACAAGCAATCGTGAAATATCATCTACATGTAACCCTGTGGTCGGCTCATCGAGAATATAGAACGATCGACCAGTGGAACGGCGATGAAGCTCAGACGCCAGTTTTACCCTTTGGGCTTCTCCACCAGATAAAGTGGTCGCAGGTTGACCAAGCGTAACATAACCAAGACCCACATCGTGGATGGTCTGAAGCTTTCTTTTTATTTTCGGGATATTCTCGAAATAAACGAGTGCATCTTCTACCGTCATATCTAGCACATCGGAAATATTCTTGCCTTTATATTTTACTTCTAGCGTTTCACGGTTGTAGCGTTTGCCGTGACATACTTCACAAGGGACGTATACATCTGGCAAAAAGTGCATTTCAATTTTGATAATTCCATCTCCACGGCATGCCTCACATCGGCCACCTTTGACGTTAAAGCTAAAGCGACCTTTTTTGTAACCTCGAACTTTTGCCTCATTAGTCGCTGCAAACACATCACGAACATCGTCAAACACCCCAGTATAAGTCGCTGGGTTCGATCTTGGAGTTCGGCCGATTGGTGATTGATCGATATCAATGACCTTATCCAGATGCTCAATTCCTTTGATTTCTTTATGCTGACCAGGCTTGGTTTTTGCACGGTTTAACCTTTGAGCTAATGATTTATGAAGAATTTCATTGATCAATGTACTTTTTCCTGAACCAGAAACACCGGTTACCGCGACGAACATGCCAAGCGGAAACTTGACGTTCACATTGTTCAAATTGTTTTCCTTTGCGCCCTTAATCTCTACGTAGCGACCATCACTTTTTCTTCGCTCAATTGGTAATGGAATAAATTTCTTACCAGATAAATACTGACCGGTAAGAGAGTTTGGATCGTCCATAACCTCCTGAGGTGTCCCAGCAGAAACAATTTGTCCTCCGTGAACTCCTGCCCCTGGGCCAACATCAATTAAGTAGTCCGCAGCAAGCATCGTATCTTCATCATGCTCAACAACGATCAGTGTGTTCCCAATATCACGCATATTTTTCAACGTATCAATTAAACGATCATTGTCTCGCTGGTGAAGGCCAATTGATGGCTCATCGAGGATGTAAAGCACACCGGTTAATCTCGATCCAATTTGTGTGGCTAAACGAATCCGTTGTGCTTCTCCACCGGATAAAGTTCCTGCCGCACGGTTCAATGTTAAATAATCGAGGCCCACATTGATTAAGAAACCAAGACGTTCTTTGATTTCACGCAGAATTAGGTTAGCTATTTTTGTTTCTTTTTCCGTTAAGTCGAGATGGTCAAAGAAATGATGAGCTTCTTGAATCGAGAAGGACGTCACTTTACCGATATGATGGTTGTTGATTAACACCGCTAATGTTTCCTTCTTTAAGCGGTCACCTTTACAAGTAGGACAGTGATGTTGAGCCATGTACTTTTCCATTTGCTCACGAATAAAATCAGAACTTGTCTCCTTGTAACGACGCTCCACATTTCGAATGACACCTTCGAATTGGATATAGCCTTCACGGATTTGACCAAAGTCATTTTCGTAACGGAAGTATATATCATCTTCTTTTGATCCAAATAGTACATTTTCAAATAAATGCTTGGGAATATCCTTCACAGGAATAGACATATCAATTCCAAAGTGGTTACACACGGCTTCTAAAAGCTGCGGGTAGTACTGAGAGCTTGTCGGCTCCCATGGTGCGATGGCATGCTGTTTTAAAGATAACTCTTTATTCGGAACAACAAGGTCCACATCCACTTCAAGCTTTGATCCTAATCCATCACAGTCAGGACAGGCTCCGAACGGACTGTTAAACGAAAACATCCGAGGTTCAAGCTCCGTGATGGAGAAGCCACATAATGGACAAGCATGATGTTCGCTAAATAGCAGCTCCTCTTCGCCGATCACATCAATAATTACTTTTCCTTCCCCAAGACCAAGAGCGGTTTCAAGCGAATCAGCGAGACGGGCAGTGACTCCCTCCTTGACGACGATTCGGTCAACTACCACTTCTATCGTATGCTTCTTGTTTTTCTCCAGCTCAATTTCGTCTGAAAGATCAAGCATTTCTCCATCCACACGAACGCGAACAAAGCCTTGCTTTTTAATATCTTCAAAAACCTTTACATGCGTCCCTTTGCGACCTGCAACAATCGGGGCCAGTACTTGGAGCTTTGTTCGTTCAGGATATTCCATAATTCGGTCGACCATTTGCTCGATCGTTTGTGAGCTAATTTCAATCCCGTGATTCGGACAGGTCGGTCGGCCCACTCTCGCATATAATAATCGTAAATAATCATAAATCTCCGTGACCGTTCCTACCGTCGAACGAGGATTACGACTCGTTGTCTTCTGATCAATTGAAATAGCAGGGGAAAGTCCTTCAATGGTATCCACATCCGGCTTATCCATCTGTCCTAAAAACTGTCTTGCGTACGCAGATAATGATTCTACATAGCGCCTTTGCCCCTCAGCATAAATCGTATCGAATGCTAGAGAGGATTTCCCCGACCCTGAAAGTCCTGTCAGTACGACGAGCTTATCTCGCGGAATGGTCACGTCGATATTTTTTAAATTATGAGCTCTAGCCCCTTTAACTATGAGCTTTTCCATTGCCATTGGTTCGTCATCCTTCCGCTTTCAACTCTAATATTAAATCGCGAAGCTCTGCCGCTCTCTCGAAGTTTAGCGCCTTAGCAGCTTCTTTCATTTCCTTCTCCATATTCTCAATCAGCTTATCACGCTCTTTTTTCGTAAGCTTTGTAAGCTTTTCTGTTGTCTTATACTCTGCTTCGTCCTCAGCCGCATGTGTGGCACGAATCGCATCTCTTATATCTTTTTGGATCGTCATCGGTGTGATTCCATGCTTTTCATTGTACTCTTCTTGGATAGCGCGACGACGTTTCGTTTCTGAAATTGCAAGTTCCATCGAGTTTGTCATTCGATCTGCATACATAACGACATGACCGCGGGAATTACGCGCTGCGCGACCAATGGTTTGGATCAACGAACGTTCTGAACGTAGGAAGCCTTCCTTGTCCGCATCCAAAATAGCTACTAACGAAACCTCTGGGATATCCAGTCCTTCTCTTAACAAGTTAATCCCTATGAGAACATCATATTTCCCTAGTCGAAGCTCACGAATGATCTCTATTCTTTCAAGTGTTTTTACCTCAGAGTGTAGATATTGTACCTTGATACCGATTTCTTTCAAGTAATCTGTTAAATCCTCGGACATCTTTTTTGTTAACGTTGTGACAAGAACACGTTCATTCCTCTTAATCCGATCATGAATTTCGCCGATGAGGTCATCAATTTGTCCTTCAATCGGACGAACATCGATCGTTGGATCCAGCAATCCTGTGGGACGAATGATTTGTTGAACCATTTCTGGCGTATGCTCAAGCTCATATGGTCCCGGTGTTGCGGATACAAACACAATTTGATTGATCTTCTCCTCAAATTCTGTAAACGTTAACGGTCGGTTATCCATCGCTGAAGGCAAACGGAACCCATGATCCACGAGAACCTGCTTACGTGCTTGGTCCCCATTGAACATACCACGTATTTGAGGCAACGTTACATGCGACTCATCGACGACAATCAAGAAGTCTTCTGGAAAATAATCGATCAATGTATACGGTGTTGACCCAGGTGGTCTTAGCGTTAGATGTCGGGAGTAGTTCTCAATCCCCGAACAGAAACCCATCTCCCTCATCATTTCTAAATCGTAACGTGTTCGTTGCTCTAATCGCTGTGCCTCAAGAAGCTTTCCGTTTTCACGCATATCCGCTAGACGTTCTTCGAGCTCCTTTTCGATATTTTCAATAGCAACAAGGAGCTTTTCTTCACGCGTAACGAAGTGGGATGCTGGGAAAATAGCCACATGTTCTCTTTCTCCAAGAATCTCCCCTGTTAATGCATCGACCTCTCGAATGCGATCAATTTCATCACCAAATAGCTCTACACGCAAGCAATGCTCATCACGTGAAGCCGGGAAAATCTCGACCACATCGCCACGAACACGGAATGTTCCGCGCTGAAAGTTAATATCATTTCTTTCATATTGAATATCTACTAAACGATGTAAGAGTTGATTTCGCTCAATTTCCATCCCGGTTCTTAGTGACAACACTAGATCTCGATATTCCTCAGGAGAACCGAGACCGTAAATGCAAGAAACACTCGCAATGATAATGACATCTGTTCTCTCAAACAAAGAGGATGTAGCGGAGTGACGAAGTTTATCAATTTCGTCATTGATGCTAGCATCTTTTTCGATAAACGTATCCGTTGAAGGAACATATGCTTCTGGCTGATAATAATCGTAATAGCTAACAAAATACTCGACGGCATTATCCGGAAAAAACTCCTTAAACTCACTATAGAGTTGGCCAGCAAGCGTTTTATTATGAGCGATCACCAGTGTCGGCTTATTCACTTCTTTAATCACATTGGAGATCGTGAATGTTTTTCCAGTTCCCGTTGCTCCGAGCAAGGTTTGACGTTTTTCACCGTTATGTATTCCATCAACAATCCTTTGAATTGCTGCAGGCTGATCTCCTTGTGGTGAGTATTTTGAGACTAATTTAAATTGGTCCTTCACAAGTACTCCTCCTATTAAAAGCATCCATTAGAATTTCATCTATAGTAACTAGCAAATATGGACCTAGCTGATCAAATATCCTTTATTTTCATATTAATCATTCTACCACAAATCAGGGAAAACAAACCAATGATATACGAACAAATATTCGATGTTTTTTTCTATTGAACCACGAAGCCTGTCAGTGAAGGTCGAAATAAGGTCAATCAAACGTTTGATTGAATTGTCCTGAACACCCTCCATAAGTAAAAAAGGCATAAAAAAACTTGTCGAAAATTTCATCGACAAGCTTCTACCTACGATCGTTTTTTTGCCCTCTCTTGAACCATTTTCGAGTACGCAAACCCAACCGTTAATGATAAGGCATCTACAATAATGAGCGATAAGGAATCGGTATAACCCTTATAAACCGATGCAGCTATTAGTGCAACTGTAAGCAATAAACCAATCACATGGCTGTATGTAACTCTTGTGAAAAAAATAACGAGAGCACCAGGGATAAAAAGACCCAATACATACTTCATCTCGTTCAACCCCTCTTTGTTATATTTCTAGAATATATGGTCAACTCCGGTTGCACAAGTATTTCACTTAAGGAAAGTGCATACTAAGAAAAAAATAAAAGGGGTATGACGAATATGGCTAGAAAAAGACGTCCATTAATTCCAGAGGCTAGAGAGGCATTAGATTCTTTAAAAGCAGATGTCATGAAACAAAAGGGATACGAAGTGTCTAAGAATAACCCGGACCAGGTCAAATACGAAGTGGCAGCGGATATGCAGATTCCTCTAAGTAGAGGTAATAACGGAAATTTAACCTCCCATCAAGCAGGCAAGATCGGTGGTCAAATCGGTGGAAATATGGTCAAAGAAATGGTCCGACTTGCACAAGAAAGAATGAGAAATCAATCGGCTGACTAATAAAAAATGCCTCTAAATGAGGCATTTTTAGCTAGCGACACCGTATTTCGTTAAAATATCTTCATAATTTGAACGCTCGACTGGAGGGGAGTAGAAATAACCTTGCACCTCGAAGCAATTCATGTTCTGTAGAAAACCGATTTGATTCGACGTTTCCACACCTTCCGCAATCACCTTTAAATTTAGGTTGTGTGACATAGAAATAATAGCAGAAATGATTTCTTTATTGCTTTCATAATCAGCGATGAAGGATTGATCAATTTTCAAACGATCAACAGATAGCTTTTGTAAATAACTTAAGGAGCTATACCCTGTTCCAAAATCATCCACACTGATCTCAACCCCGACTTCTCTTAGCGCAAGCAGGTTTCGATTAACTCGTTCCTCTCCGCGCATAATAACACTTTCGGTAATTTCAATCTCGATATCACTGCCATCGATCTCATAAGTGGCTAAATTTTTAATGATAAAATCAACAAAGTCTTCTTGGTAAAAATGAATAACGGATATATTAATAGAAGTTCTTGGAACCGGCATCCCTTTCCTCTTCCATTCACCAATCGTATCAAATACTTCCGTAATCACAAATCTCTCAAGATCAATGATTAAATTGCTTTCTTCAGCGATAGGAATAAACTTACTTGGTGGAATAAATCCGCTCTCTTCATGTTCCCAACGAATGAGTGCTTCTGACCCAACCAATTGGTTTGAACCGGTATCAAATTTCGGTTGATAATACACCGTTAGCTTGCGATTAGCTATATCTCTGCGAAGTTCACTTTCTATCTTGATTTTATTAAGTGATTGCTCCTTCATCGTCGCCTCATACACAACATATCGATTAGAGCCTTGATTTTTTGCTCGATACATCGCTAGGTCGGCTGCCTTTAATAAATCCAGAATCGACTCTCCATCTTTTGGAAAATGAGCTACACCAATGCTCGCTGTAAGTAGGAAATCAAAGCCATCAAGGACAATCGGGGTACGAAAGCCTTCAATTATTTTTTGTGCAATCTCATCATAGCCTGCTGGATATGGAAGAAGTGCGGCAAACTCGTCTCCTCCTAGCCTTGCAATCGTACAATTTTTAGGCATGAGCTCCTCAAGCTTTTTCCCCGTTTCTTGAAGAATTTTATCACCGAAAAAATGACCAAACGTATCATTAATGCGTTTAAATCGATCAAAATCAATATAAAAAAGATAAAAAGGTTTATTTTCCCCAATCGCCTCTGCTGCCACTTTTTCTAGCTTCCGTTTATTCGGTAAACTAGTTAAATCATCGTGATAGGCCAGGTAGCGAATCGTTTCCTCCGCCTGCGTTTTTTCCGTGATATCTCGAACAACTCCGTATACCCCAATCAGTTCATCTTTCACGATGATTCGAACAGGCGTAATTCTTACATCAATAAAAAAGCCATCTCGATGTCGAAGTTTTACTTCAACCGATTGAATGTCTCCTTGTCGAAAGCTTTGTATATAACCATTAATTTCCTCTTCGTCATAAATTAAAAGCTCTTTAAAATGCAACCCCTTAATGACTTTTTGATCATACCCTGTTAGCTCAAAGGCCTCCTTATTCGCATGCAAGATGTTCCCTGACAAGTTCACGGCAAATACAGCATCAGGATTATGATTAAATAGCGATAAATACGACTGAATGTTTCGCATTAATAATCGTTCACCAAACAAGTCAGGTACAAGCATTAAGGCGAGATTTGTAATGACACTATATGTAAAAGGTAATAGCATGATCAATGGATTTGTATTACCCACACTAATTTCTTCAAGATTCAGCATGGATACAACAACCATAAAAGGAATTCCTGCAAAAGCAGCTCCACCAAGAATACTACCAACAAGCTTCCATCGAGACAGAAATTGATAAATATCTGAATTCGTTATTTGAATCAGGAAGCGAAGCAAGGAAAACATTGTTGCTAATGTTAGAGATACAGTCATAGTCGCAAGAACTGGCTTTATATCAAGATGGTCCGAGTATAGAAGATAAAAACCAAGGCTCAGTGTACTTAATATACAAAGCGTCGTAAATATTCCTGCAAATAGGTATTGAATCGAGCTATTTAATCGCTGTCTTGTTACCCCTAGAGCGATTATAGATCCGATGAAGCAAAAGTAAAAACTTAATTGAAAGTATAGATTGATATTCCCTGTAGAGTAGGGTAAATCTATTGAGAAACAAACCAATAATAACGCTAACCATAAAGTAAACCCTAACATTAAGGCGTATAATAATCTTCTTGTAAACGTATAATTTTCTAGCTTCAACCGTCGACAAAATTCTGCCCCTAATGTACAGCATATTATCGAAATGAAGATAGCAATCAACACATCGCTTAAATTGAACACATAAAATGTGGCAGACCCAAGCAAAGTAACCCCTCATCCCAGAGCAAAATTCAGTAGACTGCCCAATTCCCTCCTACTGTGGACTCCATTTTACCACGATTCGACACTAATATCCTACTATTTTCGCAGGTTAAAAGGATTATTTATCCGGTCAATGAATAAAAGACCCACCTGTTGCGAGGAGGGTCTTTATCTTGTATTTATGATTCTCAAAATCGAGATAATTTAGAAAATAAATGCGTCGATTGCATATGCTCCTGGACCTGTTAATGCAACACCAATGGCTACCACTAATAATGTTAGGTTGTATTCATATCCGTTTGCTGTTGACCATAATCCATTAGCAGCATGAACTTTTACAATCGCCATGACCATAGTTGCAGCAATAAGTAGGCCTGCAAGTGGAGTTAAGAATCCAGCAGCAAAGAATAATCCTCCTACCAACTCAGCTAACCCAGCAAGAAGAGCCATTGTTACACCTGGCTTTAATCCAAGTGACTCCATCCAGCCTCCTGTCCCTTTCAGTCCGTAACCACCGAACCAACCAAATAATTTTTGTGCACCATGACCAATGAATAATAAACCGATAACGACACGAATCAATAATAATCCTAAATCTAACATGTTGTATTTCCTCCTAGTTGTTTGTTAAGGCTCTTTTCTAAAACATTGTTGCTATAAACACACTTTTTAGGAAATTAACTATATGTTTCAACAGCCAATCAGAATTTTTTCATCCTTAGAAAAGAGCTACTCTCTAAATAGACCAATAAACACAGCGTTACCGGGGAAAAATCCGGCATTTGGGATTTTTCCAAAAACAACAATCTTTACGAAACAGCCTATGTTAATTTATGTTCTTCTACTTTCAACTTCGTCTTTCTAAGTACATCTATTAAACTGTTTACTTCATGACGATTTAATGAAGCAAACATGGAATCAATCAGTACTTGATGCTCCGGAATAAGGACATCCATTAATTTTCTCCCATTATCCGATAAAGAAATATGAATAGCTCGTCGATCTCCTGGACAAATATTTCGCTCTAAAAAACCTTTTTGTACTAGCTTATCAACTACATACGTCATCGACCCGCTAGCCACAAGAATGCTGCTCCCCACTTGATGAATCGTCTGAGTCCCCTGATGGTATAAAACTTCAAGAACGGAAAACTCGGTCACACTGAGATCATGCTTTGTCACATTTGCCTTTATACATTCTTGAATCGCCTTTGTAGTTTGCATGAGTAGCAGATACGGTTCGTTAGAACAAATCTTATCCATATGATCACCTCCTTGTTTTTATCTCTGATTCAAATATCTTGAATATGAGATAATAATATTATGAATTCGAGATATTGTCAACTGTTAAGTATCAGTTTTTATGTAGTGGTAATTTACCTTGATGAAATGTTGATGAATGGGTTTTGTTAAATATGAGACTAAAGCATCTTAGCATTTGTATACCCGCTCAAGGTTTACAGAGTGCTCACGGGCACCTATGTATCTGTTTGGTTACCATTCCCTTGCTTTTCTAGGGCTCACGGGCACCTAAGTACCTGTTTGGTTACCATTCCCTTGCTTTTCTAGGGCTCACGGGCACCTAAGTACTTGTTTGGTTACCGTTCCCTTGTTTTTCTAGGGCTCACGGGCACCTAAGTACCTGTTTGATTACCGTTCCCTTGCTTTTTCTAGGGCTCACGGGCACCTAAGTACCTGTTTGGTTACCGTTCCCTTGCTTTTTCTAGGGCCCACGGGCACCTAAGTACCTGTTTGATTACCGTTCCCTTGCTTTTTCTAGGGCCCGCGGGCACCTAAGTACCTGTTTGATTACTGTCTAATAATTTTTCGAAGGCAGCATACGGAATGCTTGATGTTCATTTCACGATTAACACCGGACAGTTTGCTCGTTTGGCAACTTTATGACTCACACTTCCTAGTACAAATTCCTGCAATCCACTTAACCCTCTGCTACCTATTACGATAATATCCGCATGGTGACTGTTTGCATATTCAACAATCGCTGGGCCTGGATCACCTTGGAGAATCGTGACCTTGTAGGATACCTCATAGGTTCTGGCCATTTTCTCGACTTCTCTTATTCGTTCCTTACGTTTCCCATCTAAATCAGCTGAGTTCCAGTGGCTCAGCACGTCAGATTTCACTTTATCCGCATCAACGACAAATACAATCTCTACTAAAGACCCTGGACTGCAACTAGCAATATGCATCGCGTTTTCAGCTGCTCTTTTCGCATGATCCGATCCGTCGGTGGCTAGGATGATATTTTTATACAATCGATGACCTCCTACTTTTGAAAAAATAGTCTAATATGTTAATTATGCGTGAACTGCCTCATTTTCGCAGTGATGTTCCTCACCGCACCCTCTCATTCATTCACATTTGAGTCTTCCTGAAAAAGAGAGACATATTCCCATGTACAAGCCCATATAGTTTAAGGTAGAATATAAAACGTAATTGTTACGGTTTAACCAATACATTGGAGGGACATATGAATCGAATTGTTCGAACGAACTTGTTTGATATTACCGGATTGATTTTATTAGCAGCCGCTTTTCTTTTACTAACATTAAAATTAGACGTTGGGGACGTTCTTCCCTCCTCATTTTTAAATCTTAATACTATTTTTATAAGTATATTAATTGAAGCATTTCCTTTTGTGCTTATCGGTGTTTTGATTGCTGGTGTGATTCAAATCTTTGTTACCGAAGAACATATAGAGCGGTGGATTCCTCAAAGCAGGACGAAGGCGATTATCATGAGTTGTGTGGTCGGTGCCTTGTTTCCTGCCTGCGAATGTGGAATTGTACCGATTGTTAGACGACTGGTTGCAAAAGGGGTTCCTCTATATGCAGCCATTGGTTTCATGCTAACGGGACCGCTTATTAACCCGATCGTAATTGCCTCCACGTATATGGCGTTTGGAAATAACGCGTCCATAGCTGGTTGGAGAATGGGACTTGGATTTGCCGTTGCTCTTATTGTTGCGTTTTTAGTGAGCTTTTTCTTCCGAGGACATCAATTTAAGCAGGCACTTGCGAGTACACAAACCATCTCTGCAAGTAGAAAAAAAGAACCTTTGACCCAGCGTTTCTTCTCGATGCTTACCCACTCCATCGATGAATTTTTCGATATGGCGAAGTTTTTAATTTTTGGAGCATTTCTTGCTGCAGCTGTACAAACGTATATGCCAGCAAAATCCTTATTAGAAGCAGGAGATGGACCTTTTTCCTCCATCGCTGTCATGATGGGTCTTGCCTATGTATTATCTCTTTGTTCGGAAGCAGATGCTTTTATCGGCTCATCCTTTAATAGTATTTTTCCTACACCATCTGTCCTAGCGTTTCTTATTTTCGGACCGATGATTGATTTAAAAAACACGCTTATGATGTTAAGTGTTTTCCGTGCAAAATTTGTATTTAGTGTATTGTTCTTTGTTGCAACAACTGTATTTCTATCCATTGTGCTCGTGCAGAGCTTTTTATAAGGAGGGATTTAGGTGGTCTTCCAAACCCAACAAGCCGTACGTGCAGCGATTTTGCTTCTATTCACGGTGTTAATTTTCAAATTTCACTATACAGGTGAGATTACCATGTTTATTAATCCGAAATACATAGGACTCAGTCAGATCGCATCTGTTCTGTTCCTAATCTTGTTCTTCATCCAAATTACACGTATTTGGGAGAAAAAGACTCATCACCATCATCATGACCATGAGTGTAGCCATAATCATGACTGTGATCATAACCATGACCATGGAAATACTCCGATGACACTAAAAAAAGTCGTCTCTTACGTGATCATTGCCTTTCCTCTCGTAACTGGTTTTACCATACCAGCTAAAGTACTCGATTCTTCTATCGCAGAGAAAAAAGGCGGAATGGCGGTGATTACCGGAAAAAGTGAAGCATCTTCACCTGATGAATCAGCACAAGAAGAAGCGGCTCAACCCTCCGACACGGAGATACTTCCTAATCCATATGGGGAAATCACTCAAGAAGAGATGAATTCTCTTGTTCAAAAATTAAAGCAAAGTGATCCCATTGACATGGATGATTATGTGTATTATTTAAACTATGAAGAAATTAGTAAGGACGTAGCCTCTTATAAAGGAAGAGAAATCACGTTAAGAGGCTTCGTTTATAAAGAGGAAGGCTTTCAATCAGATCAGCTTGTCATCTCCCGTTTCTTGATTACTCACTGTGTGGCAGATGCAAGCATTATCGGTTTTTTAACACAATTTGATGAAGCAGCTACACTGGATAAAGATACATGGGTAGAAGCCACTGGTGTACTAGATGTAACAACCTATAACGGAACGGAGATGCCTTTTATCAAAATTACTGACTGGAAAACGATCGAACAACCATCTGAACCGTACCTATTTCCTTTAAACGTAAAAATCTTATAATAAATGGCTGTTTTCGTAAAGTTTGTTGTTTTGGAAAAATCCCAAAAGCCGGATTTTTCCCCGAATAACGCTGGTTTATTGGTCTATTTGGAGAGTAGCTCTTTTCTAAGGATGAAAATATTCTGATTGGCTGTTGAAACATATAGTTAATTTCCTAAAAAGTGTGTATATAGCAACAATGTTTTAGAAAAGAGCCTAATAAATAGAGGGGAGAATGGCATTGATTAGTCATTCTCCCCTCCTTTTATGTTATTCATCTTTTTCATCATAGGCGATTAGCACGATATTTTCGTTTGTTTCCTTCCGCAATTCCTGCTCAAGTGAGGTAATTTTGTCTAGTTGGTTTTTCTCCAGATTGGCTACAGGGAAATTTTCATACGCACTCATCTAAATACCCCTTTCTAAGGTGATAATTAGATTTTTTCCATGTAAGATCTCAATTATGCAATTAGCGGTTCACAACTCGTTGTATATGAATAATCAAGTATAATTTTTCGTTATTCGTCAAGCTGTAGTCAAATTGATTTTCGATATATTCATTAATTTTCTCCGTACATTCAAAAGCTGCTTTATGCTTTTCACGCACCGTTTCAAATAAGAACGGGTCGTCATCTTCAATATACGTCTTACTATATAACCGCTGAGCAAAAAACTTTAAATGTGTAATAAAGCGAAAATAATTTAATGATTGAATCAATTTCATAATTCCTTATTTTAAAGAAACACAGATCAACAGAATACCTTTTACTTGAAATTTTTTCGGTTTAATCTATTTGAACTTTGTAGTTGATTTCTGTTACAGGCGGACGCTTTCCGCGGGCGGTCCGTGAGCCTCCTAGTCGCTTTGCTCTTACGGAGTCTCACCTGGCCACGCTTTTCCCGCAGGAGTCGCCGCCTTCCACTCCAATCAACTGGTTTGGAAATTAAGCCTGAGCACTAATATGGTTTATTTTCTAAGCAGCTACTTGTAGACTAAACAATGCATTGATTCGATCAGCAGCTAACTTTGATGCATTATAAACCAAGGTCACTAAATCAAAATGAACTTTAGCTCGTTTTCCTGTACGATAACGAACATTATTTAGTTGAAAATACAACTTGAGGTATGCATTCACACGTTCTACAGCGGTGCGGGTTTTAAAGATAGTTTTCCAAGTCTTCGAACCTCTGGCTGGTGCCGTGTATCTCCTAAGATCTGTCGTAATCTTTACTTTATAAATCTTTTGGCATAGCCCTTCATTAGCCAATGGACACTCTTTACATTCCTTTGGTCTTGTGAATTTGAGTGTTTCGTATTTTGGATCGAAACTATCATACCGATAGGAATGCTCTCTAAAACAAGTGGGCGCAAAATGTTTATCAACCCCTTCGGGCTCAGGCTCATTACGCTTGTTGTAGGCAATGACTGACTGTTGGCCCATTCGGTGAATCTGCTCATATATTGGTTCAAAATCATAACCTGCATCCATCGTTTGATATCGTAAATTTTCTAGTTGAACTCGCTCATGAATGCCCTTTAGTAAAGGGATCGCGGCCTTTCCGTCATTCAAATTACCTGATGAAAAAAGAGATTGAAGAATATATTGACTTTTGGTTCCAACTGCTAGATGTGCCTTATAGCCATACCAAAAAACATTCTTTCCTTCGCTGTTTTTCTTCACACCCCACTCAGGATTTTGAGGAACTTCAGTACGAAGTTGTTCTAAAGGAACGTCCAACTGCTCTTCAATTTTCTTTTCAAAAAGAGGAAGATTAGCTTCACGTTCAGCTTGTTCAATCAACCATTGTTCTCTTTCTTCTTTTGATTTACGACCACGTTTCATAGGCTCTGTTTTTGGTTTTTCCTCTTTTGGAGGAGCTTGGTCCTTAGCTTCAAAGTGTGTCGCATCAATGGCAACAGTATCATCATTGATAAAGCCTTCTGAGATCGCTGTTTGGAGGAGCGCGTTGTTTACCTCTTCAAGAATACTTGATTCACTAATGATGGTCACCATTCTTGAATAGGCTGCTTCTGATGGGACCGAATCAGATACCAAGAATCCACAGTCTAGACGGAAAATCATATCGTTTTTTAATCGCTTAACCAAGTCTTTAATAAATGTAATTCTTTCTGTTAATCGAGCAACAAGAGAGTATATCATTGCCGCGTAATTCAGTTCGACAGGTCTACCAAAACGAGATTTCTTCGTTACCACAGCGAAGATAGGCTCGATGTCGATAGCTGAAAATATAGCTTCGAATCGGTGGGTAGGTTCTAAATTATATAATTCTTGTATGTCAAATAGGCTTCCTTGTCGTATAATAGTCACAGGGAGTCTTCCTCCAGTCTATAAGTTTGTTGTGGTGACTACTTATTTCGACATTTTGGGGAGGTACTCCTTTTTTTGTTGTTTGAAAGCCTTGAGCCCGTAGGGCTCATAATTATGAAATTGATTCGATTCCTCATCGAAGTCGATTTTAAAATGATATTTCACAATATTTAAAA
The DNA here is from genome assembly GCF_042433785.1 of Robertmurraya beringensis. Classification (NCBI taxonomy): domain Bacteria; kingdom Bacillati; phylum Bacillota; class Bacilli; order Caryophanales; family Bacillaceae; genus Robertmurraya; species Robertmurraya beringensis. Next base: position 12,528 of record NZ_JBHLUU010000117.1, on the reverse strand, counting down.
TGTCCTGCATGACTTTTGTGATGTTAGCAACATTCGGCATTTCCTGGTTGAGCTCTGCATTCACGATATGCATCGCGATAAAGCTCGCTTCATCTTCTGGTAAAAGAACTCCAAGCTTCTCCTGAATAATCTTTAAGGCTTCCATCCCAATCACAAATTCTTGCTTATAAAATCGCTTGATTTCCCATAGTAGCGCATTTTTAATGTCGTATCCTTTTTCATTACGCTCTACCGCAAAGTGAATATGATCGGTTAAGGAAATATAGATACTATCGTTTAGATTTCTTCCGAGCCTACTTTTGGCAATCTTAATAATATCCTCTGTAACTTCCATGTATTCGATCGGAACTTCATATAAAAGCGTTTTAAATTTTTCTGACATATCGTTATTTTTGAGAGCAAAAATCTTCTCAATCTTGTCTTCTTCTATAAAATCTCCTGGCTTTTTTTGAAAGGCCAGACCTCTCCCCATTACCACTAACTCTTCGTTTTTTTCGTTAAACGCACTGATTACGTTGTTATTGTATACTTTGGCTATTTTCATTTGACCACCTATAAGTTTATTATGGTTCTCTTAAAATTATTATAATGGAAATAGTGCGCGTTATAAAATTCTTTTAGACATTCAAAAGAAGGAAAGCTAACACCGAGCTTTCCCACTTTTATCCAACTACTTATAGTTTTTCCCCGTTTGAAGCAATCACTTCTTTATACCAGTCAAAGCTCTTCTTCTTCGAACGCTTCAATGTTCCATTTCCTTCATTATCCTTGTCCACATAAATATAGCCATAACGCTTTTTCATTTCACCCGTTGAAGCACTCACAAGGTCGATTGGACCCCAGCTCGTATATCCAAGGATTTCCACTCCGTCTTCAATCGCTTCTGACATTTCAGACACGTGCTTACGTAAGTATTCAATACGGTAATCGTCGTTCACTTCACCGTTTTCCCCTGGAACATCAACCGCACCTAGACCATTTTCTACAACGAATAGAGGTTTTTGATAACGATCGTATAATTGGTTCGCTGTAATACGGAAGCCCTTTGGATCAATCGTCCAGCCCCATTCAGATTTCTCTAAATATGGATTTTCAATCGAACCAAATACATTTCCAGATGTTGTCTTGTTGATTTCTGGATCTGTACTTGTTGTACGGCTTGCGTAGTAGCTAAAGCCCAGATAATCTACTGTATGGTTTTTAAGAAGCTCTTCGTCTCCTGCTTCCATCACAATATTTAAGTTATTGTCTCTGAAAAATCTCTTTGCATAGCCTGGATATTTCCCACGAGATTGAACATCAATAAAGAAGAACGAATCACGATCTTTTTCCATCGCATCAAACACATCATCCGGATTACAAGAGTATGGATACGTTTGACCCGCTGCTAACATACAGCCAATCTTCATATCTGGATTGATTTCATGACCGGCTTTTACAGCCAAAGCACTCGCAACTAATTGATGGTGAGCAGCTTGGTATTTCACTTGCTTCTTATCTTCGCCTTCTTCAAATACAAGACCGGCACCTACGAATGGCAAGTGTAGGAGCATATTGATTTCGTTAAATGTCATCCAGTACTTTACTTTGTCCTTATATCTTTTAAAAAGTGTCGTTGCATACGTTTCAAAGAATGTAACAAGCTTGCGATTTCTCCAGCTTCCATAATTCTTCACTAAGTTAACCGGCACATCGAAGTGAGCAATCGTTACAACGGGCTCGATGCCATTCTTTAATAACTCATCAAACACATTGTCGTAAAATTGTAGTCCCGCTTCGTTCGGAACTAAATCGTCTCCATTTGGAAAAATTCTCGCCCAAGAGATCGATAAACGTAAGGCTTTAAATCCCATTTCTGCAAATAACGCGATATCCTCTTTGTAACGATTGTAAAAATCAATCGCTTCATGTGAAGGATAAAATTCTCCTTCAAGCGGTTCATAAGAAGGTAAATTACCGAGTAAGATTTCCCAACGTAACTTACCAGTTGGCATTAAATCAACAGTTGTTAAACCCTTTCCATCTGCTAAATACGCACCTTCTGCTTGGTTTGCGGCAATAGCGCCACCCCATAAAAATCCTTTTGGAAATGCCATACTATCCATCCTTTCTTAAAACAGCAGGAAGAAAGGAATGCACTTCCCTTTCTCCTGAACCTATTGATTACTTACTATCTAGTGTAAATAATGGAGCACCCGTTTTCACTTGTTTTGCATCTACAAGTTGTAAATCGAACTCTTTATGGTTTGTTACTACGATTGGAGTTGTTAACGGCTTACCTGCTTCTTTAATTTGCTCCATATCAAACTCAATTAGTAATTGGCCTTTTTTCACATAATCACCTTGAGACACATGAGCTGAGAAAAACTTCCCTTCTAATTGAACGGTATCCATACCGATATGGATTAAGATGTCTGCACCTGAGTCAGTTGTAATACCAATTGCATGCTTGGTTGGGAATAATGCTGATACTGTTCCATTTACTGGAGCAACCAATTTCCCTTCGCTTGGCTCGATCGCTACTCCATGACCTAATGCACCTGATGAAAATGCTGCGTCTTTTACGTCTGATAATGCTACTACTTCCCCATTTAATGGGCTTACTACATCTTCATTTTGAACCTTTGTAGCTGCTACTTCACTAGCTGCTGAAGTTGTTTCTTTTGAAGCTTGTTGTTCTTTGTTGATTCCGCCGAATAGTAATGTTAGAACAAAACCTGCGATGAAACCTACTACGATAGAGATGATAGCACCATAGAAACCGAAATCGATGCCTTCAGGGCTAATATAAGATGGAATTCCGAAAATCCCAAGACCACCAATAATGTAACCCGTTACATTTGTCGCACCTGCAATTGCACCACCGATACCTGCAGCGATACAGCTCATGATAAATGCTTTCTTTAATGGAAGTGTAATACCGTAAATAGCCGGTTCAGTTACACCAAAAATACCTGAGATAAACGCTGGAATACTTAATGTTTTTAATTTTTGATTCTTTGTTTTGATTAAAATTGCTAGAACTGCACCCGTTTGAGCAAATGATGCTGCAAATACTGTTGCAAGGATTGTGTCATAACCAAGTGTAGCAAGGTTGTTGAATGCGATTGGTACTAATCCCCAGTGAAGGCCGAAGATTACGAATACTTGCCAGAAACCACCTAATAGTAGACCTGCAATCAATGGACTTACATTATAAACCGCTAAAGTTCCTTGACCAAGAAGGTTTCCAGCCCATGTTGCTACTGGACCAATAGCAATAAATGTAAGTGGTACAACAATTAATAATGTTAGCATTGGCACGACAAATGCTTTAATTACATCTGGAATAACAGTCTTTAACCTTTTTTCCACTTTAGCTGCAAAGAATGCTGAGATAATAATCGGAATAACAGATGAAGAATAAGACATTAAAATAACTGGAATACCTAAGAATGTAACAAAAATTGGTGATTCAAACATGGTTCCTGCAAATAATGTATAGAGAGGCTCACCTGCTGTTAGTGTTGATAAAGTTGGATACACTAAAGCTGCCCCGATCGCCATCCCTACGAATGGGTTACCACCAAATTTCTTTATTGCTGTATACCCTAAGAAGATTGGTAGGAAGTAAAATAGTGCATCACCTGTTGCGTTTAAAATTTGGTACGTACCTGATGTATTATCTAACAAACCAAATGCAACAAATAATGCGTTAAATCCTTTGATCATCCCTGTTGCTGCCAATACTCCAAGAACAGGAGTGAAGATACTTGAAATCATATCAATAAAGCGACTAAGTAGTGATCCTTTTGGACCTTCCTCTTCTTCAACAGGCGTTTGACCTTGGAACCCACCAACAGTAGTAACTGCTTTGTACACATCTGGTACATGGTTTCCGATGACTACTTGATATTGTCCACCGCTTTTCATAACCGTTACAACATCATCCATATTTTTTAATATTTCTGTATTTGCTTTGCTTTCATCTTTTAACTTAAATCGTAGACGGGTAATACAGTGGACTACACTGGAAACGTTTTCTTTTCCACCCACATTGGCAATAATATCTTTTGCTAATTGCTCGTATTTCATTTTTGACCCTTCCTTCTTTTATATGATTGATTGATTTATTTTTTCCAAATAAAAAACCTGAGCCAATTAGACACACATATAGCTAGCAATAGCGTGTTCTAATCGGATCAGGTTATGCCCACTTAAGGTAACATTCCTTCAAGGAATTTATTAAGTTTTATTTGATACGTGTAATTTATCACGGGAATTTGGTAGGTGTCAACGCTTTCTTTTAAAAAAAATTGATAATTTTATAGATTGCTGGTTTGTTTCTTATATGCAAAAATAATTCTAGATCTACTCTACCTAGAATGGAAATGTCATTTTAAAAAAACGTTTACAAAATTCTTGCTTCGACAAAATATTCATGTTATAGTTAACGCAATTAAACAAACAACCTTTTTAGGATTGTTACTGGTTATGCAGGCAAAACCTAAATCACGTAAACTATGAGACTAGTATGTCTTCTCTACGTGATTTAGGTTTTTTTATTTTTATCTGCTTGAAAGCGTAACCTAAAAACATAAATGGAGGTAATTCCAGATGACAAAAACATATCAATTTCCAGAAGGATTTTTATGGGGCGGTGCAACAGCTGCCAACCAATTAGAAGGTGCGTATCTTGAAGGTGGCAAGGGAATGAACCTTGCTGATGTAATGCCTGGTGGAAAAATCCGTTTTCAATTAATCACGACTCCTGGCTTTAACTTTGAGATCGACAAGGAAAAATATACGTATCCGAACCATGACGGTATCGACTTCTATCACCGTTATGCTGAAGATATTGTACTATTTGCTGAAATGGGCTTTAAAACATTCCGTCTATCGATTGCTTGGTCACGTATTTTCCCTAATGGGGACGAGCTAGAGCCAAACGAAGAAGGTCTTGCATTCTATGACCGCGTATTCGATGAGTGCTTAAAGCATGGAATTGAACCACTTGTAACAATATCTCACTATGAAATGCCTTTATATTTAATTAAAGAGTACGGTGGTTGGAGAAACCGTGAAGTGATTGGATTCTTCGAGCGTTATGCAAAGACTTTATTTAATCGCTATAAAAACAAGGTAAAATACTGGTTAACATTCAATGAAATTAACGGAGCAACACATATGCCAATCTTTGGACTTGGGTTCTCTCCAGCTACTGAAGATGTTCGCCTGCAGGAAAGCTTCCAAGGCTTACACCACCAATTTGTAGCAAGCAGCTTAGCTACAAAGGCTTGTCATGAAATTAATCCAGATGCTCAAATCGGCTGTATGTTAATTTATGCTCCTGTTTACGCATATGATTGTAATCCGGTTAATGTATTACATGCGATGAAGGAAGAACAGATCTTTAACTATATTTGTGGAGACGTACAAGTACGTGGGGAGTATCCTGCCTTCACAAAACGCTATTTTAAAGAAAATGGCATCGAGCTTGAAATGCAGCAAGGTGATTTAGAAATTATCAAGCAATACCCAGTTGATTTCATTTCTTTCAGCTACTACATGTCTCGTACAGAAAAGAAAGAATTAACTGAGGAAGAAAAGGCAAACGGAAATATCTTCAATGGTGTGAAAAATCCATTCTTAAAAGCTAGTGACTGGGGCTGGGAAATCGACCCGACTGGTCTAAGAATTGCTTTAAATCAATTATACGATCGTTATCGTGTACCTTTATTTATCGTTGAAAACGGACTTGGTGCATACGATAAGGTTGAGGAAGATGGAAGCATCAATGACGACTATCGTATCAATTACCTTCGCGAGCATATTGAAGCGATGGGTGAAGCAATCGAAGATGGTGTAGACTTAATGGGTTACACTCCTTGGGGCTGTATTGACCTTGTAAGTGCTTCAACTGGTGAATTATCAAAGCGTTACGGCTTCATCTATGTAGACAAGCACGACGACGGAAGCGGTACACTTGAGCGTAGTAGGAAGAAGTCATTCTACTGGTATAAGAATGTTATTGCTACGAACGGGCAAGAGCTATAATAAATAGGAAGCATTGGTCCATTTGGTGGGCCAATGCTTTTTTTGTTGGGGTCGAAAGGTTTTTATGGCTGGCTACTTTGCCAATTGTTGTGGGGAATGAAGGACGGTTCTTCTGAAATCTCCACAGTTATGTCCTTCATAAGCTCGATGAAAGACGTTTCCTCGGGCTTCTCCCCTGGTTTTATCCTTCATAGGCCCAATGAAAGACGTTTCCTCGTAAATCTCCCCTGGTTTCATCCTTCATAAGCCCAATGAAAGACGTTTCCTCGGGCTTCTCCCCTGGTTTTATCCTTCATTAACCCTATGAAAGACGTTTCCACCGAATTCATCTCTAATTTTGCTCTTCATAAGCTTTATGTAAACTGCGCTAGCACCAACACCAACGGTCCAACAATAAAGCAATAATAAGCGAAGTACTTCAAATTCCCTCGCTCCATAATTCCCATAAACCACTTAAGCGAGAAGTAAGATAATAATAGAGACATCACAAACGCCACGATATAAGGTATAAGCATGTCTCCCAATTGCATGTCTCCTACTTTTAATACAATCGCCCCTAAGCTAACGGGAATATATAGCAGGAATGAGAATCGTAAGGCGGTTTCTCTTTTCATTCCTATTCCCATCGCAGCCACGATTGTTGCACCTGAGCGGCTTATTCCAGGAATTAATGCAACTGCTTGAGCACAACCAACAATAAGGGCATCCTTAACCGTTAACCCTCTGTCTCCTTTTGTTCCCTTAAGATTTCTAATAAGCCATAGTGCTATCCCTGTTACGAGTAAAGCTCCACCAATTGGAGCTATTCCTCTGAAATAACTAGAGATCGTATCTTCTAATACAATCCCGATCACGCCAGCAGGAATCGTACCAATTATTAAATAAACGATAAATAGAAAATCATTCTTATCATTTGGATCTTTTTTCACTATATATTGGCTACCGTTTTTAACTAATCTGATGAGATCGTCTCTATAAATGAGTAATACAGCCAAAAGGGATGCGAAATTCATTAATACTTCAAAGCTAAAATCTCCTTTAGCGACATCAATTCCTAGAAATTCCTGAACGAGCACCAAGTGTCCGCTAGAGGAAATAGGAATAGGTTCTGTAAAACCTTGTAGTGCTCCTAAAAACGCATATTTTATTATGATTAGTATCTCTTCCACCGACTCACTCCTTAACATAAATTGAAAGAGGCTTGGAAGTGATCCAAGCCCATATTATTATACTATTAATAAGCTCTTTTAATTTCCAAATATTGAATATGATGTCCATCCTTCTTCTGGACTTTAAACACATATCCTTCAGCTTCTATCTCCGTACCAACCTGTGCTTCCATATCCTGAGTCATGAACCATCCACCAATGGTATCCACATCGTCATTTGATAAAGTGGTTTCCAACAGATGATTCACGTCCTCGACTAACAACTTAGAATCTACAATATAGTGATCTTCGTTCACCTTACGAATATCAGGTAATTCATCCTCATCAAACTCATCACGAATTTCCCCAACAATTTCTTCTAGAATATCTTCAACAGTGACTAATCCAGATGTTCCACCATACTCGTCTATTAATATCGCAATATGTGTACGTTCCTTTTGCATTTTAACGAGTAAGTCATGAATGGGAACGGTCTCGATCACACGGATAATCGGGTTAATATGGGACTCAATCGTGAAACCCGTCTTTTTCTCTTCATCTGAAATATCAGCTGTCAACAACTCTTTTACATTAATGAAACCAACAATATTATCTTTGTCACCATTCACAACTGGGTATCTAGTATAATTTTCAGATTTTACAGTTGCAAGAATATCGGCATATGATTCATCTATAGAAATGGATACCATCTCTGTTCGAGGAACCATAATCTCTTTTGCTATTCTTTCGTCAAATTCAAATATATTGTTCATGTATTTTAGTTCGTTTTTGTTAATTTCTCCACTCTTATAACTTTCAGATAATAAAATCCGAAGTTCCTCTTCAGAGTGAGCTGCTTCGTGTTCGGAAGCTGGCTTCAGACCAAACGCTCCAACCAATAAACGTGCAGAACCGTTTAAGAACCAAATAAATGGATACATTAGTCGGTAAAACCAAATGATCGGTACCGCGAACATCAATGTAACTGCTTCAGCTTTTTGAATAGCCACCGTCTTAGGTGTAAGCTCACCAACAACCACATGCAGGAATGTTACCAAAGCAAAGGCAATTCCGAATGACAGAATTCCAATCAATGATTCATTTAGATGGAATCGTTCAAATATTGGATGTAATATTTTTCCAACAGCTGGCTCTCCTAACCACCCCAAACCTAATGCGGTAATTGAAATCCCTAACTGACAGGCTGATAAATATTCATCCAAATGGGTCACCACTCGTTTTGCCGATATAGCACCCTTTTTTCCTTCCGCAATCATTTGGTCAATTCTCGATACACGAACCTTTACAATAGCAAACTCAGTAGCTACGAAAAACGCAGTTAAAGCAATTAATAAAGCAATTAAAAGTAAATTTATAGTTGTCAACGAACGGTCTTACAAAGTAAGACCTACACCTCCTAGTATAGTAAAACAAAAGTTTAATTAATCAATAACAAAAGGGTCTGTATTAATGAAAGACTCTCATTGGATACATTCTTTTTTACATTCTTTAAATTCTTTTGATCCAAATGAGCCAATACATCTGTGACCTCTTTTTCCAAACCTTGAATCTTCAGTCTCAGTTCAAGAACATCGATTTCTTCTGCATCTTTTTCTACGACTATTTCTTTTATTTCTTCTAGTGACATTCCGTTTTTTTTGCATTGTTCAATATAATGCAATCGTTCTATCGCCGACTTATCATAGTAGCGGTAATTCGAAGTGGAACGCTCTACTTTTAATAGTCCTAGATTCGTATAATAATCGATGGTTCTCTTTGTTACATTTGCCATTTCCGCTAACTCACCAATTTTCAACTTCTCAGTCCCAATCGAACCCCTCCAAACCGTCACGTGATAGTTATGAAATGAATTATACAATGAGATGAAATTTATAACAACTAATACGGAAGATATGGAATAAAGTTTCATAGAAAAACCCCCTACTATGGCCTTTTTCTTCTTCATCTTTCATTCTCCTTTTCTTCGTTCTTACTATACTGTACTTGGAAATAGTGAAAATTTAATGACGGAAAGAAGACAAAGGGCGTAACTTAAGAAAAAAGCGTAACCACCAAAATAGTGATTACGCCTAAAGAAAATTATAAGATTTGTGCATTCATGCTTCCTTTAAAATGTCCTAACGCCCAATCATGTCCGGCTTGATTAAAGCTAGCTACTGCCTTTTCATGTATGACAATTTTAAACCCTTTGTTATAGGCATCCACAGCTGTATGTAGCACGCAAATATCGGTGCAAACACCGACTAAGTGGACCTCTGTGATGCCGCGCTCTCTTAGCTTGATCTCTAAATCCGTCCCAGCGAACGCACTGTAGCGAGTTTTATCCATCCAATACACCTGTTCCTTCTCAAGGTTTTGAAGATACAGCGTGTTTAACTTCCCATACAAATGCCTGCCCTCTGTTCCTTCAATATTATGAGGAGGATACAGCTCCGTTTCCGGATGATAATGATCTCCCTCTTTATGCAGGTCAATCGCGAACACCACATACTCGCCTTTATTGATAAATTCCTCAGTAATCTTGGTGATCTCTCCTTCAATAGCGATACCAGGCTCTCCACATGGCAAAGCGCCTACAACAAAATCATTCGTATAATCGATATTGATCAAAGCTCTCTTTGTCATCGTTACACTCCTTAGGAATATGTCATACCTTCATTGTAAGTTTATTCCTCTAGCTTTGAAAGTTTAAACCCGGTGATTCCAAATATCATGGTTATAATCGGACTCAACAAACAGAAGAACGTAAAAGGAAGATATGATAAGGTCTCTACTCCTAATACTCCCGTTAAAAAGACTCCACATACACTCCAGGGAACCAGTGGATTCACTACCGTCCCTGCATCCTCAAGAATTCTAGAAAGATTTTTCCCATGTAACCCCATCTTTTTGTATCTATCCTTAAAAGAACTTCCTGTTAAAAGGATCGACAGGTATTGTTCCCCTACAAGGAAATTAATAGAAATGGCTGTTCCAGCCGTCCAAACCACAAGACTCCATACTTTATTCAACATTCCGCTAATTCCTGCAAGCAAAGCTGGAAGAATTCCAAGCTTAAAAAATAAACCACCCATGGCTAACGCTAAAAGAATAAGTGAAACAGAAAACATCATGCTTTCCATTCCACCTCTAGAAAGCAAGGAATCGATTTCTTCCACTCCTGTTTTAGAAGAATATCCAGCAAATAGAGTGTTCATTAGCCCCTGAAGATGGACTTCCTTTTGTACAAATATCGTAACGAAAATAGAAGTAGCAATGCCTGAAGCCAAGGTGATAATTGCTGGGACTTTTTTAATCGCTAACAGTGCTAACACTATAAATGGGAATAAAGAGTACCAATGAACAAGATCATGGTCTTTCAAACTTGCTTTTAAAAGTTCTAAATCCGCAAAGTTCGCAGCAGATTCAGCTGGTGATAATAAAACAAATAATAGAAAGGATATGACAAACGCCGGGACCGTTGTCCAAGCCATATTTCTGATGTGATCAAACAAATCTACGTGAACAGTTGAAGAAGCCAATATCGTTGTATCTGATAGAGGTGACATTTTATCTCCAAAAAAGGCACCAGAAATCACAGCCCCTGCTGTTATCGCATCTGATAACCCAAGCGCAGTGGAAACACTCATAAAGGCAACACCGATGGTCGCTGCAGTCGTTAACGAACTTCCAATACTCATGCCAATAATAGCGGTCACGGCAAACACAATCGCATAGAACCATTTATCACTGACCACTTCAAGCGCCAAGTAGATAAACGTAGGAATCGTTCCACTTTCCATCCAACTACTAATCAACATCCCGATAAAAAGAAAAATAAATACGGCTCCAGCTCCTGATTTAGCTCCACTAATGATGGCCTCTTCCAACTCAATCACGGAAACTTTCTTATAAATACCGTAAAGAAACAGTCCCATGATGGCCAAAACAATGGGAATATGAGGAACTGCACCAGCAAATATAAGAGAATAACTAATTCCCCCAATCACTATCAAGGAGATAATAAAAGCTTCCATTGGTTTTATTGTTAGTACGCTGTCTTGATTCATGATGTTTTCCTCCAATAAGGGTTTTGCGCAAAAGAAAAAAGCCCTCAAAGTCGATAGGGACAAAGGAGCTCCGCGTTACCACCCTAATTCATATAAGAACAGCAGACTTTCCAACTTACGGAAGTTCACTATTTTACTTAAACGCTTTTTAGCATTAAAGTATGTTACTAATATAATAATTTACTAGGTTTCTGTCAAGAGAAAAACAAAAAGCAGCGAGTCCTATGATGACCTCACTGCTTTTTCCCATTAAACTTCTAATCGAATTCGATTTCCTGAAGGATCTTCCGTAATAAATGCACCCTTCTCCTCTGTAACGGCTACGCCCAATCCTTGTAATTGAGAGAGGATCTGCGCTCTCTTTTCTTCACTAGGAAACACCATCGTATAAGATTCCATGCCAACGCTGTTTTCAGTAGCAGGTGGCGCACCGACACCATTCCAGGTGTTCAATCCAATATGGTGATGGTATTTGCCAGTGGAAATAAATAAGGCCTGACCTCCGTATCGAGTAACAACTTCAAATCCGAGTCCCTTTGTATAAAACTCCTCTGTTTTCTGTAACTCTGATACATGAAGATGAATATGCCCCATAATCGTACCAGCTGGCATGCCGTTCCATGCTTCTCCTTCTCCCTCAGCAAGAAGGCTTTCTGCATCTAACGCAACCGTAGCCATTTCCACTTCTCCATTATTCCAACTCCAGTTAGATGCTGGTCTGTCCGCATATACTTCAATTCCATTCCCATCTAGGTCAGCTAAATAGATCGCTTCGCTGACCAAGTGATCGGATGCGCCTTGTAATGGATAACGCACCTGGAGAAAATGTTTTAATAATCTTCCTAGATCTGCACGAGTTGGTAAAAGTAAAGCGAAGTGATAAAGTCCAGTTGTTCTCCCCTGCTTCGACACGACCTCATCCGGCTGTTGAATAGAAACAAGCACGTTTTTTCCGTCAGCTGTTAATTCGGCTGTATTGCTTGTTTGGTGTAACACCTGAAGTCCGAGAACTTCTTTGTAAAAAGGAAGCGAACGTTCTAAGTTTGCTACTTTTAGGTTTACTTGGCTAACAAATGTATTTGGTTCACGATGAAATCCCATTTGTGATCTCTCCTTTATCATTCTGCTTCATGTATACTTATCATTTCACTAGTGTTGCATAAATACTGACTGAATTTTCAGTTTTAAAGTTCTTCCCGTTTAGAGCCAAAAAAGTAAGTACCTAAGCAAAGGTGGCTCCATCCATTTGGAAAAATATTTACAATTAGACAGTT
>NZ_JBHLUU010000116.1:0-66834 GCF_042433785.1 Robertmurraya beringensis | reverse complement strand
GTCACACCCGTTCCCATACCGAACACGGAAGTTAAGCTTTTCAGCGCCGATGGTAGTTGAGGGTTTCCCTCTGTGAGAGTAGGACGTCGCTAGGCAAAGAAAAAAGCACCTGATTGGGTGCTTTTTTTGTTGTATTTAATTTCTATCTACTCTTTAGATATGAAATTAGAATTGAATAGTTAAAACAAATGCCTCTATTTGACCAAATACAATAGTTGAATGTTAAAACGGGTATATAGAGATGTTCTATCTGCCCGTAAGAGAGGATAAACCTTAGAAGCGGTAAAATAGAATGCCTCTATTTGCCCATGAGCAACTCGAATTGCCTCAAGCGGTAAAATAGAATGTCTCTATTTGCCCATGAGCACCACGAATTGCCTCAAGTGGTAAAATAGAATGTCTCTATTTGCCCATGAGTAACTCGAATTGCCTCAAGTGGTAAAATAGAAAGGCTCTATGTGCCCATGAGCATCTCCATTTCCCAAATAAAAATGCCAGAGTTCAATCTTCGGTCTCATAAAACAAAAAAGCACCCTCACAGGTGCTTTTTCCAACCCCGCCCCAAACTAATGCTTCAAATGATACGGTAAGGTCGAAACAACTACATTTTTTCTATAAAGCAAGAAGGAACGGATCAAAAGGCTAGATTGATTATGAAGCATGTTATGCCAGCCTTTTTTCGGTATGAACTGGGGGATTAACACAGTTACTCGGTAATTGGACTCACTCGCTTTATGCTCGACGGTGTCGACAAATTTGGAGAGTGGATGAATCATGTTTCTATAATGAGAATGTAAGGTGACCAATCGTACGTCAGGCTGCCACTCTTTCCATTTTTCCTCAAAGCGTTTTTCCTCTTCCCGATCAAAGGCCACATGCACAGCAATGACTTGGCTTGCTGATAGTGACTTAGCATAGTTAATCGAGTTCTCCACAACATGGGTAATGCCAGCTACAGGTACGATGATGACGTTCCCTTCGATGGGGAGTGCTGCTTCGCAAGTGGTCACACGAAGCTGATCTGCAATTGCCTCATAATGCTTATGGATTTTGTGAAAGACCAATACAATCACAGGAATAAAAACAAGAACCGGCCATACCTGGCTAAACTTTGTGATAAAAAACATCATTGTAACCACGAAACTTATCAGAGCGCCAGCCGAGTTAATCATGAGCTTTGATACCCAACCAGAGGGCTTTTCGCGAATCCATTTTACCATCATTCCAGTTTGGGAAAGGGTAAAGGGGATAAAGACACCAACGGCATACAATGGGATTAAATTTTCTGTATGTCCATGAAAAGTAATAATGAGCAAGATAGAAGCAAAACCTAACATCATAATTCCATTTGAATAGCCTAGTCGATCGCCTCGAAGTGTAAACATACGAGGAATAAACTTATCATTGGCTATGTTTACAGCTAATAATGGGAACGCCGAGTATCCTGTATTTGCTGCTAGTATTAAAATTAACGCGGTTGTCCCTTGAATGAAGAAATACATAAAGGTTCGACCAAAGGTTTGACTAGCAATTTGGGAGACGACGGTTTCTTCTGCCTTTGGAGTAATGCCGTAATAGTAAGCTAAAACGACAATTCCAGATAATAAAATCGCTAGTAATGTACCCATTAGCATCAGTGTCCTTGCCGCATTTTTTGGAGCAGGATCTTTAAAGTTTGGAATGGCATTTGATATCGCTTCGACTCCTGTTAACGCAGAGCTCCCTGACGCAAAGGCCTTAAGCAATAGGAATAAGCTAATTCCTGCTACTGGTGTTCCAATGGGTGTATGCAGTTCAGGAGGCACCTGACCTGTGATCACGTTAAATAGACCTACTCCGATTAAGATAAATAAGGCTAGAACAAATAAATAAACCGGATAAGCAAGAACGGAGGCAGATTCTGTTACCCCTCTTAAGTTTAGAAGTGTTAAAAAGATAACAAATACAATCGCAATCTCCACATTATAGTCATGTAAGGCTGGGAAGGCTGAAGTAATGGCATCGGTACCTGCTGACACACTTACAGCCACTGTTAATATATAGTCCACCAATAAGGATCCTCCGGCCACTAACCCTGGGTTCACACCCAGATTGGTCTTAGATACCACATACGCTCCACCCCCTTGAGGGTAGGCATATATGATTTGTCGGTAAGACAATATCAAAGCGGTTAAAAGAAGAAGTACTCCAATCGCTATTGGAATAGAGTACCAAAAAGCGATGGCTCCTATAGAAACGAGAACGATCAGGATTTGCTCGGGTCCATAGGCAACGGATGATAAAGCATCCGATGATAAAATCGCTAAAGCTTTTGTTTTATTTAACTTTTGTTCACCTAACTGGGCAGACTTCAAAGGTCTACCTATAAGTAATCTCTTTATAGAAGAGATCATGTTTGACACCACCATCTAGTAAGATTTAACTAAAAAAATCCACAAAAAAAGCCTACAAAGTCATCACGAAATAAGACTTGTAGACATTAGCCATTTTGCTCCACAAGCTCCACCTTCCTTCTCAAAAAACGCTTACGAGGTTAGCTGTCGGATTCGGGCCTCATGAGTAGCCCTACCTTTTAAAAGGATTCACCCCAGAAGAGTTGGGTCCCCCGTACCAATGGTTTCAGCGATTTAAGAATATGAAACTTTGATTATCATACTCCCACCCTTTAAAAATGTAAATGAAAATTTTGTTAACTATTATTGAACGTAAGTAAGCATAAGTAGACTTCTATTCCCCCGTATTAATGGGTATAATAGGTTACTATTAAAGGACACTGAAAGGACCATGTAACATGACAAAACCAAAAAAAACCATTTTCGAAGTTGAGGAAAACGAAACATTAAGTGATTGTCTTGAACGTATGGCGAAAGAAGGGTATACTCCTGTAAAGCGGACAGAAAAGCCCGTTTTTCAAGAAGTAAAAGAGGCGGGAGAGGTTACTTATGAGCCGATCGCCAGGAAAATTGTATTCGAAGCGCGGTTAATAGAGTAAAACACGAACATTAACTATACATAAATTATAAACGTTCGACAATTTCATTGACAGATTATATAACAGAATGTAATATATACATGAGATTAAGATTCAGAAATAGCCCTCGTATAATAATGGGAATATGGCCCATGAGTTTCTACCCGATTACCGTAAATGATCGGACTATGAGGAAATGTGATATGCCCGGAGTAAGAGGCGCTTCTTTTGTGTCTCTTCCATCTTGTATGAACAAGCCCGGACAGATTCCTTTCCTCGTCATGGAAAGAATCTGTGTGGGCTTTTTATATTATTTAGCTAGGAGGGGTACAGTGGAAGCACAAATTGGAATTATTATGGGAAGCAAATCTGATTGGGAAACTATGAAACTAGCGTGTACCGTGCTAGACGATTTAAATATACCGTATGAGAAAAAGGTGGTATCTGCCCATCGAACACCTGACTTGATGTTTGAATATGCAGAAACGGCTCGTGATCGTGGAATAAAGGTCATTATTGCAGGAGCAGGCGGAGCAGCTCACCTTCCTGGAATGGTGGCAGCAAAAACGACTTTACCGGTGATCGGTGTTCCAGTTCAATCAAGGGCGTTGAACGGTTTAGACTCCCTACTATCGATTGTACAAATGCCTGGAGGGGTTCCGGTAGCAACGGTTGCCATTGGAACAGCTGGTGCGACGAATGCGGGATTGCTTGCTGCTCAAATATTAGGAGCCTTTAACGAAGAGATTGCTTTAAAGCTTCAGGAGAAAAGAGAAGCAACGAAACAAACTGTTTTGGAAAGTAGTGATGAGCTTGTCTAATCCAGTGATTTTGCCAGGACAAACGATTGGGATTATCGGTGGTGGACAGTTAGGCAAAATGATGGCCTTATCGGCAAAAGCTCAAGGGTACCGAGTGGCTGTCCTTGATCCTGCGGAAGATTCTCCTTGTGCTCAAGTATCTGATGTGAGCATCGTGGCAGGGTATAACGATCTTGAGGCAATCAAAGAACTTGCGAGTGTAAGTGATGTGATCACCTATGAGTTTGAAAATATTGATGCAGAAGCTTTAAAATGGCTGGCAGAGCATGCTTATGTACCACAAGGAACCCAATTGCTAGAGGTCACTCAAAACCGAATCACTGAAAAAGCAGCTATTGAAAAGGCTGGAGTGAAAGTGGCTCCTTATGCGGTCATCCATTCTGTACAAGACATTTATGATAATATAAAAAGGCTTGGATTTCCTGCTGTTTTAAAGACAGCTACTGGTGGATACGATGGCAAAGGTCAACTGGTCATCAAGACAGAACAGGATCTGCCATTGGCTGAGAAGTTACTAGAACATGGTTCGTGTGTGTTAGAGAAGTGGATTCCTTTTGAGAAGGAAATTTCAGTAATCGTTGTTCGCAGTGCAAGTGGGCAGACTGAAGTGTTCCCAATTGGAGAGAATATACATCGAGACAATATTTTACATGAGACCATTGTTCCGGCTCGAATAAGTGGAGATGCAGCTAGAAAGGGATTAGAGCTTGCAAAAAAGCTTGCCTCAGCCTTGCAGTTGGTCGGCACGCTAGCGGTTGAGATGTTTCTTACAAAAGAGGACGATATTTATATCAATGAATTGGCACCACGGCCTCATAATTCAGGTCATTACACGATTGAAGCTTGTGAAACGTCACAGTTTGAACAGCATGTGCGTGCGGTATGTAACTTGCCGTTAGGACGTACGACTCTCTTAAAACCAGCAGTCATGGTAAATATTTTAGGAGAGCATCAAGAAGCTGTGCTTCAAGCCATTCCATCCGTAACAGATTGGAAAATTCATCTTTATGGAAAGATCGAACCGAAGTTTAAGCGGAAAATGGGGCATATTACCTTGCTTCGAGAGAACGTAGAAGATGCGCTAGCAGAAATTGAAGACAGTGGGATTTGGAGTAAAATTGAAGAATTGATCGGAGGATAAAACATGATTGATCGTTACACACGCCCGGAAATGGGAGCTATTTGGACAGAGGAAAATCGCTTTAAGGCTTGGCTAGAAGTAGAAATCCTTGCATGTGAAGCATGGGTAGAGCTTGGTGAAATTCCGAAAGAGGACGTTGAAAAAATCCGTCAAAATGCTTCTTTCAATATTGACCGTATTAATGAAATTGAACAAGAAACACGTCATGATGTAGTCGCTTTTACTAGAGCTGTTTCTGAAACACTTGGAGAAGAGCGTAAATGGGTACATTACGGCCTAACTTCAACAGATGTGGTGGATACGGCACTGTCTTATATGCTTAAGCAAGCGAATGATATCCTTTTAAAAGACCTAGAGAACTTTGTTGAGATCTTAAAAAATAAAGCTCAAGAACATAAGCATACGGTTATGATGGGTCGTACACACGGAGTACACGCAGAACCTACGACATTTGGTTTAAAGCTTGCTCTATGGTACGAGGAAATGAAACGTAACTTAGATCGCTTTAAGCAGGCAGCTGAAGGCATCGAATACGGTAAAATTTCTGGTGCAGTTGGAACCTATGCAAACATTGATCCGTTCGTTGAGAAATATGTTTGTGAAAAGCTTGGAATCAAGCCAGCTCCAATCTCTACTCAAACCTTGCAACGTGACCGTCATGCACACTATATGAGCACGATTGCTCTAATTGCTACTTCAATTGAAAAGTTTGCAACTGAAGTTCGTGGATTACAAAAGAGTGAAACACGTGAAGTGGAAGAATTTTTCGCAAAAGGGCAAAAAGGATCTTCTGCTATGCCACATAAGAGAAACCCAATTGGGTCTGAAAATATGACTGGACTTGCTCGTGTGATTCGTGGATACATGATGACTGCATACGAAAATGTTTCGCTTTGGCATGAAAGAGATATTTCCCACTCTTCTGCTGAAAGAGTCATTCTTCCAGATGCAACGATCGCACTCAACTATATGTTGAACCGTTTTGGAAACATTGTGAAAAACTTAACGGTCTTCCCTGAGAATATGAAGAGAAACATGGATCGTACACTTGGCTTGATTTACTCACAACGTGTTCTTCTTGCGCTAATTGACAAAGGATTAACTCGTGAACAAGCATACGATACGGTTCAACCTAGAGCAATGGAAGCTTGGGAAAAGCAAGTTCATTTCCGCTCACTTATCGAAAGTGACGAACTGATTACTAGCAAGTTAAGCCCAGCTGAAATCGATGATTGCTTCGACTACAACTACCATATCAAGTACGTAGATACCATTTTTGAAAGATTAGGTTTATAAAAAGAAGCGTCCCAGCGGCGCTTCTACTCAAAAAATTGCCAATATTCCGATTCAGGAGGTACGATTGCTAATGGAAAAAGGTTCCTTATTATACGAAGGCAAGGCGAAACGGGTGTACAAAACGGATGATGAACAAATTGTTTGGATTGAGTACAAGGATTCAGCTACTGCTTTTAATGGTGAAAAAAAGGCAACAATCGATGGGAAGGGTCGCTTGAATAACGAGATTACTAGTTTGTTATTTTTAAAGCTTCATGACGCGGGTATTCCTTCTCACTTTGTAAAGCGTCTTTCTGAGACTGAGCAGCTTGTTCAAAAGGTGGACATTGTTCCTCTTGAAGTAGTCGTTCGTAATGTGGCAGCTGGAAGCTTTTCAAAACGCCTTGGAGTAGAAGAAGGCAAGGAGCTGTCAAAGCCATTAGTGGAGTTTTATTTAAAGGATGATGCATTAGGTGATCCGCTTATCACAGATGATCATGTAGAAGAATTAAAGCTTGCCACTCCTGAAGAGGTAGCGCAATTAAAGGAAAAAGCACTGACTGTAAATGCGACTTTATCAAGCTTTTTCAAAGAGCTAGGAATTCGCTTAATCGATTTCAAACTAGAATTCGGGAAGAATGCTGCAGGAGAATTATTACTTGCTGATGAAATCTCGCCTGACACATGCCGCCTTTGGGATGCAGTCACAAATGAAAAGTTTGATAAGGATGTATTTCGCCGCGATTTAGGAAGTTTAACGGATGCATATGAAACAATTCTTGAAAAATTAGGAGGACCACAACATGTATAAAGTTAAAGTGTTTGTAACGTTAAGAGAGAGTGTATTAGATCCACAAGGAACTGCAGTTGTTCATTCACTACATTCGTTAAATTATCAGGCGGTATCAGATGTTCGTATCGGAAAATATATGGAATTAACAGTAGAAAAATCAGATCGTGATGTAGAAGAAGTAGTTAAAGAAGTATGTGAAAAAATCCTAGCTAACACAGTTATTGAAGACTATCGCTATGAGATTGAGGAGTGTGTTGCACAGTGAAATTTGCGGTAATCGTGTTTCCTGGCTCAAACTGTGACATCGATATGTATCATGCGATTAAGGATGAACTAGGAGAAGAAGTAGAATACGTATGGCATGACGCAACCAGCTTAGACGGATTTGATGCCATCCTTTTACCAGGTGGATTTTCTTACGGTGATTACCTAAGAACAGGTGCTATTGCTCGCTTTAGTAACGTCATGCAGGAAGTCGTGAAGGCAGCTGAAGCTGGTAAGCCGGTACTCGGTGTATGTAACGGATTCCAAATTTTATTAGAAGCAGGTTTACTACCTGGAGCGATGCGTCGTAACGAAAGCTTAAAGTTCATTTGTAAAAATGTTGAACTTCGTGTGGAAAACAACGAAACGATGTTCTCTGGTAGCTATAAGCAAGGAGAAACCATCCAAATTCCTGTCGCTCATGGTGAAGGAAACTATTATTGTGATGAAGAGACATTAACTAGATTAAAAGAAAACAAGCAGATCGTTTTCACATATACGAATAATCCTAACGGTAGCTTAGCGGATATCGCTGGAATTATGAACGAACAAGGAAATGTACTAGGAATGATGCCACACCCTGAAAGAGCTGTTGATGAGCTATTAGGTGGAGCAGACGGAGTAAAGTTATTCCAATCGATCGTTAAACAATGGAGGGACTCACATGTTGTTAAAGCTTGAGCCAAGTCCGGAGCAAATTAAACAAGAGAAAATTTATTCACAAATGGGCTTGTCTGACGAAGAATTTCAAATGGTAGAAGACATTCTTGGACGCACGCCGAACTACACAGAAACAGGTTTGTTCTCTGTTATGTGGTCAGAGCATTGTAGCTACAAGAACTCAAAACCGGTTCTTCGTAAGTTCCCAACATCAGGTCCACGTGTTCTTCAAGGTCCTGGAGAAGGTGCTGGAATTGTGGATATCGGAGACGAGCAGGCAGTTGTTTTTAAAATCGAAAGTCATAACCACCCATCGGCAATCGAGCCTTACCAAGGAGCAGCGACAGGAGTAGGCGGAATCATCCGTGACGTATTCTCTATGGGTGCAAGACCAATCGCATTGTTAAATTCTCTACGTTTCGGTGAGTTAGACGCATCGAGCCGTGTTCAATATTTGTTTAAAGAAGTGGTTGCTGGAATCGCGGGTTACGGAAACTGTATCGGTATCCCAACGGTTGGTGGAGAAATTCAGTTTGATGCATGCTACGAAGGCAATCCACTTGTTAACGCCATGTGTGTCGGCTTAATTGACCATAAGGATATTAAAAAAGGTCAAGCGCACGGTGTTGGTAACACAGTAATGTACGTAGGAGCTAAAACTGGTCGTGATGGAATCCACGGTGCAACGTTCGCATCAGAAGAACTAACGGAGACATCAGATGAGAATCGTCCAGCAGTTCAAGTAGGAGATCCATTCATGGAGAAGCTTTTACTAGAAGCTTGCCTTGAATTGGTTAAATGTGATGCTCTTGTTGGAATTCAAGACATGGGAGCAGCGGGTCTTACTAGCTCATCAGCGGAGATGGCAAGTAAAGCAGGCTCAGGAATTGAGATGAATCTTGACCTTGTTCCACAGCGTGAAAAAGGAATGACCGCTTACGAAATGATGCTTTCTGAGTCTCAAGAGCGTATGCTAATCGTTGTTGAAAAGGGTCGTGAACAAGAAATTGCTGATATCGTTGGTAAGTACGATTTAGATGCAGTGGCTATCGGTGTAGTTACAGACGATAAAATGCTTCGTTTAGTTCATAACGGTGAGGTTGTTGCGAATGTTCCTGCTGATGCTCTTGCAGAAGAAGCACCAGTTTACCACAAGCCATCTTTAGAACCTGCGTACTTCCGTGAGTTCCAAGCGATGGAGAACACAGTGCCAGAAGTTAAAGATCATAACGAAACGTTAGTAAATCTTCTTAAGCAAGCGACGATTGCAAGCAAAGAGTGGGTTTACGATCAATACGATTATATGGTTCGTACAAGTACAGTGGTTGCGCCAGGAAGTGATGCAGCAGTGGTTCGTATTCGTGGAACTAGAAAAGCACTAGCGATGACAACGGACTGTAACTCTCGCTACATTTACTTGGATCCAGAAACAGGCGGAAAAATCGCAGTGGCTGAAGCGGCACGTAATATTGTTGCTTCTGGTGGGGTACCACTTGCGATCACGGACTGCTTAAACTTCGGAAATCCAGAGAAGCCAGAAATTTTCTGGCAGATTGAAAAATCGGTTGATGGTATGAGTGAAGCGTGTAACGTTTTAAGCACACCAGTAATTGGTGGGAACGTATCACTTTACAATGAAAGAAGTGGAACGGCTGTTTATCCAACACCGGTTGTTGGAATGGTTGGATTAATCGAGGACATCGATCATATTACTACGCAAAGCTTTAAAGATGCGGGAGATTTAATCTATCTAATCGGGGAAACAAAGCCTGAATTTGGTGGAAGTGAGCTTCAAAAGCTGACACACAACAATATCTTTGGTAAAGCGCCAGAGCTTAACCTTGAGGTAGAAGAGAAAGCTCAAAAGCAAGTTCTTTCAGCGATTCGTGCAGGAGTGGTAGCATCTGCTCATGACGTGTCTGAAGGTGGAGTAGCAGTAGCACTTGCTGAAAGCTTAATGGGTAGCTCAGAACTAGGAGCAGAAGTTACCCTTCAAGGCGAAGCAACAACGGCACTATTTAGTGAGTCACAATCTCGCTTCGTATTAACGGTGAAAAAAGAAAACCAAGCTCAATTTGAGAGTTTAGTAGATGCAACTTATATCGGTACAGTAACAGATACGTCTGATTTAAAAATAACTTGTGGTGATGAATTGGTCGTTACACAACCAGTTTCTACGCTAGAAAAGGCTTGGAAAGGGGCAATCCCATGCTTGCTGAGCTAAAGGGGTTAAATGAAGAGTGTGGTATCTTTGGTATTTGGGGACATCCGGACGCTGCACAACTCACGTATTACGGATTGCATAGCCTTCAACACCGTGGTCAGGAAGGAACGGGAATGGTCGTTTCTGATCAAAAGAGATTGAAGGGCTTAAAAGGGGAAGGTCTTGTTGCCGAGATCTTTACGGCCAAGGCGATGGAAGAAATGACGGGCTGTGCGGCAATTGGGCATGTTCGTTATGCAACAGCTGGAGGAGGCGGTTACGAGAATGTTCAACCGCTTCTCTTCAACTCACAGACGGGCAGTCTTGCTCTTGCGCACAATGGAAACCTTGTGAATGCGAATCAGCTGAAGCTTCAGCTTGAGGGACAAGGAAGTATTTTTCAAACGAGTTCTGATACAGAAGTGCTAGCCCATTTAATTCGTCGCGGTGGATTTTCATCGATTAAAGATCGTGTAAAAACCGCTTTAACGATGTTAAAAGGAGCTTACGCCTTCTTGATTATGACAGAAGATGAGTTAATGGTTGCTCTTGATCCGAACGGCATGCGACCATTATCCATTGCTAAACTGGGTGACGCGTATGTGGTGGCATCAGAGACTTGTGCCTTTGACGTAGTAGGTGCCGAGTTCGTTCGCGATGTATTGCCAGGTGAGTTAATTACCATTAATGCAAATGGCATTCATTCAGAAATGTATTCCATTGCATCAAACCAAGCGATGTGTACGATGGAATATGTGTATTTTTCAAGACCGGATAGCAATATTCAAGGAATTAATGTTCATACGGCAAGAAAAGCAATGGGGAAAAAACTTGCCTTGGAAGTACCGATTGAAGCGGATGTCGTAACGGGTGTACCTGATTCTAGTATTTCAGCAGCGATTGGTTATGCAGAGCAATCTGGTATTCCTTATGAAATGGGTTTAATTAAAAACCGTTATGTGGGTCGTACGTTTATTCAGCCATCTCAAACTTTGCGTGAACAGGGAGTGAAGATGAAGCTTTCTCCAGTTCGTGGAGTGGTTGAGGGCAAGCGTGTCATTATGGTGGATGATTCGATTGTTAGAGGGACAACAAGCCGTAGAATCGTCACGATGTTGAAGGAAGCGGGAGCAAAGGAAGTCCATGTGGTCATTAGTTCTCCTCCGATTCAAAATCCGTGTTTCTATGGAATTGATACGTCTACAAGAGAAGAGTTAATTGCGTCTAAGCTTTCGCCTGAAGAAATTCGAGAGATGATTGGTGCGGATTCGCTCACATTCTTGAGTGTGGAGGGAATGCTTGAAGCAATCGGGAAGGATCCACGAGAGGATCAATGCGGACAGTGCTTAGCTTGCTTTACTGGTAAATACCCAACGGAAATTTATCCAACGGAACTAACACTAGAAACGGTCAAATAAATGGCAGCAGCACATGCTGCCTTTTCTTCGGAAATCTATTTTTACATGAAAATTGTTTAGCACCGGCGTCTACTTAAGACGCTTGCGCTTTTCTATGGAGGGTTTTTACAATGGCAAATGCTTATAAACAAGCTGGGGTAGATATTGAGGCTGGATACGAAGCTGTTTCCCGTATGAAAAAGCATGTAGAGCGTACCATTCGTCCAGGTGTGCTTGGAGGCTTAGGTGGGTTTGGTGGTATGTTCGATCTTTCAAGTCTAAACCTGAAGGAGCCGGTGCTCGTCTCTGGAACAGATGGCGTGGGAACGAAGTTGATGCTTGCGTTTATGCTCGATAAGCATGACACAATTGGAATCGATGCCGTGGCCATGTGTGTGAACGATATTGTGGTTCAAGGGGCAGAGCCGCTTTACTTTTTAGATTATATTGCTTGCGGAAAAGCAGAGCCTAGTAAGATTGAAGCCATCGTTAAGGGAATTGCAGACGGTTGTGAACAAGCGGGCTGCGCACTTGTTGGTGGAGAAACAGCTGAAATGCCTGGTATGTACAGTGAAGAAGAATATGATCTGGCTGGATTCTCGGTAGGAGCTTGTGAAAAGTCGGCATTAGTTGGCGGTGCTTCGATCAAATCGGGTGATGTTCTAATCGGCCTTGCATCAAGCGGTCTACACAGCAATGGTTTCTCATTAGTTCGTAAAGTATTGCTAGAAAAAGCAGGACTTGATCTTACTCAGCACGTAGATGAACTTGGTCGCACCCTTGGTGAGGAGTTGCTACAGCCAACAAAAATCTATGTGAAGCCATTATTAGCTGCATTGAAAAAGTTTGACATTAAGGGAATGGCTCATATTACCGGTGGTGGTTTTGTAGAAAACATCCCACGTATGCTTCCAGAGGGATTAGGAGCAGACTTAGAAGAGTCAAACTGGACGGTACCAGCCATTTTTAACTTGCTTGAAAAGTATGGTGAGCTTGACCGTAAGGAAATGTATAATATTTTTAATATGGGTACGGGTATGGTAGTAGCAGTGGATAAGAAGATTGCAGACGATGTGATTCGTTTCTTTAACGAAAGTGGAGAAAAAGCTTATGCAATCGGAACGGTATCAAGCCAAGAGGGAATACACATTAGGTAAGCGAGGGACAGTATGAAAAATATAGCTGTATTTGCATCAGGCTCGGGCAGTAATTTTGGTGCGATTTTAGAAGCGATTCAATGTGGTGAGCTCGAGGTGAAGGTGCAGCTGTTAGTATGTGACCAGCCGAGTGCGTACGCCATTCAAAGAGCAGAAGAGGCAGGCGTTCCAACGTTTGTGTTTCGTGCGAAGGACTATTCTTCAAAAGAGGAGTATGAGCAAAAGATTTGTGCTCTTCTTACAGAGAAAAACATTGATCTTGTGGTATTAGCAGGGTATATGAGATTAATTGGTCCTACCTTGTTAACTGATTTTGAAGGAAAAATCATCAATATCCATCCATCGATGCTGCCGGCCTTTCCGGGTAAAGATGCGATCGGTCAAGCGTTAGCGGCTAATGTGAAAGAAAGCGGAGTAACGGTACATTACGTGGACGCAGGGATGGATACGGGACCTATTATCGCTCAACAGTCAGTGATCGTTGATGAGGGAGAAACAAAGGAAAGTCTGCAGAAAAAAATACATGAGGTGGAGCACAAGCTCTATCCATCAGTAATCAGCCAGCTTTTAAAGGGTGAAAGGAGAACGGAAAGTGAAAAAACGAGCATTAATTAGTGTATCTGATAAAACTGGGGTTGTTGAGTTTGCCCGTCATTTAAGTGAATTAGGATATGAATTAATTTCTACTGGAGGAACAAAGAATGCCTTACAGGCTGCAGGTGTTCCAGTTATTAGCGTAAGCGATGTAACAGGGTTTCCAGAGATTCTTGAGGGCCGGGTAAAAACACTTAACCCCTACATTCACGGAGGCCTTTTAGCAAAGTTTTCAGATGAAAACCACCAAAAGCAACTTGCTGAGCATAAAATTGACCCAATCCAAATCGTTTGTGTCAATCTTTATCCATTTCAACAAACGATTGCTAAGCCTGATGTGACCGTTGAAGATGCGATCGAAAACATCGATATCGGTGGACCAACAATGCTTCGTGCTTCAGCCAAAAACCATGAGTTCGTAACTGTGGTTGTTGACCCTACTGATTATGAAGTGGTACTAGAAGAGCTGAAAGCTTCAGGTGATGTAGAGAAAGCTACACGTCGTAAGCTTGCTGCCAAAGTATTTAGACATACAGCTGCGTATGATGCAATGATCGCTGAGTACATGACTGACCTTGCTGGTGAAGAAAATCCAGAAAAAATGACGGTTACTTATGAATTAAAGCAAAGTCTTCGTTATGGGGAGAACCCACATCAAAAGGCAGCTTTTTATCGTAAGCCACTTGGCTCTGTTTTCTCGATTGCTAATGCCACTCAACTTCATGGCAAAGAGTTATCATATAACAATATTAATGATGCAGATGCAGCCCTTCAAATCGTAAAAGAATTTACGGAGCCTGCGGCAGTAGCGGTTAAGCATATGAACCCTTGTGGTGTAGGAACAGGAACGGATGTTTATGATGCATTCACAAAAGCGTTTGCTGCTGACCCTATATCGATCTTTGGTGGAATTATTGCCTTGAATCGTGAAGTGGATAAACCAACGGCTGAAAAGCTTCATGAAATCTTCTTAGAAATTATCATTGCTCCTTCTTATTCAGAGGAAGCTTTAGAAGTATTAACAAGCAAAAAGAATCTTCGCTTGCTAACGATTCCGTTTGATGAAAAAGTTAAGGTAGAAAACAAGCATGTGTCAATTGAAGGCGGACTACTTGTTCAAGATCAAGACCGTTTTACACTAGAAGATGCGACTGTAACGGTAGCTACGAAGCGTGAACCTAGTGAAGAGGAATGGAAAGCACTGAAGCTTGGCTGGAAGGTTGTTAAGCATGTGAAATCCAATGCGATCGTTGTGAACGATGCTGACATGACACTTGGAATTGGTGCTGGTCAGATGAACCGTGTAGGTGCAGCGAAAATTGCTTTAGAACAAGCTGGAGAAAAAGCTACAGGTGCGGTACTTGCGTCAGATGCATTCTTCCCAATGGATGACACCGTTGAAGCAGCGGCAAAGGCTGGAATTACAGCGATTATTCAACCGGGTGGATCAATTCGTGATGAAGATTCAGTGAAAAAAGCAGATGAGTACGGAATTGCAATGGTATTCACTGGAGTTAGACATTTTAAACACTAATTTTCAAAAATGGGGGTACAAACCATGAACGTTCTAGTCGTAGGTCGTGGAGGGAGAGAGCACGCTATTTGCTGGAAGGTAAGCCAAAGTCCTTCTGTAGAAAAGGTGTTCGTCGCTCCTGGGAATGTAGGAATGACAGACTTAGCCGTACGTGTAGATATTTCTGAAGACGAACAAGACAAGCTGATTCATTTTATAAAAGAAGAAAAGATTGGTCTTACGATTATTGGACCTGAAGCACCACTTCAAGCGGGACTTGCTGATCGCATTCGCGCAGAAGGTTTAGCGGTTTTTGGTCCAGATCAAAAAGCTGCTGTAATTGAAGGCAGCAAATCGTTTGCTAAAGAGCTGATGGAAAAGTACCAAATTCCAACCGCTGCTTATCAATCCTTCACAGATTTTGATGCAGCGAAAGCGTATGTGGAGGAAAAAGGCGCTCCTATTGTCATTAAGGCAGATGGTCTTGCAGCAGGCAAAGGAGTAACCGTTGCTCTAACGTTAGAAGAAGCGATTGACAGCTTGAAAGAAATGCTCGTGAATAGCAAGTTTGGTGCAGCCTCTGCGAAAGTCGTTATTGAAGAATTCTTAGAGGGAGAAGAATTTTCTCTCATGGCATTTGTAAATGGTGACGTTGTGGTGCCAATGGAAATTGCTCAAGATCATAAGCGTGCATACGATGGCGATCAAGGACCAAACACAGGTGGAATGGGGGCTTATTCTCCGGTTCCGCAAATCAGCAGTGAAGCTGTTCAAACAGCTGTTGAAACGGTGTTAAAGCCTGCTGCACATGCGATGATTGAAGAAGGAAGAAGCTTCTGTGGAATTCTTTATGCGGGTCTGATTCAAACGACTTCCGGACCAAAGGTCATTGAGTTCAATGCTCGATTCGGTGATCCAGAAACACAAGTGGTTCTTCCAAGAATGGAATCGGACTTAGTAGAGGTCATTCTTGCCGTGTTAAACGGAGAACAGCCAACGATCGAGTGGTCATCTGATGCCGTGGTGGGTGTTGTTTGCGCAGCAAAAGGCTACCCCGAACAGCCGGAAAAGGGTAGTGTTATTGAAGGACTTGATTCTGTGAAGGAAGGACTTGTCTTCCATGCTGGAACCGATCAGAACGAGGAAGGAAAGATCGTTACTGCTGGCGGACGTGTATTGCTAGCAGCTGCGAAGGCAGACACTCTTCAAGCAGCACAAGAGCGTGTGTATGCTGAGTTATCCCATGTATCAAGTGAGGGCATTTTTTATAGAAAAGATATTGGACATAAAGCCATTACGTTTGCCGCTTGCCAGACTTCTTAATATAAACAAATAGAAGAGCAATGATACTTCCAATCAAAGCAATCAATACAAAGGACATATCGCTAACATATTCCCAAAACATATAGTGATGACTCCTTTCTATGGTGAGATTTCCCCCTCTGTGATCAGAGGGGGCTTTTTTATTGGGTATTATAAGGTAAAAACTGTTCCGTCATTGATTTTTCATTAGAAGATTGATTTTGATTGTTTCTCAAATTTTGTTCTCTTTCATAGAGGGCAGTGATTGGACAAAAACGAACGATCCCCTCTGCCACCTTCATAGCACCTAAAATTCCTAGCAATACATAGGAATCTCTCCAAGGCATTTTTGTATGTTTCGCTGTACTCCATGCTAAGACACTTAAACCAATGGTAATACGGACAAGAGCATTTAAAATGCCAATATTGGGCTTTACATTCATGAAATTGTCACTCCTTTACAATTATTTTAAAAATTTAGTACTTCTTTACTGCGTTAAACAGTGAAATATGGTACTATAAAAACCAAACCTATAAAATGTAAGGGTTTTCATTTTAGATAGGTAGTGTTGAATTTCTGACAATATTTTTGAAAAAACTGTGTCAAAAAATCTAACCAATCAATGGTAGATCTTTGGTATTTGAACTATTGTTACCCGTAATATGACAAATTTTTTCTAAGATAAAGGACACTGCTTAAGGAGGGACATACATGCTGGATCAACGATATCGATGGAAAAATAAACATATTAGAGAACATATTTCCGTTCTAGATGGAAATGTTTCTCCGACTATTCTATTAACAAATGCCAAGTACCTGAATCAAACATTTCGTGCTTGGATGACAGCGAATATATGGATATACGACGACCGTATTATTTATGTGGGCGACCAATATCCTGACAATGTAGACAATTGTGAAATCGTGGATTGCTCAGGTCTTTTACTGGTTCCAGGCTATATTGAGCCACATGCGCATCCCTTTCAAGTATATAATCCCCATTCGCTTGCACACTATGCATCGCAATATGGAACAACAACACTAATTAATGACAATATGGTACTTGCGTTGCAGATGGAAAAAAATAAAGCGTTCTCATTTATGAGGGAGATGCATAACTCACCAACTTCCATGTATTGGTGGTGCCGCTTTGATGCCCAAACAGAGATCCGAGACGAGGAGCAAATTTTTTCACATAGCAATGTGAAATCCTGGCTCGAACACGATGCAGTGATTCAAGGCGGAGAGCTGACCGGTTGGCCAAAGCTTCTTGATGGGGATGATATGATGCTCCATTGGATGCAAGAAGCCAAACGAATGAGAAAGAAAGTGGAAGGCCATTTTCCGGGCGCATCTGAAAAAACATTGGCAAAGATGATGTTATTTGGTGCAGACTGTGATCATGAAGCGATGACTGGAGAAGAAATTTATAATCGTCTCATGCAGGGTTATATGGTTTCGTTAAGACATTCATCTATCCGTCCAGATTTACCTGTCCTTTTAGATGAAATACATCAGCTGGGAATCACGATGTACGATAAATTTATGTTTACCACAGACGGCGCATCTCCTCACTTTTACGAAAATGGAATTATTGATAATATGATTCGAATCGCCATAAAAAAGGGAGTACCAGTCATTGATGCCTACAATATGGGGACGATTAATGTAGCACGCTACTACAATGTAGAACACCTCCATGGAAATATTGCGACAGGAAGAGTAGCGAATATTAACTTTTTGACAGATGAACGTAATCCAACCCCTGTATCGGTTTTGGCAAAAGGTCAGTGGGTGAAAAGGGATGGAAAAGACACCAATGCCTATGAGCAACTAAATTGGGTGGATATGGGGTTTGAACCGTTAAAGTTAGACTGGGAACTATCCATGGATGATTTTCAGTTCTCTATGCCATTTGGAATAAAAATGGAGAATGCCGTTATTACCAAGCCATATTCTGTGTCTATTGATGCCAATTATGATGAGCTTTCGTGTGACCATGATGAATGCTTCTTCATGCTAATTGATAAACATGGCAAATGGAGAATCAACACGATGTTAAAAGGATTCTCTAACAAGGTACAGGGTTTAGCTAGTTCGTACTCGACAACAGGAGATATTATCTTAATTGGAAAAAACAAGTATGAAATGATGAACGCCTTTCACCGCATGGTCGAGCTGGGTGGAGGAATTGTCATCAGTGAGGAAAGAAGAATTGTGTTAGAAATTCCACTGCCTTTAAGTGGAGTGATGAGTGACCACTCAGTTGAGAGGCTGGTTGAGGAAGATAAGGAATTGCTTGCTTATTTAAAAACAAAAGGGTATGCGTACGGCGATCCTATCTATACCTTGCTATTCTTCTCATCCACACATCTGCCGTATATCCGAATTACGCAGCAAGGGATGTACGATGTGATGAACAAAATGATACTCTTTCCAACGATAATGCGTTAAAATATAAAAGGACCTCATAGAAAAAGCATAGAAAAAGATTATTAGGGGTGTATTGATGCTTAAGAAATGGATAACAGTCGGATTGGCATCTGCCTTTATACTAACTGGCTGTAACAAAGTAGAAGAGGTTCAAAAGGAAAGTGAAAAACCAGTGGAAGAGGAAGATACAGTCGTAGAAGAAGTATCCCAAACTTTTGAAGCTCCTTTAACTGGTGTGGAACTTTCAGATGAACCATCTGGTCGAGCATTTGGTGTGATGATCAACAATGATCCAAAAGCAAGGCCGCAGTCCGCTCTAAACCAAGCAGACATCGTTTACGAAGTGTTAGCAGAAGGCAATGTGACGAGATTTTTGGCTATTTTTCAAAGCGAACATCCTGAAAATATTGGGCCAGTAAGAAGTGCAAGAGATTATTATATTGACCTTGCCAGCGGGTATGATTCATTATATATCGCTCATGGGTACAGTCCTGAAGCACAGGAAATGCTTACGAGTGGGGTTATAGATAATTTAAATGGAATGCAGTATGATGGTACGCTTTTTAAACGTGCGAGCTTCAGGCAAGCACCACATAACTCCTATATTTCTTATGAGAATATTTTAAAAGGAGCAAAGCAAGTCGGTTATGACATGTCAGAAACTCCAGAGGCACTGCCTTTTTATGAGGAAGACGAGTTAGCCAGTATCACAGGTGAAGCTGCTGAGAATGTTACAGTTGCCTACTTAAAGAGCAATCTGTTTAAGGTCGACTACAAATACGATACCAGTAGCAAAAAATATGCTAGATATTCAAATGATGAACAAACGATAGATTTAGATTCAGAGGAGCCGGTTCTTCTCGACAATGTCTTTATTGCGGAGATGGAGCACACTTTACTCGATGACTCTGGAAGAAGAGAGATTGATTTAACCTCTGGTGGAAAAGGGTATTTATTACAGCAAGGAAAGCTTCTTCAGGTAGAGTGGAAAAATGTAGATGGAAGAATTCTTCCTTTCTTAAATGGCGAAGAAGTCAAGTTTGTTCCAGGAAAAACATGGATCAATATCGTTCCAACGAATCCAGGATTGGAACAAACCGTTACGATACAATCATAAAGGAGTCTAGATCATGCAAATTGATAAATTAAGGGGCAAAGAGCTCGACCAGTTATTTAAGGCGGTTTTAACGTTAAAGGATTTAGAAGAGTGCTATAAATTTTTTGATGATTTATGTACGGTCAATGAAATCCAATCATTAGCCCAACGCTTAGAGGTGGCCCGTATGCTTCGTGAAGGGAAAACCTATCATAAAATCGAAACAGAAACAGGTGCAAGTACAGCAACGATTTCACGTGTTAAGCGTTGCTTGAATTACGGAAACGATGCGTATGAAATGGCATTAGAGCGTGTGAAGGAAGAAGAAGCAGGAACGGTTTCGGAGTAAAAAATAGCGGGATAAAAGGATTAGAGATGCAAATATCTCTAATCCTTTTTTAGCGCTTAAGCAATAAAGCGTGTTTGAAAAATAAGCGGAGAAATTTCTCTTAATTAAGGAAATCGTACTGAAAATAGCTAAATAGACGGAAAGATTCCGACTATTGACTCGAAAAACGTGAAAATCGGCAATTTTGCTTTGCTTAATCGGAAAACCTCCGCTTATTTACCCCAAAACAAGCTGTATTCAGGAGCCTAACCGGAAATTCTCCGCTTATTACCCTTACCCTGTGATCTACTATGTGAATCAAGACATAATAAGCAATTAAAATTTGCCAAAAAAAATGTCAATGAAAAACGCCCTGTGAATGATATCGTGAATTCAAGTGCTTTTTCATAAGAAATCTTTGGTTTTATTTTTTAGAAACTTTCGCTAGTGCTATAATGGTGTAATGTGATAGTAGAATGGAGGTTACAGCATGTACGATACAAGAGAATGGCGTCATGCTTTTAAATTAGATCCTGATAAAACAATCTCAGATGAAGCGCTGGAGAGAATATGTGAGTCAGGCACAGATGCCGTCATTGTTGGTGGAACCGATGGAGTAACGGATGAAAAGGTACTGGATTTAATGGCAAGAATCCGAAGATACACGGTGCCTTGTGTGTTGGAAATCTCCAACCTTGAGTCGATTACACCAGGCTTTGATCTTTATTTTATCCCAACGGTTTTAAATAGTCCTGACTCCAAATGGATTGTTGATTTACATCATCAAGCGGTTAAGGAATATGGGGATATCATGAATTGGGATGAAATTCTTGTTGCAGGATATTGTATCTTGAACGAAAATTGTAAAGTAGCCAAACTAACCCATGCCCAAACATCTTTAACCAAGGAAGATGTGGTTGCTTATGCGCAAATTGCTGAGAAGATGTTTCATTTGCCTATTTTTTATTTAGAATACAGTGGAACCTACGGGGACCCTGAAATTGTGAAGGCCGTTAGCCAAGCAACCCAGGAGACAACCGTGTTTTACGGTGGAGGTATTCATACATTAGAGCAGGCGAAGGAAATGGCTGAACTAGCAGATGTGATTATTGTGGGGAATGCTGTTTACGACAATTTAGAGGAAGCTCTTCAAACGGTCGGAATTAAATTGATTAAACGATAGTATAAAGGTAAAATAGAATAAGAACATATGTTTGTATGGTGGTGAAAATATAGTGCAATACTTAACAGATAAATTATTAAATGGTTTAAATCCAGAACAACAGCGAGCGGTGAAAACGACGGATGGTCCTCTGTTATTGATGGCTGGTGCGGGTAGTGGAAAGACGAGAGTACTAACGCATCGTATTGCCTATTTGATGGTAGAGAAACAAGTGAATCCGTACAATATTTTGGCGATCACGTTTACAAATAAAGCGGCGCGTGAAATGAAGGAACGTATTTATTCCATGATGGGGGGAGTAGCCGATGAAATTTGGGTATCTACGTTCCACTCGATGTGTGTACGTATTTTAAGAAGAGATATTGACCGACTAGGATACAATCGTAACTTTACGATTCTTGACACAACAGACCAACAATCCGTGGTTAAGACCATTTTAAAAGAAAAAAACCTTGATCCAAAAAAGTACGATCCACGTGCGATCCTTGGGGCTATTAGTTCAGCGAAAAACGAACTGATTGGTCCGGAAGAATTCGCGAAAAATGCGGGCGGTCATATGGATCAAATTGTTGCCGATGTGTACGAGCTTTATCAGAAGCGACTACGCAAAAATCAAGCACTCGATTTTGATGACTTGATTATGACAACGATTCAACTGTTTCAACGTGTTCCAGAGGTATTAACCTACTATCAACGAAAGTTTCAATATATCCATGTGGACGAGTACCAAGATACAAACCGTGCTCAGTATATGCTGGTTAAACTTATGGCGCAACGGTTCCAAAATCTATGTGTGGTTGGGGACTCCGATCAGTCGATTTATCGCTGGCGTGGGGCAGATATCGCCAATATCCTTTCTTTTGAAAAGGATTATCCGCGTTCAGAGGTGATCCTTCTAGAACAAAACTATCGCTCGACAAAGAGAATTCTTTTTGCGGCGAATGAAGTGATTAAGAACAATCTAAATCGTAGAGATAAGAATCTTTGGACGGAGAATCCAGAAGGAAATAAGATTTTCTATTATCGTGCGGACAGTGAGCAAAGCGAAGCGCAGTTCGTAGCAGGAAAAATTAAGGAAGCTATTCAAAGCGGTAAACGTAAATACTCCGACTTTGCCATTCTGTATAGAACCAATGCTCAGTCCCGTGTAATGGAGGAAGTGTTACTAAAGTCGAACATTGAATACTCCATCGTCGGCGGAGTGAAGTTCTATGACAGAAAAGAAATCAAAGATACACTAGCCTACTTACGCTTGATTGCAAACCCAGATGACGATATCAGCCTAACTCGTGTGATTAATGTTCCAAAAAGAGGAGTCGGGTCGAGTTCCGTTGATAAGATTGCGAACTTTGCGGACATGCATGATATGTCCATGTTCCAAGCACTGGGATCGATTGAGTTAATCGGATTAAGCCCGAAAATTACAAAGGCTTGTCGTGAATTTTACGATTTAATTAATAACTACACACATATGCAAGAGTATTTATCGGTGACAGAGCTTGTAGAAGAAGTGTTAGAGAAAACCGGCTATTATGAAATGTTAAAAGCGGAAAAATCGATTGAAGCACAAAGCCGACTAGAAAACTTGGACGAATTTTTGTCTGTTACGAAAAACTTTGAAGAAGGAAATGAAGATAAAAGTCTGATTGCCTTCTTGACCGATCTTGCCCTTGTTGCCGATATCGATAAGTTGGATGAAGACGGAAAGCAAGTCGATACCGTTGTGTTGATGACCTTGCACTCCGCAAAAGGTCTTGAATTTCCTGTTGTGTTCCTTTTAGGACTAGAAGAAGGAGTGTTCCCGCATAGCCGATCTCTTATGGAAGAAGCAGAGATGGAGGAAGAACGTCGCCTTGCTTACGTGGGAATCACAAGAGCGGAGGAAGAACTGTTTATCACGAATGCACAAATGAGGACCTTATTTGGGCGTACGAATATGAACCCTCCTTCTCGATTTATAGGCGAGATTCCAGCAAATCTTCTCGAAGGATTAGAGCCGAAAAAGCCGTCGTTACAATCACAGTCAGCCAGTCCTTTTGCCGCTAGACAAGCAGCCGCTGTACGTAAGCCGGTACTTCGTCCAATGACGAATTCAACGGGTGGAGAAGAGCTTGGATGGAAAGTGGGAGACAAGGCCGTGCACGGAAAATGGGGCACAGGTACCGTGGTTAGCGTAAAAGGCGAAGGAGAAGGAATTGAGCTTGATATCGCATTTCCTAAACCAGTTGGGATCAAACGACTGTTAGCGAAGTTTGCTCCTATAACAAAGGGGTAAGGTATTTCAATCAATCAAACGATTGATTGAAATTGCTTCAAACCATGATACAACTGGCACGAAGGCAATTCAATCAAACGTTTGATTGAAAATTCTTTTTCTATTTTAAAATAGTTCTGATGGAAGGGTTGAGTACATGGATCAACAAGCTGCGGAAAAAAGAGTACAAGAGCTGCATGTCCAGTTAAATCAGTTAAATTACGAATATCACGTATTAGACCAACCAACCGCTTCAGATGCTGAATACGATCAATTATTAAGAGAATTAATCAATCTGGAAGAAACGTTTCCTCAACTAAAAAGTCCGGACTCACCTACACAACGTGTAGGTGGAGCCGTATTAGATATGTTTGAAAAGGTACAGCATCAATCGCCTATGCTTAGTCTTGGCAATGCCTTCGGAGAGCAGGATTTGCTTGATTTTGACCGACGTGTTCGCCAAGCAGTGGGAGATCAAATTTCTTATGTGTGTGAATTGAAAATTGATGGTCTAGCGGTTTCGCTTCGTTACGAAAATGGTTTGTTTATTCAAGGAGCGACAAGAGGAGATGGAACCATTGGGGAGGATATTACGTCTAATTTACGTACAATCAAATCCATTCCCCTAAGATTAAATAAACCAGTGTCCATTGAAGCTCGCGGAGAGGTCTTTATGCCTCGAAAATCGTTTGAAGCATTGAATGCATTGAAGACAGAACGAGGGGAAGAGCTGGCAGCCAATCCCCGAAATGCTGCAGCCGGTTCACTAAGACAGCTTGATCCAAAGATTGCTGCATCACGTAATTTGGATATTTTCCTATATAATATTGCAGATGTAGGGGAGACCGGTGTGACTTCCCATAGTGCAGGCTTAGATTTGCTAGAAAGTCTAGGTTTTAAAACGAATAAGGAAAGAAGAAAATGTGCTTCTATCGAGGAAGTCATTTCTTATGTTAATGAGTGGACGGAGCAGCGACCAAATCTTCCGTATGATATTGATGGGATTGTGATTAAGGTCGATTCCCTCGCACAGCAGGAGGAGCTTGGTACAACGGCGAAAAGTCCACGTTGGGCCATCGCGTACAAATTCCCAGCTGAAGAAGTGGTCACGACTTTAAAATCAATTGAGTTAAGTGTAGGACGTACAGGGGTCGTTACACCAACGGCTATTTTAGAACCCGTCCGTGTAGCTGGAACAACCGTACAACGTGCCTCTTTACATAATGAAGATTTGATTCGGGAAAAAGATATCAAAATTGGCGATCAGGTAGTGGTAAAAAAAGCAGGAGATATTATTCCGGAGGTCGTAAATGTACTTGTTGAGAGACGTACAGGGGCAGAGGAAGAGTTCCGTATGCCAACACACTGTCCTGAATGTGAAAGTGAACTAGTGAGGCTTGAAGAGGAAGTGGCGCTACGTTGTATTAATCCGAAATGTCCGGCGCAAATCAGAGAAGGATTAATCCACTTCGTATCAAGAACGGCTATGAATATTGATGGTCTTGGTGAAAAGGTCATCAGTCAGTTATTTGCCGAACAATTGATTGAAGATGTGGCAGATATTTATAAACTATCCTTTGATCAGTTGATTCAATTAGAGAGAATGGGAGAAAAGTCAGTTAACAATCTGATTGAAGCGATTGATGCTTCAAAAGCCAATTCCCTTGAAAAGCTGTTGTTCGGATTAGGCATCCGTCACGTGGGAGCCAAAGCAGCAAAAACTCTTGCGCAGGAATTCGAAACGATTGACCGACTGGCGGTGGCTACGGCTGAGGAGTTAACAGCCATCAACGAAATCGGAGAAAAAATGGCCGAATCGGTGGTCGCTTACTTTGAGCTTGAAGAAGTGAAAGAATTAATTGAAGAGCTAAAAGAAGCAGGAGTTAATACCACTTATCTTGGGCCGAAAAAGGTTGCTGTTGAAAACATTGATCATTTTTTTGCGGGGAAAACGATTGTCCTAACTGGAAAGCTAGAACAGCTTTCTCGTAATGAGGCAAAGGAACGAATCGAAGCGTTTGGCGGGAAAGTTGCAGGAAGTGTAAGTAAGAAGACAGATTTGGTGATCGCTGGGGAAGAGGCAGGATCCAAATTAACAAAAGCAGAACAGCTAGGAATTGAAGTATGGAATGAAGAGAGATTAGTGGAAGAATTGAAGAAATAGAGGTGATACCATGAGGAAGATTCTAATGGTTGCTCTTACCGTTCTCTTGAGTTTAACCGCCTGTGCTCCTAATCTTCAGAAGCAAGAAGAGGTGGTACAGGAAAACGAAGATACAAAGCAAAAGGCCATTATACCGAAGTATCAGATTTCTGATCAATACTATCGGACGATCCTCCCTTTCGAGCCCTCACAAGCAAGAGGGTTAATCGTAAATAACTTAAACACAAGATACGATATCAGTGAGTTTGAAACAGGGTTAATGAGGCTTGCGCAAACATCCTTTGGTCCAGATAAGTACCTTTTTAAGGAAGGGCAAAATCTTGACCGGGAAACGGTTGGTTTATGGTTGAACCGTAAAATGACGGCGACGCAGCTACAAGATGCTGGTTTAAAAGAAAATGAAAACATTGGTTTGAATCCGCAAATTCCTGAAGGCGGAGATATAGCTGCGAACAATGAACAGAACCCGATTTATTTAGCGCATCTTCTTGAGCACAACTATCTTCTTAAAGATGAAGACGGAACGGTTCGTCTCGGAGGAGTGGTGATCGGTCTGGCATTAAACTCTGTTCACTATTACCAAAAGGAAGCATACGGTGCCACGTTTGAATCCGAAATATCTCAAGCCAAACTTGAAGAAGAAGGAAAGAGAATCGCGGCAGAAGTACTGACGAGACTACGTGGGATGAAGAGCTTAGCGAATGTCCCTATTACGATTGCCCTTTTTAAACAGAAAAGTCGCTCTTCTGTCGTTCCAGGGAATTTTATCGCTTACGCATCAGCAGATAAAGGAAGTTCAAAATTGGGTGCTTGGCAGAGTGTGAACGAAAATTATTTTCTGTTTCCGTCTACCGAAGCAACCAATGCCCATCGTGATGATGTGACTTTCTTTTTGAATTTTAAACAGGACGTGGAAACCTATTTCCCAAACTTTAATGGTGTTATAGGTCAGGCTTTTTATGTAGGAGATCAGCTTCAAGAGCTGAAAATCGATATCCCGATCCAGTTCTACGGAAAAGCAGAAGCAGTGGGCTTCACGCAGTACGTAACAGGATTGGTGATGGAGCATTTCCCTGACTATTATTCAGTCGAGGTGAACATCACATCCGTGAACGGACAAGAAGGTTTGATCGTGAAAGAAGCTGGAGACAAGGAACCATTTGTTCATATTTATCAATAATTCCAAAGACAAGGTGAATGCCTTGTCTTTTTTTACTTCATTTGAAGGTGCGTTCATTTGCATGCTAGAATGGGGATGGAACGTTTTTATCATAAGGAGGCGGAAGAATTGGTGCAACCGTATAAACATGAACCATTCACAGACTTTTCTAATGATCAGGAACGCGAAGGATATTTATTAGGCTTACAAACAGTAGAAGGATATCTTGGTCAGGACTATGATTTAATCATTGGTGGCGAGCGAGTTTCTACAGAAGAAAAAATTGTTTCATATAATCCATCACATAAAATAGAAGTCGTAGGACGCGTATCTAAGGCAAATCGTGAACTAGCAGAAAAAGCCATCCGAGCGGCTATGGAGGCATTTAAAACTTGGAGAAAAACAAAGCCAGAATTACGTGCAGATGTACTCTTTAAAGCCGCTGCAATTATTCGCCGTCGCAAACATGAATTCTCTGCCCTGTTAACAAAGGAAGCGGGGAAACCTTGGAGAGAAGCGGATGCGGATACAGCCGAAGCGATTGATTTCCTCGAATATTACGCGCGTCAAATGCTGTTGCTGAAGGACGGCGTGCCGGTAAATAGCCGACCAAATGAATTTAATCGTTATGACTATATTCCATTGGGAGTAGGAATTGTCATCTCTCCTTGGAATTTTCCGCTAGCCATCATGGCTGGAACAACCGTAGCCGCGATCGTAGCAGGAAATACCGTTCTTCTAAAACCAGCTTCCACCACTCCTGTGGTAGCAGCGAAGTTTGTGGAAGTGATGGAGGAAGCAGGATTACCAAAGGGTGTATTGAACTTTGTACCGGGTAGCGGAGCGGAAGTTGGTGACTACTTGGTTGATCACAAGGATACACGTTTTATCTCCTTTACAGGATCAAGAGATGTGGGATTACGAATTTTCGAGCGTGCTTCTAAATTGAATGAAGGACAGATTTGGTTAAAGCGTGTGATTGCTGAGATGGGTGGAAAGGACACGATCGTCGTTGATAAGGAAGCGGACCTTGAATTAGCGGCACAGTCCATTGTTACCTCGGCATTTGGCTTCTCTGGTCAAAAATGTTCTGCGTGCTCCCGTGCAGTTGTCGTAGAGGATGTTTACGATACCGTATTAAAGCGTGTGGTGGAGTTAACCAATCAGTTAACTCTTGGTAATCCGGAAGAGCAAAGCGTGTATATGGGACCTGTGATAGACCAGAATGCTTTTAATAAAATCATGAGTTATATTGATATGGGAAAAAAGGAAGGCCGTTTAGTCGCTGGAGGAGGGGGAGATAACTCGAAAGGCTTTTTCATTAAGCCTACCGTTTTCGCTGACTTAGCCCCGAATGCACAATTAATGCAAGAAGAAATCTTTGGACCGGTTGTAGGTTTTACAAAAGCTAAGGACTTTACAGAAGCCATTAGCATCGCAAATAACACGGAATATGGATTAACAGGAGCGGTTATAACCACCAACCGTGAACACATGCAACAAGCACGCGAAGACTTCCACGTAGGAAATCTATACTTTAACCGTGGCTGTACAGGTGCGATTGTCGGGTACCAGCCATTCGGAGGCTTCAATATGTCAGGAACGGACTCAAAAGCGGGAGGACCTGATTACTTGCTGCTGCATCTGCAGGCTAAAACAACATCTGAATTGTATTAATTAATATGGTAGCACCACTCCAGTTGGGGGTGGTGTTTTTTGGTGAGTTGAGTGCTCTGGAGCAAGGGGTGGTGGTAGTTATGACGTGAATGTGAAGGGGGAACGACAGTGAGAAGTCATAGGAGCGGGTTATGACGCGAGGGCAAGGAAAAAAGAGTGGGAGAAGTCATAAGAACAGAGTTATGACGTGAGAGCGAAGGTTGAAGGCTCGAGAAGAGTCATAAGAAGGAGATTATGACGTAAACGAGAAGGAAAATGAGAACGAGAAGTCATAAGAACAGAGTTATGACATCACGGCAAGGGAAATACCACTTGAGGAGTCATAAAAATTAAGAAAAATGTAAGAGCTAGTTCACTAGAATTCCACCCGAAAAGCCCACTTTTCCAACTTAATTTTATAAATTTCAGTGTATACATATCAGTAAACGGGGAGTTGAGCCCTATAATCATACAGAACCTATGAATATTTATGAATTAATCCTTTAGTTTTCAGATAATTCAG
Source organism: Robertmurraya beringensis (assembly GCF_042433785.1). NCBI lineage: Bacteria > Bacillati > Bacillota > Bacilli > Caryophanales > Bacillaceae > Robertmurraya > Robertmurraya beringensis. Next base: position 37,946 of record NZ_JBHLUU010000116.1, on the reverse strand, counting down.
TTAGATAGAACCTAGTATGTATGCTACGCTTGTTATGTTGGTTCGGCCACGGCAAGAAATTATGTGTATAATTTTACAGAAAAATTGTATGAACCAATAAAATCGTTGAGAGGGGAAATGTGAAAAAAATATGGAAACAGCTACGTTAGTTACTTTTATTGTGTATCTAGTTGGCATGCTGATCATTGGTTTGATCTCATTTAAGCTAACTAGCAATCTATCGGACTATGTCTTAGGGGGAAGAAGTCTTGGGCCCGGTGTCACAGCATTAAGTGCTGGTGCCTCTGATATGAGTTCATGGCTGCTACTTGGGTTACCTGGACTTGCTTATGCCACTGGATTAGATTCCATTTGGATGTGTGTTGGTTTAATTATTGGTGCCTATTTAAACTGGAAGTTTGTTGCATCCAGACTACGATCGTACACTGAGGTGGCGAATGATTCGATTACGGTCCCCGATTTTTTTGAAAATCGCTTCAAAGATCAATCACGTTTACTACGAGTGATCTCCGCGTTAGTCATACTAATCTTTTTCACCTTTTACGCGTCCTCAGGTTTAGTAGGAGGAGCACTGTTATTCCAAGAAACGTTTGGAATGTCTTATAATACAGCTCTCTTTATCGGAGCCATTGTTATTATTTCGTATACTTTCTTAGGAGGCTACTTAGCGGTGAGTTGGACGGACTTTTTCCAAGGTTTATTAATGTTCTTAGCATTGGTGATTGTTCCGATTGTCGCAATTTTTAAATTAGGTGGTTGGGGTGAATCGATGGACGCCATCCGCAGCATTGATCCTTCCTATCTCAATGCATTTGATTCCGTCACGGCTTTAGGAACGATCTCATTACTTGCTTGGGGATTAGGGTACTTCGGTCAACCGCATATTATCACCCGCTTTATGGGCATTCGATCTACCGAGGAAGTTAGAAAAGCCAGATGGATTGGGATGAGCTGGATGACCATTTCGATTGCTGGTGCGATTATTGTAGGGTTGGTCGGAATCGCTTATTTTGCAGATAATCCACTTATTACAGCCGACGTAAATAATAGTGAGAAAGTGTTTATCTTTTTCTCAGATATCTTGTTTAATCCTTGGGTATCAGGAATTCTGCTTGCTGCCATTCTTTCGGCAATTATGAGTACCATTGATTCACAGCTATTAGTATCTTCCAGTGCGTTAGCTGAAGACTTCTACAAAGCGCTGTTCCGAAAGAATGCTAGTGATGCAGAATTGGTGTGGGTTGGTAGAGCAGGAGTCATCGTGATTGCTCTTGTTGCCATTGCACTTGCTTATACAGGCAATCCTGAAAATGGTGGAGCGTCTATCTTAGACCTTGTTAGTTATGCTTGGGGTGGATTTGGAGCAGCATTCGGTCCGGTAATCATTCTGTCTCTTTATTGGAAGCGAATGAACCGAAATGGTGCATTAGCGGGGATGATCACAGGTGCTGTTACCGTGGTTGTGTGGAAGCAGTTAACTGTGGCTGGCATGATCCCGTTTGAATTATATGAAATTGTGCCTGGATTTATTTTAGCGACAATTGCCATTATCGTATTTAGCTTAACAGGAAACGAACCGAAGAAAATTATTAAAGAGGAATTTGTTGAAGCGGTTGAGAATGATATTGAGAGTAAATAATGGATGAACCACTCGCGGGGTTGCGAGTGGTTTTTTGTTTTCGCCTTGCTTGCTAGAGCCTAATTGCCCGTTTGAGTCTGAATGGGTGGCTGGCGGTCAAATAGAGAGGTTCTAATTGCCCGCTGGAGTCTGAATGGGTGGCTGTCGGTCAAATAGAGAGATTCTAACTGCCCGCTGGAGTATGAATGGGTGGCTGGCGGTCAAATAGAGAGGTTCTAATTGCCCGATGGAGTCTGTTTGGGTGGCTGTCGGTCAAATAGAGAGATTCTAACTGCCCGATGGAGTCTGAATGGGTGGCTGGCGGTCAAATAGAGAGGTTCTAATTGCCCGTTGGAGCCCGAAATGGTGTCAGATGGTCCAATAGGAGAGTTCTAACTGCCTGCTAGAGCCCCGCTGAACCTCAACTGGTCAATTAGAAAATATCATCTGTCGCCCCTAGCTAAGCCAGTTCCGCTTTTGAAATTTGTCGAAAAAATAATCTGAAAATTTTAGAAAAAGTGGTTCCTATCTCCAAATCTCTGTTATATAATACAACATGTAAAGAAAACTGTATTATAACAAAAGGGACAAAAATCGAAGGGAGAGGTTTTTACAATGACAAATGAAAGAGTAAGAGAGTTACAGGAGAGCTGGGAAATGGATGCGCGTTGGAAGGGGATTGAAAGACCGTATTCTGCCGAAGAGGTGATTAGATTAAGAGGTTCGATTGATATTGAGCATACATTGGCACGAAGGGGAGCAGAAAAGTTGTGGAAGCTGGTGAATGAAGAAGACTTCGTAAACGCGCTTGGCGCATTAACGGGCAATCAAGCGGTTCAACAGGTGAAGGCGGGCTTGAAGGCCATATACTTAAGCGGGTGGCAAGTGGCAGCAGATGCGAACCTTTCTGGACATATGTATCCCGATCAAAGCTTGTATCCAGCAAACTCTGTACCGAGTGTGGTAAAGAGAATTAATCAAGCATTACAACGCGCGGACCAAATTACTCATTCAGAAGGAGACGACTCGATCGATTGGTTTGCCCCAATTGTGGCAGATGCAGAGGCTGGCTTTGGTGGACAATTAAACTGTTTTGAACTGATGAAAGGCATGATTGAAGCAGGCGCGGCGGGTGTTCACTTTGAAGATCAACTGTCTTCTGAGAAAAAATGCGGTCACTTAGGCGGAAAAGTACTACTTCCAACGCAAACCGCTGTACGCAACCTCATTGCGGCGCGTCTTGCTGCGGATGTGATGGGTGTTCCAACTGTACTAGTGGCAAGAACGGATGCGAATGCGGCGGACCTGATTACTAGTGATGTGGACCCAATTGATGCTCCGTTTATCACAGGGGAACGAACACCGGAAGGATTTTTCCGAACAAAGGCAGGACTTGATCAAGCCATTGCAAGAGGATTAGCGTACGCACCTTACGCCGATCTGATTTGGTGTGAAACATCCGAACCAAATATTGAAGAAGCCCGTCGATTTGCCGAAGCGATCCATGAGAAATTCCCTGGAAAGCTTTTAGCCTATAATTGTTCTCCATCGTTTAACTGGAAGAAGAAGCTTGATGATGACACGATTGCAAAGTTTCAAATCGAGCTTGGAAAAATGGGCTACAAATTCCAGTTTGTCACGCTAGCTGGTTTCCATGCGCTTAACCACAGTATGTTTGAACTTGCTCGTGGTTATAAGGACCGTGGAATGGCAGCGTATTCAGAGCTTCAGCAAGCAGAATTTGCTAGCGAAGAAAATGGCTATACGGCTACAAGGCACCAACGAGAAGTGGGTACAGGTTACTTTGACCAAGTCTCAATGGTGATTTCTGGTGGCACTTCTTCCACCACAGCTTTAAAAGGTTCAACGGAAGAAGAGCAGTTTACTGCAACAAAGTAAGAGGCTTCAAACTTGTTTTACACCTTTATTTGTAAACCTCCATTTTGTCCTTCTCTTTCTCATGAAAGGGAAGGAAGTTTTTTTGTCCTAACGATTGGGTTATACTTTATATACGAACAATTATTAGGGGAGTATCATACAAATTTAAGGAGGAGGGATGATATATGCGACCGGATATTGATGATTATTTGCAGCAAGGGATTCACGGAAAAAAGGAAATCAATCCTGATGAAAGACGCCGATTTTTAGGAACCTTACGAGAACGTGTTGTTATTGCCTTAAAACAACCACAGTTGATTGAACCAGGTATCTATCCAGAGGTAGAGACCGCTTTAAAAGAAAATAAAAAAGCGCATCTCTATTTGAATGGCAACATGAGCTACGAGTTTTTGTCTAAGTATAAAAAAGTAGCCGATCAATATGATGTAGAGTATACGCTTGTGACAAACAAAGAATATGACTCGGAGCTGGGGCTTGTTCTTGCCTATGATTACGCAATAGATAAGGAAAGCATTTATGTCGAAAAGAAAGTAACCATAGATCCAACTCCAAAGAAAAAAGGCTTCTTTGGAAAGCTATTTGGCAATTAACTCGGCAGTCGCGAAAAGTAGACTGCTTTTTCTTTGGATTCTCTTTGCTCAAACCCTAAAACTTTGTTATCATCAGTGTATTATTGTGTGAAAAGTTCAAAAAAATTTATGGAGGTGAGAGGATGTCAAGAATATCCATCGATGAGGTAAAGCATGTGGCGCATTTAGCGAGACTTGCGATTACTGAAGAAGAAGCTGTGAATTTTCAAAAACAGCTGGATGCCATCATTACATTCTCGGAGCAATTGAACGAGCTTGATACAGAAAATGTGGAACCGACGTCCCATGTTTTAGATATTAAGAATGTATTAAGAGAAGATGTTTCAAAAGAAGGCTTGCCACAAGAGCTTGTCTTAAAAAATGCACCAGATCAACAGGACGGACAAATCAAAGTTCCGCCGATTATTGAGTAAGGAGGGACCATATGAGCTTATTCGATCAAAAAGTATCTGATCTTCATGAACAGTTACATAAAAAAGAAATTAGTGTGTCAGATCTTGTAGATGAGTCGTATAAAAGAATAGCAGAAGTAGAAACCCAAGTGTCTGCGTTTTTAACATTAGATGAAGAGCGAGCACGAAGCCAAGCTAAAAAACTAGATGAAAAGCTAGGAACGGACGAGGCAAAAGGTTTGCTGTTTGGTATGCCGGTAGGGGTTAAAGACAATATTGTAACGAAAGATTTACGTACAACAGCAGCAAGCCAAATTCTACATAATTTTGATCCTATCTATGATGCTACTGTTGTGACAAAGCTTCAGGAAGCTGAAACGATTACGATTGGGAAATTAAATATGGACGAGTTCGCCATGGGATCATCCACGGAAAACTCAAGTTTTAAAAAGACGAAAAATCCGTGGAATATTGAAACCGTTCCTGGTGGGTCTTCAGGCGGTTCAGCAGCAGCCGTAGCAGCCGGTGAGGTTCCGTTCTCATTAGGATCTGATACAGGTGGGTCCATTCGTCAGCCAGCTAGTTTTTGTGGAGTGGTTGGGTTAAAGCCTACCTATGGACGAGTATCTCGTTTTGGCTTAATTGCTTTTGCTTCTTCGCTAGACCAAATTGGTCCAATTACTAGAACCGTTGAAGACAACGCATATGTTTTACAGGCCATTGCTGGTGTGGATCCAATGGATTCAACGTCCGCCAATGTTGAGGTTCCATCATATGTGAATGCCTTAACAGGTGATGTGAAAGGGTTAAAGATTGGGGTTCCAAAGGAATATATCGGAGAAGGTGTGAACCCAGAGGTTCGTGAATCAGTCATGAAAGCTCTTGCGACACTTGAAAAGTTAGGAGCCACTTGGGAGGAAGTTTCTTTACCTCACTCAAAGTATGCTCTCTCAACTTATTACCTATTAAGTTCTTCCGAAGCGTCTGCTAACCTAGCACGTTTTGATGGAGTCAGATATGGCTATCGTTCGCCGAATTCGAATAATTTAATGGAACTGTATAAAAACTCTAGAGCAGAGGGCTTTGGAGATGAAGTGAAACGCAGAATTATGCTTGGTACCTTTGCTTTGAGCTCAGGGTATTATGATGCGTATTACAAGAAAGCACAAAAGGCACGTACATTGATTAAAAAGGATTTTGAAGATGTATTTGCGAAGTATGATGTCATCGTTGGACCAACGACACCAACACCTGCTTTTAAAATCAGTGAAAAAACAAGCGATCCATTAACAATGTATGCAAATGATATTTTAACCATTCCAGTAAATCTTGCTGGGGTACCTGGAATTTCTGTGCCATGTGGTTTTGATCAAGGACTGCCATTAGGTTTACAAATTATCGGTAAGCACTTTGACGAAGCAACTGTCTACCGTGTAGCTCATGCATTTGAGCAGGCGACAGACTTCCACAAGCAAAAGCCAGGTCTGTAAGGGGGATAAGAATGGAATTCGAAACGGTAATTGGACTTGAAGTCCATGTAGAGTTAAAAACAGAATCAAAAATCTTCTCTGCAAGTCCCAACCATTTTGGTGCGGAACCTAATACCAATACAACGGTGATTGACCTTGGATATCCAGGGGTGTTGCCGGTCTTAAATAAAAAGGTGGTTGACTACGGGATGAAGGCTTGTATGGCCTTAAACTGTCACGTTGCAACACATACGAAGTTTGACCGGAAAAATTACTTTTATCCAGATAACCCGAAAGCATACCAGATTTCCCAATTTGACCAGCCGATTGGTGAGCACGGGTTTATCGAAATCGAAGTCGATGGATATAAGAAGAAAATCGGCATCACAAGAATTCATTTAGAAGAGGATGCTGGCAAGCTGAATCATGAAAATGGATATTCTCTGTGTGACTACAATCGTCAGGGAACGCCTCTGATTGAGATTGTGTCAGAGCCGGATATTCGTACAGCGAATGAAGCCTATGCTTATTTAGAAAAATTAAAATCAATTATTCAATATACTGGAGTTTCTGATTGTAAGATGGAGGAAGGCTCCTTACGTTGTGATGCGAACATTTCCATTCGTCCAGTAGGACAAGAGGAATTTGGGACAAAGACGGAGTTGAAGAACTTAAACTCCTTTAACTTTGTTCGCAAAGGAATCGAATATGAAGCGAAGCGTCAGGAAGAAGTCGTTCGTGCTGGGGGAGAGATTCAGCAGGAAACACGCCGTTATGACGAGACAACCAATACCACTTTATTAATGAGGGTCAAAGAAGGTTCGGAAGATTATCGTTACTTCCCTGAACCAGATTTAACGGATTTGTATATTGATGAGGATTGGAAGGCTCGCATTCGTGCGGAAATTCCAGAGCTTCCAGATTCAAGACAAAAGCGTTATACCGAAGAGTGGGGCTTACCTGCGTATGATGCGGCTGTATTAACGGTGGTTAAGGAAACAGCTGACTTTTTTGAAGCAACGGTTGCAGCAGGAGCGGATCCGAAACAAGCATCTAACTGGATTATGGGAGAATTATCAGCCTACTTAAATTCCGAACAAAAGGAACTGGCTGATGTAGCTCTAACACCAGAAGGTCTTGCGGGAATGATTAAGCTCATTAGCGACGGAACGATTTCTTCGAAGATTGCGAAGAAGGTATTTAAAGAGCTAATTGAAAAAGGCGGAAGCGCTGAGAAAATTGTCAAAGACCAAGGTCTAGTACAAATTTCTGATGAAGGTGCTCTACTAACCGTCATTGCCGAAGTTCTTGATGCTAATCCACAATCCATTGATGATTTTAAAAATGGGAAGGAAAAGGCCATTGGATTCCTGGTTGGTCAAATCATGAAAGCCACCAAGGGTCAGGCGAATCCTCCATTAGTAAACAAGTTATTACAACAAGAGATACAAAAGCGATAAACAATGATAAGGGGATATGATGTTCAATATGAGCATATATCCTCTTTGTTTATTTAACATTCGAAAGTAGCGTTTTGGGTATTCTTTCTATTGACTCATCTTTATCAACCAAACCACCTTTTGCCTCTTTTATTTGTAAGTTTCTCCTATTAAATTAGTAAATCTAGTTATAAAAACGTAATCATGGTAGAATGTTGTCGATGAATGAAAACGCTTTAAAGGGGTGAAAGATTCTTTGATAAAGATTAATCAAGTAACTTTTAAAAATAGGATTATCTTTATTTTTCTATGTAGCAGTTTAATTCCCTTTATATGTTTGGGGTTTCTTTCCTTCTATACAATAGATTCTATCCTGCGTAATAAAGTAGAAAGTTCACTTCAAAGTAATTTGAAGCAAGATTTAATCACTTTAGAAAATACATTAAATAACTTAAATCATGTCTCTCAGCAGCTTGCATACGGTGCAAGAGTAAATGATTTCTTTGAGGAATTAAAAAATGAACGAGAGCCCTATAATCGTATTCAGCTTCGAAGTGAAATTAAAAGTGAAATAAATTTGATTTCTTTTTCAAATCCCAATGTAGGTTTAATTATGTACTACTATCCCGAGAAGCAAGAATATGATTTTGAAAGTTTTAGACTCCGTGGGGACTTTTTGCCAGACGAACTTCCAATAATGGCTAAGTACTCGGAAATTACATACTATGGACCTCACAAAAGTTACAACGGGTTAATTAATCAGTATGTATTTAGTACGATGTGTAAAGTGAATTTACCTAATCAAAATGTTTATCTATATATAGAGACGGGACGCAATGCTTTGGAAACTATATTTGCTCCTGAGAATAAGAAAGAGGACTCCCGTCGTTTACTTATACTTGATAATGATGGGAAAATTACCTTTAGTGAAAATAAAACAGCTTTCCCTGAGAATAGTATGTTTGTAGATTACAGCAAATCAGAAGCTAGCTCTGGATATTATAAAAACTATTTTTGGAATAAAGAAACAAGTAACCAAGGATGGAGTATTGTTTCCATTACCCCAGTTGAGGAGCTGAACAAGGAACGAGACAAATGGCTCTTTCAAGCTGCTTTAATATTGACCTTTTTCGTAGTCGTTGCGTTATTATTTGCTATGTTAATGTGGAAGATGGTCTATAACCCGTTGAAAAAATTCAACAAGGAAGTTAAATCCCTAACTCAGTCTACTACCGAGCAAACAGAATTAACTAAGATACCTGAATTTGATGATTTACTTTATCAGGTGAGAAGTATGAAGACGAAGATATGGGATTTGTATGCTGAGATTGAACAGAAAGAAAAGCGACGAGCAGACTTAGAAGTAGAAAAACTTCTATATCAAATAAATCCACATTTCTTAATGAATACACTAGATACCGTGCATTGGTTGGCTGTCTTTAGTGGTCATGAAAAAATAGATAAGGTGGTCCTCTCCTTAAATAAGTTACTTAGCTATAATCTTGGGAAAATGGGTGAGTCCACAACGGTTACGAAAGAAATAGAGGCTGTAAAAGAATATTTACAGTTGCAACAAATTCGCTATGATTTTCAATTTGATGTGGATATAGAAGTAGATGAAACCACGATGGAATTATCGATTCCACGTTTCCTCCTTCAGCCCCTGGTAGAAAATGCTCTTTATCATGGTGTTAGTGACGACGGCTACATACACGTAAATGTTAAGTTGTATGATTATTTAGAGATTACCATTCAAGATAATGGCTCTGGTATGTCAAGAGAAGAAATAAACAGCTTACTTCTTGATGAGTCAAAAAATAGTCAAAAGGTTGGAATGGGCATCGGCTTGAGCTATGTGAAACGAATCCTGGAAGCGAATTATGGCGAGAAAGCTAATTTAGAAATTAAAAGTGAAATTGGAAAGGGGACAATCGTTACTTTACGAATCCCTGTCTCTGGAGGTGAAAGATCGCTATGATTCGAGTTTTAATAGTAGACGATGAAAAAATTGTTCGTAAGGGCTTAATTTCCTTTATGCCCTGGGAAGATTTTGGGATGAAGGTTGTAGGAGAAGCCAATAATGGTGAGAATGCACTCCAGATTATTGAGAAAAACAAGGTGGATTTGTTATTAACGGATTTATCCATGCCAGTCATGTCGGGTATTGAATTAATGAGAGAGGTTAGAAAAAAATACCCACATATTCAAATAGTCGTTCTAACTCTACATCAAGATTTTGAATATGTTCAAGAGGCACTCCGCCTTGGAGTGATTGACTACATTGCCAAAACTCAGTTAGATAAAGAGCAATTTGAAGATGTACTAGGTAGAATTGCTTCCTTAATGGAACAGAAAGATTTATTAAAAGGAAATCTTATTCCTCAAGATGAATTAGAAAACGTCGAAGAAATCTTGGCATTATTCGCTTTAAACCCACAAAGTGATGAGCTGAAATTGGATGCCTACTTATCAGTTGGAGCCTTAGAAGCGGATCTGGGTATCTGGTATTGGCTAACTATAGAAGAACAAGATAGGAAGTCACTCCAGGATTGGGTAACCAAAACTTTTTCATCAAATTCAGGTTTTGTATTAATACGTTTCCATGGACTTAAACATTTGGATCGAAAATCAATTTTGCAACTTCTAAGGGGCTATCAAAAGGGTGATTTATTTTATGATTATGACCCATTACAGCCTTACAAAATTGTAAACAGTGAAGATATACTTAACAAAGTAAAAAGAGAAACTGGATATGATATGAGTCAAATCAAAGCAAAATGGCTATCCGGTGAATGGATCCATAACGATCAATTGTTTGAACATATGCAAAATGAACTTAAATCATTCAGGCTGCCACCGATCCGGTTAACAAGGATGTTCTTTTCTATTACAGATGAATGGAACCGCCTCTACCAACCAATCCTTTCTGAGCCAATTATTATCGAAGATTTTTTAACCAATTGGGTTCAATTTGAGACTTGGTTAAGGGAAACGAGAAAACAATTAAAAATGATTAAAATGAAGTCTACCTATTCTTTAGAGATACAAAATAGTATCTTACAAGCCATGAGCTTAGCGCAGCAAATGTTGAATAAACATATAACAGCAGGAAACATGGCCAAGAGAGTTAATATGAGTAGTAGCTATTTCAGCCAGTGTTTTAAAGAAATTGTTGGTCAAACATATACAGATTATTTAAGAGACATACGGATGGAACAAGCAAAAGATTACTTAAGAAACACAACTAAAACGATTCATTGGATTGCAGAACAGGTTGGGTATACCGACGAAAAATATTTTAGCAGACTATTTCGAGAGCATGTAGGTGTTTTACCGAGTGATTATAGACAAAAGGGTAGTATATAAAGTTGGTTAGAAAACGTACGAAAAAGGGGTAGACATTTTTCATACGTTTTTTTTATTTTTAATAAATAGTGAACCTATTTTGTAACCGCTTTCTATCTCGTGAAATCCTTCTGTAGTGGTATATTGAAACTAGAAAAAGGAATCTCATAAGAGGGGGAAAATTATGATAAAGGTAGTAAAGGCTGGACTCGCTGGTTTATTAATTACCGCTAGTTTAAGTGCATGTACCAGTAAAACTGAAAGTAATAACAACGCGGATAATGTACTGAAAGTTGATTCCGATGGGAAGTATACGGAACCAGTTGAAGTGTCTATTGGTAAAGGAATTGATGCTAACTATAAGTTCGAGGGAAATGACACAGCCGAAAACAATGCCTACACCCGTTGGTTAAAAGATCGTTATAACATTGATATTAAGCATGAGTGGGAAGCATCGGCAGGAGATTATGAACAAAAAGTAAGTTTGACCATTGCAAGCAACGATCTTCCAGATGCTATGTTAGTCAACGAGTCGCAGTTAAAGCAAATGATTAAAGCGGATCAATTGGCTGACTTATCAGACGTTTATGAGGAATATGGTTCAGAAAGACTAAAGGATATTTATAAATCAAATCCTGGCTTATTAGAGAATGTAACGGTTGATGGAAAATTGTATGCGTTCCCAGAAACCACGCTTCCATCCGCACCGATGACCTGGATTCGTAAAGACTGGCTTGATAAATTGGGGCTTCAACCACCTAAAAGTTTACAGGACGTAGAAAACATCGCGCAAGCGTTTATTGATAACAATATGGGTGGACAGGACACAATTGGTATTGTAGGAACTGCACAAGGTGGTGCACTATATCCTACTTTTCTAACATCAGGTGATCATTCCTTTAATTTAGCACCGGTGTTCTTTGCTAACAATGCTTATCCAGGAATTTGGGTTAAGGATAAAGATGGAAAAGCAGCTTATGGTTCAACACTTCCGGAAACAAAGGAAACATTAGCTTTATTAAATGAATGGTACGAGAAAGGAATTTTGGACAAGGAACTTGGGTTAAGAAAAAGTACACAAGAGGTAATTGCAAGTGGGAAAACGGGTATTTACTTTGGAGCTTGGTGGACTCCTTATAATATTGAAGATTCCGTCAAGAATGATCCGAATGCGAATTGGCGTCCATATGCTGCACCAGTAGATACAGCAGGTGTACTTAATTCTAATGAAACCACAGGAAGCCAGTATATCGTCGTTAGTAAAGAATATGAACAACCAGAAGCAATTGTAAACCTTTTAAATATCCATGTAAATGAGAAAGACGTTAGCTATAAAGAAGCAGTAGGTAAGGAAATGACTTCACAGGAAATTCCGTTGTTTACGATCATGGGGCATGGGGATCAGCTGAAGTACGCTGTAGATACCACTCGAAAGTTTCTTGCGGGAGAAGTTAGCCTGGAAGAAGTGGATAAAGTAAATTATGGCTTTACGTATGAACTCGTATCACATGCTAAGAACACGAAAATAGAGCCTTACGACAATTACGATATACAATACTGGAATAAAGATGACGAATTCTTTACTCATGTATATTCTCATCTGAATGGTGGTTCTACATTTGTAGATGCAGACATTAATTATGTTCGTAGTCTAGCAACGGCCAAAACAAAAACGATGCAAACTCGTTGGACAAATCTTAAAAAACTGGAAGATGAAACGTTCTTAAAAATCATTTTCGGCAATGCGCCATTAAGTGATTTTGATACATTTGTTGAACAATGGAAAGAACAGGGTGGAGATCAGATTACTAAAGAAGTAAACGAGCAATAAAAAATCATCTCAAGACGGGTAAAAACTCGTCTTGAGATTCTTTTAAGGAGGATAATGAAATGAAAAACAGAGTGGTACACAATCAAGCTCCGATCACCAGATCTGTTTTAGAACGGAAACCGGCTATAACCTTATCAAAGGTTTTTCGTTCGAATTATACCCATTACTATTTAATGCTTCTTCCTGGCCTTCTTTGGATGTTCTTTTTTAATTTGTTTCCTATGTACGGAACATTAATGGCGTTTAAGGATTTTAATCCAGGAGTAGGGATTCTTAAGTCTGCATGGATAGGTCTAGAAAACTTTAAATATATGTTTGAGCTTCCAGACAGTATTCAAGTTTTCAAGAATACAATAGTAATCGCATTCGCAAAAATGATTTTGCAGTTAATTGTTCCTCTAATATTTGCTCTTATGTTAAATGAAGTGAAAAATAGGTTTTTTTCTCGGTCTGTTCAGACAATTGTTTATCTGCCTCATTTTCTATCTTGGGTTATAGTGGCAGGTATTCTACTAGACCTTTTCTCCCTTACTGGTCCAGTTAACCAGTTACTTTCCGTCTTGGGAATTGAACCGATGCTATTCTTTTCCAATCCAGATATCTTTCCGGCAATTGTAATAGGTAGTGACGTTTGGAAAGAGTTTGGTTTTGGTGCAATAATCTATTTTGCAGCACTAACTTCTATTAGTCCTGAATTATACGAAGCAGCGGCAATTGATGGTGCTTCCCAGTTTAGACGCTTAATTAGTATTACGCTGCCTAGCATACTTCCAGTAGCTATATTACTAGGTACATTAAGCTTAGGTAATATCTTGAATGCGGGGTTTGATCAAATATTCAACCTTTATAATCCACTTGTTTATTCTACAGGGGATATCATTGACACTTGGGTTTATCGGGCGGGTCTAATAGATATGCAATATGGATTAGCTACAGCAGTAGGACTTCTTAAATCTATTGTTAGCTTAATTCTAATTGCTATTTCTTATGGATTAGCTTACCGGTTTGCAAATTATCGAATTTTCTAAAGCAAGGAGGGATGGAATATGGTAGAAGAACGATCTGTCATATCCAAGTTATTCAATGGATTTAATGTGTTTTTACTTATTTTGATTACCCTTCTATGCATCTATCCAGTTTGGTATATGCTAGTTGTTTCTTTTAGTGATAAATCTGCAGTGGCTGCCGGGCAAGTATTCTTTTGGCCCAAAGATTTTACAATAGCCGCTTATAGACTGATTCTGGATGATATTCAATTTTTTAAGTCTTTTGGGATTTCTGTTACACGTGTCATTTTAGGAGCAATAACTACCTTTGTAGTAGTGGTATTAATGGCTTATCCACTTTCAAAAACGTCAAGGGAGTTTAAACCTAGAAATATTATTATGTGGATTTTGATATTTGCCATGCTTTTTAACGGCGGTATAGTTCCGTGGTATATGACGATGAAGGCACTTGGACTGACCAATAATATATGGGGTCTTGTTCTTGGAGGGGGATTACCTGTATTTAATGTTATTTTGGTCATGAACTTTTTTAGAAATTTACCAAAGGAATTGGAAGAATCAGCAATTATGGACGGAGCAGGACCATGGAGGATACTGTTGAACATCTATTTACCGTTGTCTAAACCTGTATTGGCTACCATTTTAGTCTTTACCATCGTTTATCATTGGAATGAGTTTTTTCAGGCAATGGTGTTAATGACCAAAAATGATCAGTATCCTTTACAAACTTATATTCGTTCCCTAACGGTCATAACTGATCTTTCAAGTATGGATGCGGAATCAGCGAAACTCCTTACATCGACGTCCAATCAAACATTAAATGCAGCGAAAATATTTATTTCCATGCTTCCGCTTTTGGTGATTTACCCATTCTTTCAAAAGTATTTTGTCAAGGGTATTACACTTGGTTCTGTTAAAGGGTGATAGAAAGTATGCCCTTTGCCGACAAGTAAGCTTGAACATGTAACAAAAGGAGGAACTTGTATGCAAGATACTAGTTTTGCTATACACCCAGGAAAAAAAATGAATGTGAGAGGAACTTCCTATCAAAGTATAGGTTCTCTTATTAATTATCACTTTCAAGAAAAAGTATTGAATATTACATGTGAAAATGGATATGTTTCGATATGTTTTTATCGAGATGATATTGTTCGAATTATTATGAATCCAAAAAAGACACCTTCTTTAAAAACGAGTTTTGCAGTAATTAAAAAGCAAGAAGATGTTGAGGTGGTTGTTAGCGAGCGAAATGGTGAGATACATGTTTCAAGTAATAAGCTCTCACTTGTTATTAACAAAACACCAATAAGGATTTCTATTTTTGACAATCAAGGACGTTTGCTTGTGAATGAAAACGAAACAGGTATGGGTTTTAATGAGAAAAAAGAGGTGATCTGTTTTAAAGAGATGCATAAAGAAGATCACTTTTATGGGTTTGGTGAAAAAACAAGCTTCTTAGATAAACGTGGTGAGAAAATGACCATGTGGAATTCCGACGTGTTTGCTCCTCATAATCCTGAGATTGATGCGCTTTATCAATCAATCCCTTATTTTATGACGATTCGCAATGGTAATGCTCATGGAATTTTCTTTGATAATACGTTTAAAACCGTATTTGATATGAAAACATTCGATGATACGTATTCGTTTTCTGCTGAAGGTGGTCAACTAGACTATTATGTCTTTGCAGGTCCATCTCCAAAGGCAGTATTGGAACAGTATTCAGAAATAACAGGGAGAATGCCTATTCCTCCAAAATGGGCATTAGGATACCATCAATCTCGCTATAGTTATGAATCTGAGCAAGAAGTGAGAGAACTAGCACGTAATTTTCTAGAGAAAGAGATTCCACTTGATGCGATTTATTTGGATATTCATTATATGGATGGTTATCGTGTGTTTACCTTTGATGAAGAAAGGTTTCCCGATCCTGCAGCCCTTGTTCAAGACCTAAAGGATGCTGGAATTCATGTTATACCAATCGTAGATCCTGGTGTGAAAGAAGACCCTGAATATTTGGTTTACCAAGAAGGGGTAAGAGAAGATAGATTTTGCAAATACATCGAAGGAAATATATACTTTGGTGATGTTTGGCCTGGCAAGAGTGCGTTTCCTGATTTTACGAACAGTGATGTACGTAAGTGGTGGGGGAAAAAACACGAATTTTATTCTGATCTAGGTATAGAAGGTATTTGGAATGATATGAATGAACCAGCTGTCTTCAATGAAACAAAAACAATGGACTTAAAAGTTATGCATAATAATGATGGGGATCCCAAAACGCATCGAGAACTGCATAACTTGTACGGGCTATTAATGGGTGAAGCAACATACGAAGGGATGAAAGAACAGTTAAATGGGAACCGCCCGTTTTTACTAACTCGTGCGGGTTTCGCGGGTGTTCAACGTTACGGAACTGTCTGGACGGGGGATAATAGAAGCTTCTGGGAGCACTTACAAATGTCAATTCCCATGTGTATGAATCTGGGTGTTTCCGGAATTCCATTCTGTGGGCCTGATGTTGGTGGATTTGCACATGACACAACCGGACAATTACTTTTAAGGTGGACCCAAGTTGGTACCTTTACTCCTTATTTTAGAAATCATAGTGTGTTAGATTCCATTCGCCAAGAGCCGTGGTCATTTGGAGAAGACTATGAAAAGGTAATTAAAAAATACATTCAAGAGCGCTATGTGTGGCTTCCCTATTTATACACATTATTTAGAGAGGCAAGTGTTACCGGAGTACCTGTAATGCGTCCATTAGTACTTGAATATCCGGATGATAAACATACTTTTAACCTTTCTGACCAATTTATGATTAGCTCAAAGGTGATTGTAGCACCAATTTTAAAACCAGATACCTATCATCGGGTGGTTTATTTACCTAAAGGAAACTGGGTGAATTATTGGACAGAAGAAATTCTGGAAGGTGGTAAGCACCATCTGATCCAAGGTGACCTTGAAACATTGCCGATCTTTGTTAAAAAGGGAGCAATTCTTACTCATGGGACTGTAAAACGTTCAACTAAAGTGAAAGAAAATGAAATGACCATTCATTTATATCCAACAAAAGATGAGGCTTCTACGTTTACTTATTATGAAGACGATGGGAAAACATTTGCCTATAACTATAGTCAATTCTTCGAGTGTCGTATTGAAACAAAAATGGATGATGAAAATCTTGATATCGTTATTAATGCTGAACATGATCAGTTTAAACCAGATTGGCAAAAAGCAATCTTTGTCATTCACGGATTAAAAGGCGACATGACAATAAAAGTGAATGGAAAAACACCAAGTGAAGTGATTAAAGAATCGGAATCAACTCTTATTAAAATTCCATTTGCTATGGAACATTTGAACAAATAACGAGTTTTTAAAGAAAGTTTGAATTGCGTTCCATTGTTTGAATGAATCTAGAAATCTTATAAAAAGAGGGAGAGGTTCAGTTGAAAAGATTAATAAATAATGCTTCTATTCTAATGATGATTATAGTTTTGGTAATGTTCAATGGGAATGTTTCTGTTTCCAATCATGTGGTAGCTGAGAATTTGTCCAAGAAGCAAGTAGATTCTAGTACGATCCCTGACAACACAATCAGAATACATTACGAAAGAACGGATCAGAACTATGATAATTGGGGACTTTGGTTATGGAATGATGTAGCCATTCCTTCAGCTGAAGCAGGTGTTTGGCCAACAGGTGCCACTCCATTTTCCAATACACAGGTAGATGAAAATGGGGCTTATGTTGATTTAAAGTTAAAAGAAAATCCAACCAGTATAAGTTTCATTGTTGTAAATAGGTCAACGGGTGAAAAAGACGGTGATGCTAAGGTATTTTCCCAATTTGGTGAATATAAAGAAGTATTTATTACAGAAGGAGATGACTTTGTGTATACGTCCCCTGATGGGTCATCGAATGTAGGAAAAAGTAAAACTTTACAACCTAATTGGTCAAAGGATTCTACCATTTATGAAGTGAACGTTAGACAGTATACTTCTGAGGGAACGTTTAAGGCGTTTGAATCTCATCTGCCGAGATTAAAGGAATTAGGTGTAGAAATCTTGTGGTTTATGCCCGTTCATCCAATTTCGAGTGAGGGAAGGATTGGAACATTAGGTTCATACTATGCAGTACAAGACTATAAAGCGATTAATCCAGAGTTTGGCACATTAGATGATTTTAAAAGATTAGTAGATAAGGCACATAGCATGGGATTCAAAGTGATGCTAGACTGGGTGGCTAATCATACCGGAAAAGATCATATTTGGACTGAAAATAAAGAATGGTACACTCTGGACAATGAGGGGAATATCACTCATCCCCCTGGGACAAACTGGATGGATGTAGCCGATTTAAATTATAACAATAATGAAATGCGAACTGCGATGATTGACGCTATGAAATATTGGGTTACTGAAGCAGACATTGACGGGTATCGTGCGGATTATGCTGTAGGTGTGCCTCTAGACTTTTGGGAGAATGCGCGAAAAGAGTTAAATAAAATAAAACCGGTATACATGTTAGCGGAGGATAATACTGTTTATAACCTGTTAGATCATGCATTTAATTCTAATTATGGCTGGGAACTAAATCATATTATGAGGGATATTGCCATTGGGAATAGGGATGCAACGCATGTAAAATCATATATTTCAAAAATGAAACGTCTATACCCTAGTGGTTCTTATCCAATGCATTGGACTACGAATCATGATGATAATTCGTGGGAAGGTACTACATCAGAGCTATTTGGTGAATCTGAAAAAACGATGGCTGCTTTAACCTTTACCTTACCAGGTATGCCATTAATTTATTCCGGTCAAGAAGCGGGATTAAATAAGAGATTGGCGTTTTTTGATAAAGATGAAATCTCTTGGCAAGATTTATCGGATCAAAGGTTTTATCAGGATTTAATCCGCCTTAAAAAGGAGAATAAGGCATTGTGGAATGGAGATGCTGGTGGGGAAATTAACTTATTAGACACTTCTGACGAAAACCTATTAGCTTTTGAAAGGCAAAAGGGTAATTCTAAGGTAATTGTTATAGTAAATCTTTCTGCTGACCCCATTTCCGGCAGTGTGACTGTAGACTCAAAGTCTGTCGGTAATTATCGTTTGTTTCCTTCAAAGGAAGCCGTTAGTTTTCAAAATAAACAAGCATTTGATTTGGAACCCTGGGAATATCATATACTCGTAAAATAGACTCTAAATATTTAAAACCAACCCTATTCACTAAAATAGGGTTGGTCTTTTCTTATAGGAGTAATTTCAACAGTTATCTATACCACCCTATAAAGGGACATCATCCTATTCTTGTAGATTATTTTGTCATAACAAAAGTAAGGCCATTACAGATATTCGACTAATTTGTAATGACCTTTATTTATTAAGCTTTGATAAACTGGAAGCAAGGGAATCTCGTTATATTTATGCTTTTTGTTGAAGAAGATCTGCGCCTTTTTTGAAAACCGTTTTGCGAAGGAAAGGAACCACATAGTAGTCTAAGCCGTAACGTCCTGCATTGAATCCGGCAGTAAGAATGATTACACCCATTAGTATGTCTGTAGGGTTATGAGATACGGTACCTGCTAACATGAAAGAGAAGTTCATGACTAGACCGAAGAACATTGCTGCACTTGTAAAGCACCCAAGAATTAATCCTAAACCTACTAGAAACTCGCCCCAAGGTACAAGGAAGTTAAATAGTTCCACGTTCGGTAGTGCCACACCTTCAAGGAAAGATACATACCAGCCATACACAATTCCATCTGGACCAGCAACAGGGTTAGCGATAGAACCTTTTAAAAATCCAGCAGCATCAAATCCACCGCCAGTTATTTTTCCCCAACCTGCTGTCATCCAAGCATAACCGAGATATACACGTAATAGAGTAAGAAGTGCTGCAGAAATCTTATTTTCTCTTAAAAATTGATTAAACATAAATGATTCCGCCTTTCAAAATGAATTTTATTAATGATTACACTCATAATATACAATCTTGTGATAGTGAAAAGAATAGTTATGTGAAATAGTTCACAAATTAGTCGAAACTTATTGAACAAATGGTTAACTTAAGCCATTTCTTTTATCGGGCGTTCTTCTTTTTTGAAGATGGCTTTGCGAAGGTAAGGAACGACATAGTAATCTAAGCCGTAACGACCAGCGTTAAATCCAGCTGTTAGAATAATCACACCCATTAATATATCTGTTGGGTTATGAGATACTGTACCTGCAAGCATGAAAGAGAAGTTCATGACTAAACCGAAGAACATCGCTGCACTCGTAAAGCACCCAAGAATTAAGCCTAATCCTACTAAAAACTCGCCCCAAGGTACAAGGAAATTAAATAGATCCACGTTTGGCAGTGCTACACCTTCAAGGAAAGATACATACCAGCCATACACAATTCCATCTGGACCAGCGACAGGGTTTGCAATTGAACCTTTTAAAAATCCAGCAGCATCAAACCCGCCAGTTATTTTTCCCCAGCCTGCTGTCATCCAAGCGTAGCCGAGATACACACGTAATAGAGTAAGAAGAGCTGCAGAAATCTTGTTTTCTCTTAAAAATTGATTAAACATAAATGATTCCGCCTTTCAAAAAGGATTTAATTGATGATTACACTCATAATATACGATGTGACCATAGTAATAACCATAGGGAAAAACAATCGTTCACAGTTTGTTAAAAGCTTATTGACCGAAGTGTGAACTATGTCACTTTTATGAACAACAGGATTAGACAAGTTCTCTGGAAATAAGCCTGTATTTCCCAGGAAAAGAATATTTCCGACAAAAAAACAACCCATTCGCTGTCGAATGAGTTGTTTGAAAATTATTTCTCTTCTTTTAATAACGCGATACTTTCATTAAATTCTTTTTCAATTTGATCGTTTTGTTTAAATGTAAGGATGCTTACGATAATCGCAACGATTGCATTGAGGAGGAAGCCAGGAACAATTTCGTATAAGTCAAAAATTCCGCCCTCAGCTTGTTTCCATAGAATTACCGTAATGGCACCGGTGATAATACCTGAAATGGCTCCCCAGTTCGTCATCTTTTTCCAGAAGAGACTGAGAATAATAACAGGACCAAAGGACGCGCCAAATCCTGCCCAAGCATAGGCAACAAGTGAAAGAATCGTATTGTCTTGATCTAGAGCTAATAAAAGGGCAACAACAGCCACGGTTAATACAGCTAATCTTCCTAATAATACATAATGTTTGTCGGTCGCTTCTTTCTTTAATAACACTTTGTACAAATCTTCAATAAGAGCACTTGAAGTTACAATGAGCTGAGATGAAATCGTGCTCATGATCGCGGCTAAGACTGCAGCTAATAGGAAACCGGCAATGATCGGATGGAACAAGTATTGTCCAAGTTCAATAAAGACGGCTTCTGGATTAGAAAGGGTTAACTCAGGATTCTTTTTAAAATACGCAATCCCAATCATCGCTGTAAGGATGGTTCCGAGTAGAGAGAAAATCATCCATGTCATCCCAATACGGCGGGCACTCTTTATTTCTTTAACGGTGGTGATGGCCATAAAACGTACGATTATATGTGGCTGGCCAAAGTATCCTAATCCCCATGCCATAGCCGACACAACTCCGATGAAGCTAGCACCTTTTAATAAATCCAAGAAGTTTGGATTCACGAGTCGAACCGTTTCAAACGTTTCAGAAGGTCCACCTGTGGCAAATACCCCAATAATAGGGACAAAAATAAGTGCAAGGAGCATCATAAGTCCTTGAATAAAGTCGGTATAACTTACGGCCAAGAACCCACCAAATAAGGTATAGGCCACCACAACTGCAGATACGATCAGTAAACCGGTATGATAGCTTACGCCGAAAGAGCTCTGGAAAAATACGCCCCCTGAGACCATTCCGGAAGAAACATAAAACGTAAAGAAAACGAGAATAACAAGACCAGACACGATTCGAAGCAGCTTCGTTTGATCTTTAAATCGATTCTCTAAGTAACCAGGAATCGTAATCGAGTCGTTTGCCACTTGAGTATAAGAACGAAGTCTTGGAGCAACAAGAACCCAGTTGAGGTAGGCTCCAATGGTAAGTCCGATGGCAATCCAGGCATCGACCATGCCATTAACATAAATGGCTCCAGGTAACCCCATTAATAGCCAACCACTCATGTCGGCTGCACCGGCACTTAGGGCGGTTACGGCAGGACCTAGTGAGCGCCCGCCTAACATATAATCCGTCAGATTACTTGTTTTTCTATAAGAATACCAACCAATTAGTAGCATCCCCGCCATGTAGATGGTAATGGAGATGGCTTGGTAAAATTCATTCGACAAATAGGTTTCCTCCTTTATTATAGTAAAAGAATAATCATAAAAATATATGCAATATTCTATCATTATTATGCGAACGAGACGATATTTTTTTAGCCGAAATAAATCATGAAAGGGGTAACAATAAAGCTTTTCTCAGAAAGTATCAGTTCTATCTTGAGAATAATAATTCATTTGGTGAAAATAATTAAAAAAATTCAATCAAACGTTTGATTGAATTTTTTGAGCTTCATTTTATAGGTTTAGGAGGAATTCGATCGTCCTTAAGTTTTTTGTCATTAATTTTTAACTCCGTATCATTCATATAATTCCTGATATTGGAGCGGTGCAAAAAGAAAAGCAGAAGTAAGAATAAGAAAAATATAAGATCGGTATGATAGCCTTCCTCAAAAAGGGAAAATATCAGCATGGCAAAGCCAACCGAGATTGATCCAAGAAATACATATTTTGATACAAAAATCACGGTGAAAAAGGTAAGAAAAGTAATCAGAAATAAAAAAGGATGGTAAACAATTAAAAAACCAGCAGTGGTTGCGATCGCTTTTCCTCCGCGAAACCCTGCAAAGATCGGAAAACAATGACCGATTACCGCCATTAAGCCTGTATATAGAGGATCTAGATCGGAATGAAACAGAATGGGTAAATACGTCGCAACAGCCCCTTTGCCAACATCGACAAGAAGAACAATGAATCCAGCCTTTTTCCCAAGAACCCTTATGGTATTGGTCGCACCTGGATTGTTACTACCGAGCGTTCGAATATCCACTTGAAAGAGCCACTTTCCAACTAATAAGGCAGTCGGAATGGAACCTAGTAAATAGGCAATGATAAGTAGTCCATACTCCATAAAAGTCCTCCTTACTTTCATTGTGATATGTCTAAATTTTACCATATTTTTAATGGTGCTGTTAGAGTTGAGATTTTTACTTTTACCTATCTCCATGATATGATAGATTGTCAAC
This sequence comes from Robertmurraya beringensis, assembly GCF_042433785.1. Classification (NCBI taxonomy): domain Bacteria; kingdom Bacillati; phylum Bacillota; class Bacilli; order Caryophanales; family Bacillaceae; genus Robertmurraya; species Robertmurraya beringensis. The sequence goes on along the minus strand of NZ_JBHLUU010000116.1, from coordinate 15,070 downwards.
ATATTTGCAGGAATGACACCTGTGAGATATGATATTAATGTTAAATGATGGAATCAACTTCGGAGTTTACATACTAATAGAAAAGAACCTTATTTTTGAAATAGGATGATGAAAATGAAAAGAGCAAGAATTATTTATAATCCTACCTCAGGAAGAGAAGCGTTTAAAAAGCAATTGCCAGAGGTACTGCAAAAGCTAGAAATGGCCGGTTATGAGACTTCTTGTCACGCAACAACTGGTGTAGGTGACGCGACAGAGGCGGCTAAAATTGCTGTCGCTCGAAAATACGATCTAGTTGTAGCAGCAGGTGGAGATGGAACGATCAATGAAGTAGTGAATGGACTGGCAGAGCAAGAGTATCGTCCAAAGCTAGGAGTCATTCCGGTTGGAACGACCAATGACTTCGCAAGAGCGCTTCATATTCCACGTGACATTGAAGCGGCAGCGGATATTATCGTTAAGGGAGACACGATTCCTGTTGATATCGGCCGAATTAATGACAAGTATTTTATTAATATTGCTGGTGGAGGCCGTTTAACGGAGCTAACGTATGAGGTACCAAGCAAACTAAAAACGATGCTGGGACAACTCGCTTATTACTTAAAAGGCATTGAAATGCTTCCTTCCATTCGTGCGACAGATTTAAGTATCGAGTATGATGGAAAGCTTTTTGAAGGAGAAGCCATGCTGTTTCTAGTTGGGCTAACCAATTCAGTAGGCGGCTTTGAGCGCCTCGCTCCCGATGCGTCGATTAACGATGGCATGTTTACTTTATTGATTTTAAAAAAGACAAACCTGGCAGAATTTATCCGCATTGCCACATTAGCTGTTCGTGGGGAGCATGTGAACGACCCGCATGTGATTTATACAAAGGCAAACCGTATCAAAGTTCACTCAGAGGAAAAGGTTCAGCTCAATCTAGATGGAGAATTTGGAGGCCTATTACCTGCGGAATTCGTGAATTTATACCGACATCTAGAAGTGTTTGTACCGATTGATCAAATACGTGAACAGGACCGACCAGCAGAGGGTTGGAATGTATCAGGAAACTAATCACTAGATAGGTGGTTAGTTTCTTTTTGTAATTTCGTATCCGAGAGGTAGTTATGATACAATTTTTCATATCGAAAAACATAAAGGAAGTAACCAATGACAAAAACAATACCCGTTCAAAAAAATGATTATATAGAAGTTGTATTTGAAGACTTAACCCATGACGGTGCAGGAGTAGCGAAAGTAGATGGCTATCCGTTATTCGTTAAAAATGCGCTACCTGGTGAAAAAGCAAAAATAAAGGTTATTAAGGTCAATAAGGGATATGGATTCGGTCGATTAGAGGAAATCCTTGAAGAGAGCCCGTATCGTGTGGATACCCCGTGTCCGATTTACAAAGAGTGTGGAGGCTGTCAGCTTCAGCATTTGAGCTATGAAGGACAGCTGTTAGCAAAGGAAAAACAAGTAAGAGATGTGCTTACCCGCATCGGCAAGCTAGAAAATGTAAAAGTTCATCCGGTATTAGGCATGAGTGAGCCTTGGAGATATCGAAATAAAGCTCAAGTTCCTGTGGGTGAGCGTGAAGGTGGCTTGATTGCCGGTTTTTATCAGCAGCGAAGCCATGAAATCATCGATATGGAAGCTTGTATGATTCAGCAGGAAAAAAATGACGAGGTCGTACAGGCAGTAAAGAGAATTTGTACGAAATACGGAGTCACTGCCTATAACGAACAGCGTCATAAAGGATCGTTAAGACATATCATGGCTCGTCATGGACAAGTTACGAAGGAAGTTATGGTCGTTCTTGTCACACGTACACCTGATCTTCCAAACAAAGAGAGGATCGTTAAGGAAATCGTGGAGGCAGTTGAAGGGGTCAAATCGATTATCCAGAACGTTAACTCGAAGAAAACCAATGTCATCCTTGGTGACGAGACTCGTGTGTTATGGGGAGAAGAGGTTATCTATGACTTAATCGGAAACGTCAAATTTGCGATTAGCTCAAGATCGTTTTACCAAGTGAATCCAGCGCAAACGAAGGTGCTTTATGACCAGGCACTTTCTTACGCTGAATTGACTGGTGAGGAAACAGTGATCGACGCTTACTGTGGGATTGGAACGATTTCGCTGTTTCTTGCGCAAAAGGCGAAGAAGGTGTATGGAGTTGAAATTGTCCCAGAGGCCATTGCCGATGCGAACCGGAATGCAGAGTTAAATGAGATTGATAATGTAGAGTTTGCGGTAGGTGAGGCAGAGGTTGTGATCCCTAATTGGTATAAGGAAGGGATTGTGGCGGATGTACTTGTCGTGGATCCACCACGTAAAGGCTGTGATGATGCATTGCTGCAAACGATTATTGAGATGAAACCGAAGAAGGTTGTGTATGTGTCTTGTAATCCGGCAACTTTAGCACGGGATTTGCGAATTCTTGAGGATGGTGGGTATCGCACGGTTGAGGTTCAGCCTGTAGATATGTTTCCGCATACGACACACGTCGAGTGCGTGGCGTTGATAGAGTTAAAATAGCTTAGTATCAATAGGTTTAGCGATTTCCAACAATATATGAAGTGTATTTTATGTTCCCTCGGACTAATGGTTCGGGGGATTTTTTGACCCCCGGGGTCTTACTTTTTCGCGTAACTAGGTAGTGTTTTAAGGTTTCCGTAGTTTTGCGTGAAGGATTTTTGTAGGATATTGTTTGTTTAATCAAAGTCAACAGGTTAGAAGGTTTGCTATAATTATGACAACTTTATGGATTGGAAAATATATATCAATAACAAATGAAGGGAGGCAATGTAATGATTAAAAAGAAATTTATAAGATTAGTTAGAAATGGAAAACAATTGTTAAGAATAAAAGTAAAGGAAACTCCATTACGATATAATACAAGTAAAGGTGAAGTTGATATATTAATAGATTCTGCAGCTAAAAACAAATGCTTTGATGTAGCCTGTTTACAAACTGAAAAAGGCAGGGTCTTTTGTGGAAAACCTATAAATTCAGCCTCGTGGCATGGTTATTATGATGAACGAGAGAATCCTATCAAGCTTCCTGTTATTCACTTTAAGCATAATCATGATAAGATTTATAGCTCTAGACATAGGGGAGTTGTTCAACAAGAGAATATTTTCCTATTTCCTATCTGTAGTGTTTATTTACCTTCTCAATTTGATACTTCAGACTTAACAGAGGTTCAGGAGAGAGAGGAAGACATTATTATTGAAATGGACGATAGGAGCAATGTACGAGTTGATTTTTTTATATTACCTAAGGGGGTAACAGTTGATGAATTTGTATCAAATATAAGCCTTTCGGTTACCTATTTTATGAGTGACATAACAATTTTTAATAAAAGTCTTCGAGGAGAATTTAGACCGCTTCCTGTAAAGAGGAATGAGGATATAGAGTTCCTGAGTATGCAAGTAGGCGAGTGGGATATGCTTGTACGTATAATGTATACAGAAAAAACCTATGAACCTGACCTTTGTGGTAGATACAGTTTGCTTTTTCATGATCCGAATGAAACGATAGATATGTTATTAGATAGGACAATCGGCTTTCCAAATGAAGATGGATCTGTTGAATATGTTTCTATGAAGGAACGGTATTCAAGTGAAATAAATAAATTGAAATTGTAGCATTACCTGTTATGTTTATGGGTAATAATTGCAAAGGATATAGTCAAAATGGAGGGAGAAAAACTGTGGTTGAAAAATTAATGTTAAATTCTTTAGACATTACTTCGGATAAAATTAATCAGTTAAAAAAAATTATGCCCGAAGTATTTACTGACGGGAAAATTGATTTTCAAAAGTTTCAACAGATTTTGGGAAAACAAATTGAAACTGATCAAGAACGATATGGATTATCATGGGCAGGGAAAAATGAAGCAATAAAAAACATTCAGACTCAAAGCACAGGAACATTAAGGCCGATCCTTGATGAATCAATTAACTTTGATAAAACATCCAATATATTAGTTGAAGGCGATAATTTAGAAGTGTTAAAGCTCCTTCAAAGAAGTTATTATGGAAAAGTTAAAATGATTTATATCGATCCCCCATATAATACAGGCAATGAATTTATATATCCTGATAATTATAGGGAGGGTCTGGTTGACTATTTGAAGTATACAGGTCAGATAGATGAAATGGGCATTAAGCAGTCTACAAATTCTGAAACAAGTGGAAGATATCATTCGAAGTGGTTAAGTATGATGTATCCACGTTTATTCCTTGCTAGAAATCTTTTAAAAGAAGATGGACTGATATTTGTTAGTATAGATGATCATGAGTATGATAATTTGAAAAAAATATTAGATGAAATTTTTGGTGAAGAGTCTTACCTTGGTACATTAATATGGAAGAGGAGACAAAATGTGGATAGTCGTTCTAAAAACGGTATTTCCCAAGACCATGAGTACATAGTTTGTTATGGTAGAAGCATAAGCTCAAAATTACGTGGGAAGGACAAAGATTTAGATAAATATTCAAACCCTGATAATGATCCTAGGGGGCTTTGGATGAGTGATAATATGGTCGGCTTAGCAACCAAGGAGCAACGTCCAAATCTACATTATGATTTAACAGACCCAATAACTAATATTACTTATTCTTGCCCACCTACTGGTTGGCGTTATGAACCAAAAAGGATGAAAATATTAATTGAAAATGGTGAAGTTATTTTTCCTAAGAATCCAGATGGACGCCCTCGTCGAAAGAAATTCTTGAAGGATTTAGAAAGTAACTATACTGGTTTTTCAACAATATTAGATACGGTATTCAATACACAAGGTACTCGTGAAGTTAGGCAAATCTTTAATGAACAAGAAGTATTTGATTTTCCGAAGCCAGTAGGTTTTATACAAGAGTTGTTAAGGCAAGGATTAGGTGAAGAAGATAGGCAAATAGTTTTAGACTTTTTTGCTGGTTCTGGTAGTACAGCGCATGCATTAATGAATTTAAATGCTAGTGAAAATAAAGAGCATCAATATATTCTAGTTCAATTACCTGAGCAAACTCCTGAAAAGTCAGCCGCTAGAAGTTTTGGATTTAGTAAAATGTCTGACATTACAAAAGAACGTGTTCGCAGAGTAATTTATAAGTTTCAACAAGAGGAGCAAGAGGGATTACAGTTTGATAACGAACATAAAGTTGGTTTAGGGTTTAAAGTGTTCAAATTAGATTCTAGTAATTTTAAAGTTTGGGATGGTTCAAAAGTGGCAGCTCAGCCAGACCAGATTGAAGAACAGCTAGATTTATTCGTGGAAAATGTAAAAGATGGACGCTCTGAACTGGATATTTTATATGAAATTGTGTTGAAATCTGGTTTTAACCTTACAACAAAAATAGAAGAAGTTGAGCTTGCAGGAGAAAGAGTGTATTCTGTTGCAGAAAAATCATTATTTGTTTGTTTACTTGACAGAATGAATAAGAATCTTATTCAGGCAATGGTTGAAGAAGAGCCGGAACAGGTAGTTTGTTTAGATATGGCTTTTCATGAACAAGATGAATTAAAAACAAATACAGTTCTTGAGATGAAGTCAAGAACTATCAAGTTTAGAACGGTCTAGGGGGCATATAATTGAAAATTCAGTTTGAGGCTAACCAGGATTATCAATTGGATGCAATAAAATCAGTTGTAGAGGTTTTTAATGGACAACCCTTGGCTAAAGGGCAATATGAGGTTGATTTAACAGGCATGGTAGGTGGATTTTTATCAGAACTGGGAACGGGAAATCAACTGTTATTAGAGGATTGGCAGATATTAAAAAATGTCCAAGCAATTCAAGAAGAAAATAAAATTTCACCCATTGATGAACTAAAAGGAATGCACTTTTCAATTGATATGGAAACAGGGACAGGAAAAACCTATGTTTACTTACGAACGATTCATGAGCTCCATCAAAAATATGGATTTACTAAATTTATTATCGTTGTTCCCAGTGTCGCTATTCGTGAAGGGGTTCTGAAAAATTTAGAAATTACACAAGATCATTTCCAGACGATATTTGGAAAGCAGCCCCTTGACTATTGGGTTTACGATTCAAGTCGAGTTTCATTGTTACGCCAGTTTGCTAGCTCCAAGGAATTACAAATTATGGTCATTAATATTGATGCTTTTAATAAAAAGGATAACAATATCATTCATAAGGAAAACGACAAACTCTCAGGGAGAAAACCGATTGAATTTATTCAGGCTACTAATCCTATTCTTATTATTGACGAACCACAAAACATGGAAAGTAAACAAGCAAAGGATGCTATTCAATCGCTAAATCCTTTGTGTACATTACGTTATTCAGCTACTCACAGGAAACTATATAACCAACTATATCGTTTAGGACCAGTACAAGCTTATGATATGAAGTTGGTAAAGAAGATAGAAGTTGATTCTGTTTTAGATGATCCAGATTTTAATCAGCCCTTTATTGCTGTAGAATCTATTAAAGCAACAAAAACAAAAATTACAGCTAAGGTAAAAATGGATATACAGGAAAAAAACGGACCGAAACGAAAAAGCATATCGATAAGTAAGAATGGTACAGATTTATATGAAATCTCTAATGAGAGAACTATGTATAAAGGTTTTGTAGTAGATTATATCGATGCAGGCAGCGGATATATTGCTTTTACAAATGGTGTTAGCCTAAATGAGGGACAAACTATTGGTGGACAAACAGATGAATTAATGAAGGTTCAAATTTATGAAACGGTAAAGGAACATCTTGAGAAAGAGTTAAGAATTAGACAAAAGCGTCCAGAAGGCCGTCGATTAAAAGTACTATCCCTATTTTTTATTGATAAAGTTTCGAATTATACTGAAGACGACGGGAAAATACGTCTGTGGTTTATTGATGCGTATGAGGAGTTATCTTTTAAGCCACGTTACAAAGACCTCAATCTTCCAACGGTGGAAAAGGTCCATAATGGATATTTTGCAACTGATACAAAAGGTAAAGCAAAAGATACAAGAGGTAATACGAAAGCAGACGATGAGGCATACCAATTAATTATGAAAGATAAGGAGAGGTTATTGTCACTGGAAGAACCGCTTCGTTTTATCTTTAGCCACTCTGCTTTACGTGAGGGTTGGGATAACCCTAATGTGTTTCAAATCTGTACCCTCAATGAAACGAAGTCTGAACTAAAAAAGAGACAGGAAATAGGGAGAGGTCTGCGTCTTCCTGTAGATGAGACAGGTAATAGAATATTTGATGATCATATAAATCGCTTAACCATAATTGCTAATGAGAATTACGAAGATTTTGCTACTTCTCTTCAAACTGAAATTGAAGAAGAAACTGGCGAGGTGTTTAACAAAGAGAGAATAAACAACAAGCGAGAGCGTAAGAAAGTGAACCTTATTCCTAAATGGCGTGATCACACAGAATTTGTTGAGCTATGGGAAAGAATTAAGTATAAGACTCGATACTCCGTACATTATGATTCAAATGATCTAATTGTAAGGGCTGCTACTGCAATACGACAAATGCCCAAGGTGGAAAAAACAAAAATTTATACACGGAAGGCAAGCTTTGGAATTACGAAGGATGGTATCTCTAATAAAATGCTTGCTATTAACGAAGCTAGTATAGATTATAAAATTACTAACATCCCTGATATTCTTTCTTATATTCAAAAGGAGACTGAACTAACACGTAAGACAATAGCTGTTATTCTCAAGAAATCCAACCGTCTCGCGGATATCTGGCAAAATCCACAACAATTTTTGGACCAGGTAACTAAAGCTATTCGTATAACCATGCAAAAGATGATGGTTGAAGGAATAAAGTATGAAAAAATATCTGGTGACGAATATGAAATGAGATTATTCGAGGAAAATGAAATAGAAGGCTACATTAGTAGAATGGTTAGCGTAGAAGGATCTATATATGATGCTCTTGAGTATGATTCTGAAGTGGAGAAAAAGTTTGCAGAAGAATTAGATCAACGTGAAGATATTAAGTTTTTCCTTAAACTCCCTCGCTGGTTTACTGTTGATACACCACTTGGAAAATACAATCCAGATTGGGCGATTGTTAGACAAAGAGTAGGAGAAGAAGCTAAACTCTATTTAGTTGCCGAAACAAAATCAACACTTGATGAGACAAAACTTCGTGAAAGTGAAAATGATAAGATAGAGTGTGGGAAGGCGCACTTCAATGTACTAGAAGAAGTTACTTTTAAGAAAGTGACGGCTGCGGAGCAAGTCTAAACTAGTTATTCAGAGAAGGAGGCCCTGAGCTTCCTTTTTATTTTACTATCAAGAGTGTTAAGAAAGAGGTGATTATAATAAATTTATTCAACATAATTTCAGAAGATTTTTTCAAACCATTAACGAGCAAATATAAAACTACCTATATTGATTGTATCAGGCTCATATACAATACATATAAAACTGAATTGTCGTTTGGCGTTGATAAGGAAGTTATCCTTGCAGAGCTTGAAAGTTATTTTGAAGATCAATCAAGTGAAGATATGATATTTGATGATAATGAAGAGATTGCAAAGGACTCCAGGGCAAAGGCAAACGCAATTTTACGTAATTTAAAGGATAATGGTTGGATAGAATATGAGGTTTCCAATGACTATAGGGTAAAGATAAATTTGTTTGATTATGCTGCTACTATGATTGAATCTTTCAACAAGATATTAAAGAATGAAGAAATGGAATATCAGAGCCTAGTATCTCAAATACATGCCACCCTTTTGAATAAAGAAGCCTATGTGAAGCCCTATGAATATATTATAAAACGTGTAGTAGAAAATACGGAAGAATTAATCACGGGTCTAAAGAAACTAAACACCAATATTAAGAAATATATTGATGCTATTACAAATGAAAAGACGGCTGGGGAAATTGTACAGGATTTCTTTGTTTACCATAAAGATATCGGATCTAAAGCCTATCATCGTATTAAAACGAGTGATAATATATCACATTTTAGAACGTCAATAATTGAGAATCTTTACAACATATTAAATGATAAAAATATTTTTGAGCGTGCAGTACTGGGCTATATGGAAATAGAGCAAGTAGAAGAAAAAGTAGAAGCAGAAGATTTATTGAGAGGAAAGATATTAAATGTTATCTCGGCCTTTAGAAATTATGATGATATTATTTCCGAGATAGACAATAAAAATGCTAAATACATTGGAAGTGCTGTTGCAAGAGCGAAGTTCCTGTTGACTAATACCAATAATGCAGAAGGTAAGATTTCAAAGATACTAGCGTATTTATCTGATGAATTTAATCGTGATGAAACCATAAACCTATATGATGAGGTGGATGACACACTCCTTGATGTGTTTAATATATTCCCACAAGGATTTATCGATAGTGACTCGCTATATGTAGTTCCTATTTCAAGGAAAATGTCTATTCCACAAGAACTTAGCTCTACGCTTGGGATTTCGGAAGATGAGCGAGAACGCCGGAAACTTGCTTTACATGAAAAAAATAAGAATAGATTTTCTAGAAAAAATATTAATACATATATTGAAGAATTATTAAGGGATAAACAAGCTGTCCTGGCTTCTACGCTTCCTTTAGATACTAAGAGAGATTTAATAAGGATAATTTTTATAAGTCTCTATGGAAAAGACAAAAAATCTATGTATAAAACAACCCAAACTAATGAGGTTATTACGGTTAATGATTTTCGATTCTCAGATTTTGTGATTGAGAGGTGTGAATAGTAAGAATGGAAATATTAAAAGAAAGTGTCATACAAAAAGAAAAATTTAGAACGACTGCTAATAAACTTCTCAATCATTGCTTTATCCTTAAGAAAAAAGACGATACACGGAATGATTATATTTTTATTGTCCAGAATAGAGAGCTTTTCATAGAATACTTCGATTTACTAGGTTATAAAATTGAAATTAATGAGATGCAAGGCGTTGTTGCCCTTACTAATGTTGCTGGCACTGGGAGGATAAGGCTAAGGAAAATTGAAAGCATTATTTTACTAATCTTGAGGCTATTGTATATCGAAAAACGGAAGGAATTAACTCTGAATGAGGAAGTAATCGTTTTATCAGATGAAATACACGAAAAGTATAATATGCTCAAAATTGAGGCCAAAACAAACATAGATAAAACCGTGTTTAGAGATACAATTAGACTGTTTAAGAGATTTAATATCGTTTCAAATCTTGACAGTGATGTTACGATGTCTGATGCAAGAATAAAAATTTATCCGTCCGTATTATTTGCTGTGCCCAATGATAATTTAACTCTTCTTTACGATGCTATAAATGAAAAACTAAATAAATATATGAATGGAGGTGAGCAGAATGATGATGAAGAAACTATGCAGGATTAGGTTAATTAACTGGCATTACTTTGTTAATGAAACCATTAGTGTCAATGGCTCATTTTTAGTCAGTGGTGAAAATACGGCAGGAAAATCAACAATTTTAGATGCAATTCAATTAGTTTTAACTACGAATACACGTAAGTTCAATACAGCTGCAAATGAGAAAAGCAGTCGTGATTTAAAGGGCTATGTCCGTTGTAAAACAGGAATTGAAGGTAGTAACTATGTCAGAAGTGGCAGCGTAATTACATATGTTGCACTGGAATTCTATGAGGAAAAAACAAGTAAATATTTTACTCTTGGAGTTAAAATAGATTCACCAGATGAAGAAAGTAAACTTACAACAAAATGGTTTAGAGAAGAAAGTAAACTTGAGGAATTATCTTTCTTGACCGGCGGAAGGCCATCTACGACAGAGGAATTTAGAAAAAATGATAAAAAGGTGCAGCTCATTTCACAGATTTCTGAAGCTAAAGCAAGGTTTGGGCAAAGGCTAGGTAATTTGGAGCCTCGATTCTTTGATATGATACCTAAATCCTTAGCATTTAAACCTATGGATAATGTTAAAGATTTTATTAATAAATTCATACTCCCAGAAAAAACAATAGAAGTTGAAACTTTGAGAAATAATATAGCTGCTTTAAAAGAGCTAGAAGATTTGATGGATTCAACTAAGGAAAAGATATCAGAGCTTGAGACGATTTTATCAAAAAATGAAGACATTGTTTCAAAAGATCGAGAGATAAAGACCAATGAAATTTTAATAAAAAAAGCTGAGATTGAAGCAAAAAAGCAAGAATGTGAAGAACTGATACAAAACAATTACGTCTTAGGGCAAAAGCTTATTAATCAGCAGAATATAGAAAAAACTCAAAAAGTAAGTCTTGAAAATGAGAGAGATAGACTTGCTAGTCTACAAGGTGCACTCTCAAACAATGAAACAACACTACTTATTAAAGATATAAAACATAGAATTGAAATACTGAAGAAGGATAAGGAAAAAGAGGTAATAGAAGTTAATAAACTTAAAGCCATGTTAAACAAAGTCGTTGATGCATTGAGCTTATTGCATCAACATGAAGTGTTTATCATGACAAAAGAAGAACTATTAAGTTTAGAGACGGTAAATACAGAAACTGAAAAGAAAGCGGAAATGATCTATAAATTAGAAAAAGAACTTAAGAAATTATTTGAAGAGTATAGCTCTGAACACTATAGAATCAAGGATTTACTTGAAAGATATAAACTTCAAAGGCTTGATTTAGAAAATGAAATTAGAAATCTTAAAAATAAGAAATTAACATACCCACCGAATACAATGAAATTGAAAACAGCGATTGAAAAGGAATTTTTAAATCAGGGAATACGAAGTGAAGTGAGAATCTTCTCAGACTTGCTCGAGATTACAGATAGTAAGTGGCAAAATGCAGTAGAGGGGTACCTTAATAGTCAGAGATTTTACATTATTGTTGAGCCACAACATTATCGAGTGGCGTTAACGGTTTACAATAATATTAAAAAGGAAGTCCATACAGTGGGACTTGTTAATACTGGAAAGCTTGATACTAATGCAGTGGCTGACAAAGATTCACTTGCATATGTTCTAAAAAGTGATAATCGTTATGCAAAAGCATACGCTACCTACTTACTTAATCGTGTTTTCCGTTGTGACTATATAGAAAACCTAAAAAACTATAAAGTTGCAATAACATCTGATTGTATGCTTTATCAAAATTTTGCAGTTCGTAAAATCGCTGAGAGTGTCTATCATACTCCTTATATAGGAGCACACGCATATGAAATTCAGCTTAAAAATAAAGAAGCTGAGCTAGAAATTTTAAAAGAGGATATAAAAAAAGCAGAAAGTAAACTCGTTGATGATAAAGAAATAATAGAAAAAATAAACCTATGTAAAATGGATGTCCTAAAAGAAAACATGGATGCCCCTAAACGTTTGGCAGATAATATTGACTTGATCAACGGGGAGTTATTCGAGCTAAAAAAAGCACAAGCTAATCCAGGGTATATTGAGATACAAATGCAGATTGACGAATGTAAACAAGCGGTAGATAAAAAACAAATTCAATATAATACCCTTTTTGAAACAATTGGTAAGCTTAAAAATACCATAGAATCAAATGAGGAAAATATAGAAAGCAAGGGAAGCCTAATTTCTGCATTAGAAAATAATTTCAATGACCTATGTAATATTGACACAGAAATTACTATACAAGGGATTAATAAGTTTAATGAGCAAGTAAAAATCAAATCTCCAGCAACTATTGTTCATAATTTTTCACCACTTAAAGTTGGATTGGAAAATAAAAAAGAGGAGTATTGTACCGAGCTGATTAAGCTCCAAAGCAGCTACTGTAGTAAATATGACTGTGATCTCGGTACTGGGTATGACCAAATCAATGAATATATTCAGGAACATCATAAGTTGGTAGCATCAGATATTATAAAATACGAAGAGGATTTAAAAAGAGCTAAAGAGAATTGTGAGTTAGAATTCAGGGAATCATTTTTGGCGAGATTGAAAGAAAACATCGAGAATGCAAGATTAGAATTTAAAAACCTCAATTCAGCACTTAAAGATATATATTATGGTGAGGATCGTTATAAATTTGAAATAACCTACAATAAAAAGAAGGAAAGCATTTATCATATGATTACTTCAAAAGATAATAATGAAGGATATACTATATGGTCCAATTCCTTTGAAGAAGAATATAAGGAAGAAATGGAAGATTTATTTGCTAAATTAACTGCATATGACGATAAGGGAGAGAAAGTTCTAGCAGAGTACACGGATTATCGTAGTTATTTAGACTATGATATTGTAATTGAGAAAAAAGATGGAACGGTTCAACGTTTTTCTAAAATCTATGGAGAAAAGAGCGGTGGGGAAACCCAAACCCCATACTATGTTGCAATAGCGGCATCTTTTGTTCAGCTATATAAGCTTGGCGATACGATTAGAATTATCATGTTGGATGAAGCCTTTGACAAGATGGATGACAACCGAATCAGTGCTATGATGGACTTTTTTAACAGTCAAAATTTCCAAATTATATTAGCGACTCCACCTGCAAAGTTAGAAGTAATTGGTGAAAAGGTAGATACTATTTTAATGGCAATGAGAGAAGGGAGTACATCTATAATTGAGGAGTATGACCTATGATAAGCAAGTATGAAAAGGAAATTATTAATAAGTTATTGGATAAGTATGAGAAAAGCAAAAGTTTTGTCGGGGAAAATAAAGTGAATCAAAGATTTAATGTGAAAATTTCTTCGGTATTTCCCAGATACACTGATCACTCAAATTATGAGATATTTCAGGCTGTAAATGAAGCCGTTGATACTTTGGTGAGAGCATCTTTTATCATTGCAAAGGCAAATTCTGCCCATGTGTACAGTAATGTCATTTTGAATGTTGCTAAACTAGAAGATATATATAAATATATTGGTCGAAAACCTAAGAAGGACATCAATAGTTCAGTATTGAATCTAATGGAAATCTACAAAAACAAAAATCAAATACTAAATAAATATTGTGAAACACAATATGAGAGAATCCATTCTAATAAAACGATACAGTTTTTTAATAATGATTTAGAGGAATTAGAGAATATTTTAATAGCCGTTGATGAGTTATTGAAAGTTGACACTGAAACCTTTTCCAGAGATTTTTCAGTAAAAGTTTTTAAAGATTCAAAGGTCTTTGAGCGAATTGCAGGTAAAGTAGTAAATCTTATATACGAATTCGGTGTTTTTCCGGAAAAGGATCGAATTTTAGGTGATCTAAATATTGTAAAAAACCCCACTTATGTAAATTTTAAAGGCCCCGGGAGTATAACTATAAATGACCAGAAGATTGACTTAACAAGCCTGAGTAGCGACATTGCTATCTCATCAAAAATGCTTTCTGATATTGAATGCATTGAAGTGACAGGAAAAGCTGTCATAACCATTGAAAACTTAACCAGCTTTCATACATTCAGCGATAAAGATATGCTTGCTATTTATCTTGGTGGCTACCATAACAGAGTGAGACGAGAAATTATTAAAAAAATACATCAACAAAATTCTCAGATAGCTTTTTATCATTTTGGCGATATTGATGCTGGTGGATTCTATATATTGGAGCATTTAAAGAGGCAAACAGGCGTAGATTTCATACCATTTAAAATGGATATAGAAACCTTAGAAGCACACAAAAAGTATACCAAAAGATTAACAGAAAATGATAAAAAAAGACTTACGAAGCTAGTTGATAGCCAATATCATAAGGTAATTAACTATATGCTTGAAAACAATTGCAAGTTAGAACAAGAAGCTGTAAATGTTGAATGATTTTTTGTTATTGCTAATAAAAAATTTATGACCACCTATGACCACCCTAGTGTAGAGACCCATGTATATTTGATGTCCAGAAAAAGAAGAATGAGAAGCGTTGATGATGAATTATTTGACTTTTTTCTAATAACTTTTCCTTATATAAACTTCTTTTATCCACACACTTATTCACATAATGTGCAAATGCAAAGGAGCTATTGTTATTCAAAGCTGTAATACATATAATTTCCTGTATAATATAACATATAATTAATATCCGATATTAGTGGTAGTGTCAAAAGTTCTATGAAAACTATGTAAAGTATTAGATCACTTCCATTGGGGGGACGTGAGGCCCCGCAATCGCTCTTGACAAACAGTCGAAAAAGGTTGCGATAAAAGTATCAAGGGCGA